>NZ_MKMC01000023.1:18567-439109 GCF_001856095.1 Methylomonas sp. LWB
CCGCCGGCCCCGGCCGCCAAGGTCGCGGAGGGAGAGGAAGTCGCCGAGCTGGCGGGGTTCGCTGAGGTCGCCGCGCCTAAATTCGCCGGCGCGGTCGGCAGTTTGAAAACGCCGCCGTTGCTAGCGCCGGCTACCGGCAAAAATTCGTTTCGATTCGGCTGACTGACCGCCACCAGGCGCAGTTCGGCGGTCGGCGCCAATTTGACGACTTGGAGTTGCAGGGTCTGGCCGACTTGGACCGGCATTCGCGCGGGGTTTTGCAACAGCAGGTTGCGCTCGCCGATTGTCACCGTCACGGCCTGGTTTAGGCTATCCACCAGCGTGATTTTGGCTTCCAGCAATTGATTGAGCTTGAGTTCGGGGAGTTCCTCCGCGACCTTGTTCAAGCTGGCTTGCAAGCGGGCGTCCAACGGCAGGTTGATATCCATGACTTCCCCTTGGCCGGCAGCCGTCAGGTTTAGGATGATGCGTACCGCTTCGGCGAGGGCCGGTAGTTCGGCGTAAGCCGGCGGCGCCGATCCGGATGCCGCGATGTCAGCCATGGCACGGCCGGCCGGCTATTCCAGGCCGAGGATGAAGTCCCAGTGCGCGGCGCCGACCGGCATCACGGACAAGCGGTTGCCGCGGCGCAGCAAGGCCAATTCGGCCAGTTCGGACTTTTCCTTCAACTCCTTGAGGGTGATGTTACGCGCCAATTCGCGGACGAATTTGACGTCCACCATGAACCAGGTCGGATTGTCCGGACGGCTTTTCGGGTCGAAATGGATATTGTCCGGATCGAAGGCGGTGAAGTCCGGATAGCCGGCCTTGACGACCTGCATGATGCCGACGATGCCCGGTTCGGCGCAGTTGGAATGGTAGAAAAACACCAGGTCGCCCGGCTGCATGTCGTCGCGCATCATGTTGCGGGCCTGATAGTTGCGGACGCCGTCCCAATGCTCGGTTTGCTCGGGTTTGCGTTGCAAGTCGTCGATGCCGAAAGTGTCCGGTTCGGATTTCATCAACCAATAATTCATCTCGGTTCCTCGAGGCGGTGGCTAGCGTTGTCGGCATTGTCTCCGCTATTGGTCGTCGGGTGCAAGTACCTCGACGTGGTCGGCGTAAGTTTCGGCGATGCGATGAAATTGCGGTTCGAGTTCCTGGAAGGCCGCGACGATGTCGGGATCGAAGTGGCTGCCGTTACCTTCGACGATCAAGTTCATCGCTTCCTCGCGCGGCATCGGCGCTTTGTAAACCCGGCGGCTGGTCAGTGCGTCGTATACATCGACCAAGGCTAGGATTCTGGCGGCCAGCGGAATGTCCTCGCCTCGCAAGCCCAGCGGATAGCCGCTGCCGTCCCAGCGCTCGTGGTGGCCGTAGGCGACGTCCATGCCGCATTTAATGAAGCCCTGCGACGGATATTGCTCGTAAACCGAACGCAGCGTATCGCCGCCGATCGCCGCGTGGGTTTTCATGATCTGAAATTCTTCCGGCGTCAGCCGGCCGGGCTTTTTCAAAATCGCGTCGGGGATGCCGACCTTGCCGATGTCGTGCAGCGGCGACGAGCGCACCAGATCCTGAGTGAATTCGGCGGTCACGCTGGCGGCATAACGCTCGGTGCGGCTCATGTGGCGGCAAATCAGCTCGCAATATTTCTTCAGACGCAATAGGTGCGAGCCGGTTTCCGGATCGCGGTATTCGGACAGTTTAGCCAACGCGGTGATGATGGCGTCTTGAGCTTCGATAAAGGCTTCGCGGTGCCAGTGGCTCTGTAACGCGGTGGCGGTGACGTTCAGCATGCCGATCAATGTCGACAAGGTGTCGGCCGTCAGGGAAGGTCCGTCGCCGGCCAGGGTGATCAGGCCGATGACGCCGCGAGAACTGACCATCGGCAGACAGGCCAGCGGCTGGCCGGTAAACCAGGCGATGCCGCCGCCGTCCAGCGGCGATCCGAATTGCCAACGCCGGTTCTCGGCGATCGCGCGGCGAATCGCGCCCTCGGGCAGATCGGCGACGGCGAACTGGTTCGGTTCGCCGTTTTGCGGATGGAAGCAGCGAAACTGTTGATCGGCCCCCGGACTCAACCACAAACCGATCGCATTGCTACCGATCAGCTCGGTCAACGTGGCGATCAGTGCCGATACCACGCCTCTTGAGTCGTTCAAGCGGGTCATGTTGGCCACGTAGCGATATTGCAAGGCGAGGGCGCGGGTTTTCTTGGCCACCAAGTCTTCGAGGTGCGCGTTGAGTTGGCCGAGTTGATGGTTGGCTTGCTGCAATTGGTTTTGCAGGATTTGCTCGGCCATTTTCAGGCGATATTGCTCCAGGCCGTCGTTCAAGGTCTCGCGCAGAATTTCCGGCGGACAGGGTTTGTTTAAAAAGCGGGCGATATGAGCGCTGTGTAGCGCGTTGACGGCGATGTCCAATTCGGCCCGCCCGGTCAACATGACCAAGACCGTATTGGGATACTGCCGGTACACCGCATTTAAAAAGGCGATGCCGTCCATATCCGGCATGTTGTAATCGGACACCACCACCGCGAACGGTCCCTGCTCGGCCAGGATGCGCAAGCCGGCCGCGCCGCCGTCGGCGACGGTCAGGTCGAAATCGCGGCGCAATTGGCGCTTGATGCCCTCCAACAGCAGGATTTCGTCGTCGACGAACAGGGTTTTCCGGCTGATCTCGGGTAAGGCGGCCGGCTCGGCGGTCGGATTGCTGGGTAAGGTCATCGGCTGCCTCCGGCTTGTTCCGCGACTTTTTCCGCCAACGCCTGCCATTCCGCAAGACGTTCCCATTTGCCCAAACGCCGCAGATAGGCTTCGTCCAATTGCATTTCGAACAAATGGCTGTAGTCGTTCGGATTTGCCGGCTGCAACAGGCAAGCGGCGACGTGAACGGCGGTTAATGCGTTGACGCCGTCGTAATCGGTCTCGTTGGGGGTGTAATGCAACAAAATCGCTTCGATGATACGCGGCGGGATTTTCCACAGGCTCAACACATAGGCCGCCGCCTGACAGCGATTGAAGCCGAAAATCTCGGTTTCCAAGGCCGTTATCGGTTGCTCGTGGCGTTTGGCGCGCGCCAACAATTCCAGGGTTTTGCCGCCGCCGCGCGACAGAAAAAGCAGCAAGCCCATATTGTGCAGCAAGCCGCCCAGGTAGGCTTGGTCCGGACGGTCTTCCCGCTGATGTTCGGCTAGCGCGATCAGGCGTGCCAACTCGCCGACCCGGCCGGCGTTTTGCCACAAATATTCCATTTTTCGCTCCAATTCCGGACTGGCGATCGGAAACGCAGTCTTCACATGTACCGACAAGACCAGATTGTTCAGGCGCTTGATGCCGATCAGGTTGATGGCGTCGGTCAGGCTGGAGACCACCCGGTTCAGTCCGAAATAGGGCGAGTTGATCAGTTGCAGCAATCGGGCCGACAGTACCATGTCGCGGGCGAAAATGTCGGCGATGTCCTTGGTGGTGGTGTTTTCGTCGGCGATTGCCGCGTTCAACTCCCGGTAGATCGCGGGCAGGCTGGGCAGGGCGTTGGCATCCCCGAGGGTGCCGGCGATCAGCGGATCGTTGATGCAATCTTGGATTTTGAAGATTTGGCTCAGCGCTTCCCGCAAGGTTTCGGCGCTGCAAGGCTTGCTCAAATACTGGTGGGCGACTTCCAGGCTCTGTTTCAGGTTGTTTTCGTCGGTGTAGCCGCTCAACATGATTCTAACCACGCCGGGATAGCGCTCGGCGACGGTCTTCAGCAATTCGTAGCCGTGCATCCCCGGCATCATCATATCGCTAACCACCAAGTCGATTTTCTCCGCCGCCATGATGGCTAGGGCTTGCGCGCCGCTCGTCGCGAAATACAGCCGCCATTGCTCGCGGTAGGGCCGCAATTGGCGTTGTATGCCTTGAATAACCAATTCCTGGTCGTCGACAAACAGTATGTGCTTCTTAGTCATTTTCGGTAACCGGTGCCTGCGGGTCGAGCGGCAACAGTACGTGGAAGGTGGTGCCGAGTCCCGCCTCGGATTCGAAGTATAGTCTGCCTCGGTGTCGCTCCACGATAATGTTGTGGGCCAGGCTCAGCCCCTGGCCGGTGCCCTTGCCGACCGGTTTGGTCGTGAAAAACAGGTTGAAGACTTTCTCCCGAATCTCGGCCGGAATGCCCGCGCCATTGTCGCGGATGCGGATTTCCGCCATATCGCCGAGCTTGCGGGTGGCAATCTGGATCACGCCGCGTTCGCCGCCTTTTTCTTCGATGGCATGGGCGGCGTTGATGATCAGGTTGAGCAGGACCTGGCTAAGTTCGTTGGCGTAGCAGGGCACGGCAGGCAAATCGGCGGCGAGGTCGGTTTCGACGTCGGCAATGTATTTGCAGGCGTTTCGGCTGATCGTGATCGCGCCGGCGACGGTGTCGTTCAGGTTGATCGCTTGCCGGGATTGGCTAGGTTCGACGTGCGAAAAAGTCTTCATGGCCTTGACGATTTCGGCGACCCTGGTCACGCCTTCCAGCGCTTGGCCGATGGCTTTGGGACTGTCGTCCAGAATATAGGCCAGATCGAATTGCTCGCCGAGATCGTCTAGCCGGGTTTTCGAGGCCGGGTCGGCTTGTTGGTAAACCGCCGACTGCCAGGCGCTCAGGTCGACGAAGTAGTTTTGCAACGCGGCCAGGTTGTCGCCGATATATTGAATTGGCGTGTTGATTTCGTGAGCCACGCCGGACGCGAGTTGGCCGATGGCTTCCAGTTTTTGAGCTTGGGTCAGTTGGGTTTGCAGTGCCTTGGTTTCGCTGACGTCGTCGAGGATGCCGCAAAACAGCGTCTCGCCGTCGATTTCGATGGGGCTGATGTGCAATTGCACTGCAAAAATTTCGCCGGAGGCACGGCGGCCCTGGAACTCGCGGCGCTGGTTCATGGCGCGGCTTTCCCGTGTCGCGATGTAGTGCGCCAAATAACCGTCGTGTCGGCTTGCAATGTCGGCCGGCATCAGCCGTTTGACGTTTTCGCCCACCATTTGTCCGGCGGAGTAACCGAAAATGCGTTCCGCGCCGCGATTGAAACTTCGGATCGCTCCGGTTTGATCGATGGTGATGATCGCGCTGGGCGCGGTATCCAGAATTGTGTTCAGTTGGCTGGTTTGCCGCTCCAAACTGCGCATTTTTTGTTGCAGTGTTTCGTTTTGACGGCCCAGCAGATAGCCGGCTAGTCCCAGAACCAGCGGAGCGCCCCAGATGACCCACAGTTCGGGGTGGAGCCGGTGCAAGGAGGCGAGAGTGGCCAGATCAAGCTGGAAGTCCTCGCCATTCAACAGAAAGGCGCTAGTACCCAGTGGGAACAACAGTCCCAGGCCCGCGGCCAGGATAGCGAATGAAAGTGAAGTGGGGATGCGCGATGGCTTGGTCATTCCGTAAGCTCGGTAGGTACGCGCCGTAAAGCGTTGCGATCACCGGTTTTCGGCGCGGGGAGGTTTGGTCGCCTACACGCCTGAAAAACCCGGAATGCCTTCAATCGCGGGAACGGACGCACGAAAAGCGCCGACCCGGGCCTAAACCCGCTTCCTGATGCGCCGCCGCTGGAAAGAGTATAGACCGCTTAATCGACCGCGACGGTATCGACCAGCAATAATCGGTCGCCGTCCAGCCGTAATGCTAGGGTTTTACAGAGCAGGTTGGTCTCGAAATCGCGATAGCGTTCGGAACTGACGATGCGGTCGCGGTCGCCGCAATGTTCCAGTGCCAACAGTTGAAAGAAATAAGGCCGCCATGACCAATTGAAGCCGATCTTGCGCGGATCGGTAAACCAGCGGTTGGCGCTGAAATTGAAGTCGGGGGAAATCTGGTCGCCCAGGTTGTTGCACAGATAAAAGCGGATTACGCCGCTTTCCGCGAAATTCCAACTGACCAATTCGTTGAGATTGAAATCGTCCTGCAAAGCCTCCGCCAGCCGATAGGCCAAGCTCTTGAGGGTGTTGATGGCGTTGATTTTGCGTTCTTCGCGGACCAGGGTTTGTTTTAGAAACTTGCCGCGCAGCGAGGCAATGTGTTGCTGATATTGCTGGGCCGGCTTGAAATCGGCCTCGGCCTTACCGAACAAAAAACCCTGCATATATTGCGCGCCGCAGTCCAAACCGAACCAGAATTCCTCGTCGGTTTCGACCCCTTCGCAGGTCAGCCGGGCGCCGGTGCGTTTGCCCAGCCGCGACAACACTTGCATGATGTCGCCGGCGATGCCGCCCTTGGCGGCTTGCTTGAACAAACGCATGTCGATCTTGATGATGTCGGGCTGGACCGCGATCAGTCGTTCCAGCTGCGAGGAGCCGGCGCCGAAATCGCCGATCGCCACGCTCAGGCCATGCTTACGGTAGCGCTGGACGATTTGCTTGAGTTTTTGCGGATCGGCCGGTGCGTCGGAGATTTCGACGATGACTCGGCCGCGGTCGATATTCAGTTCTTCCAGCATCCGCACCGTCGGCACCGCGTTCAGCTGGCGCAGATTGTCTATCCAGGCCGCCGAGATATTGATGGCCAGAAAGCTATTGGGATCGGCGTGTTCGGCAAACTTTTGCAAGGCCTGCCAACGCACCTGGCGGTCGAGTTCGGTTCGCTGCTTGGCGTCGATGTCGGCCGAGGAAAACCAAGCTCCGGCCGAAACCACGCGGCCGTTAGCGTCGTGCTGGCGGGCCAGCGCCTCGTAGCCGACGATCTGGCCGCTGGCGGTGGAAATGATAGGTTGAAAATACGGAAATAACTGTAGTTTGGCTTGCATCGTTCCCTGGTGGCTGCTCGCATGCGCGTTGTTAGTTCAGGTCGCTAGAAAAACCTTCAACTCGGGCAGGCAGGAACCGCAGCCGGTACCCGCCCCCAGGCAGGCGCCGATCTCGGCGACATTGCCGAGCTTGCGGTCGCGAACCGCTTGCCGAATGGTTTTCTCGCCTACATTGAAACACGAACAGACGATTCGGCCAATATCGGCTTCGCCGGCGGGCGGTGCGCCGCTCAACAGACTCAGGCGTTCGCCCCGGCTCAAGGCCGTTTTGCCGAACAAGGTCGCGATCCAGCCGGGTTCCGGCAATTCCGGCCCGGCGCCGACGAATAAACAAGCTTGCAGGCCGGCTTCGGTGATCAGAGCAGTCCGAAAGTCGCCGGATGGCGGATCGCTGTATTCCAGCCAGTGGCGGTCCAACCGTTCGGCCGCATTGGCGGCCAGCCGGTGGCGACTCCAGGTTCGCCAGTCCCGGCCGGTATGGCCGCCGGCCAGTTGGTAACGGTAAAAACCGTCGCCGCGCATCTCCACCCGGTATTCGCAGTCCGATAGCGGCAAGGCTTGCCGCGACAACAGTACGGCATGCCAGCGGGCCGGCCAGGCTTCGATGGCGACCGGCGTTTGCTTGCTTTCCGGCTGACCGGACAAGGGATCGACCACCGGATTGACCAACGCGCCCATCCGGCCGTGGCTGCTGTTGACGCCGGTCCAGTGCATCGGCACGAACAAGCTGCCGGGCCGTTGTTCGGCGCTGATCGCGATCTTGGCGAGCATCGCGCCCCAGCGGCTGGTCAGTTTGGCGATGGCACCGGCCGGCAACTGCAGGCAGGCGGCGTCGTCCGGATGGATTTCGACGCAAGGTTCGACTTGGTGGGTGTTCAGTTTGGCGGCCAGGCCGGTGCGGGTCATCGTGTGCCACTGGTCGCGCAAGCGGCCGGTATTCAGCGTGAACGGATAGTTGGCGTCGGGCACGTGGCGGGGAGGGCGGGGCGACACCGGCACGAAGTGGGCTTTGCCGTTGGCCGTGAAAAACCGGCCGTCGCCGAACAGCCGGGCAGTGCCGCCGGCTGCGTTCACCGGCCATTGTAGCGGTTGCAGGTCGGAATAGGCCGGATCGCTCAGATCGGCCAGACCGGACAGATCGAAGTCGCGGCGACCGTGCCCGGCATCGTTTTCGAAGGCCGACAGCGCGGCGTGTTCGCGGAAAATCTCGGCGCTGGAACGGTAGGCGAAGGCTTCGCCAAAGCCCAGGCGTTGCGCCACCTGGCTGAAGATCCACCAGTCGTGGCGGGCCTCGCCGGACGGCGCGAACAACGCGCGTTGGCGGGAAATCCGCCGCTCCAGATTGGTGACGCTGCCGTCTTTTTCGCTCCAGCCGGTGGCCGGCAGCAGCACGTGCGCCAATCGAGTGGTGTCGGTATCGGCGATGCAATCGGAGACCACCACGAAATCGCAAGCCTGCAACGCCTGCCTTACCCGGTCGGCGTCCGGCATCGACGCGACCGGATTGGTGGCGACGATCCAGATCGCCTTGATCTTGCCGGCCGCGACCGCGTCGAACAGTTCCAGCGCTTTCAGGCCCTGGCGGTCGGCGACCCGCTGGCTACCCCAAAACCGGCCGACTCGATCCACATGGACCGGATTGTCCAAATCCATGTGCGCGGCCAGCATGTTGGCCAGGCCGCCGACCTCGCGGCCGCCCATCGCGTTGGGTTGGCCGGTGAACGAAAACGGCCCCATGCCGGGCCGGCCGATGCGGCCGGTGGCCAGGTGGCAGTTGATGATCGCGTTGCATTTGTCCGAACCGGAACTGGATTGGTTGATGCCTTGCGAGTACACCGTGACGGTTTTTTCGGTCGCGGCGAACCAGTCGAACAGCAAGCCAACCTCGGCCGCGGCCAGCCCGCAAGCGGCGGCGGTCGCGGCGATGTCCGGCGCGGCGCTTCGCGCTTGCGCCAAGGCCGCCTCGAAGCCTTCGGTATAAGCGGTAATATAGGCGGCGTCGGTGGCGGCGACCGCCGCCAAATGACCGAGCAGGCCGTCGAACAGCAGCGCGTCCATACCGGGTTGAATCGGCAGATGCAGATCGGCGATGTCGCAACTGGCGGTGCGGCGCGGATCGACCACGACGATTTTCAACGCCGGATTGCGTTCCTTGGCCTTGCGGATGCGCTGGAAGGCCACCGGGTGGCACCAAGCCGCGTTGGAGCCGACCAGCACGATCAAATCAGCCAGTTCCAGGTCTTCGTAATTGCACGGCACCGCGTCGGCGCCGAAGGCCCGTTTATAACCAACCACCGCCGACGACATGCACAGCCGCGAGTTGGTATCGATATTGGCCGAGCCGATGAAGCCCTTCATCAATTTGTTGGCGACGTAGTAATCCTCGGTCAGCAATTGGCCGGATACATAGAAGGCCACCGAATCCGGGCCGTGCTCGGCGATCGCGGCTCGGAAACGCTCGGCGACCAGATCCAGCGCGCTGTCCCAATCGGCGCGGGCGCCGCCGATGCGCGGATGGAGCAGGCGGTTTTCCAAGGACACGGTGTCGGCCAGTGCGGCGCCCTTGGAACATAACCGACCGAAATTGGCCGGATGCTCCGGATCGCCGGCAATCCGGACGCGGTGGCCGGCGGCATCCTCGATTTCTGCCGAGATGCCGCAGCCGACACCGCAGTAAGGGCAAGTGGTCTTGACGATGGTGGTTAGACTCATGGTGCTATTGTCTCAGGCGGCCTCGGCGGTTGTCGCGCCGCCAAACAGTAAGCGCCGGCGTCTGTCGCTCACCGGCACGCCGTCGCGGACCAAGCGCAGATAGCCATTGGCATCGCCGGTATCGCCGTACAGAATCACTCCGATCGGCACGTCGCCGCGTAGTACCACTTTTTTATAGATGCCGAGGCCGTAATCGACGAAGCGCAGGGTTTCGCTGTCGGCATCGCCGTCGAAATCGCCGACCGAAAATAAATCGATGCCGGTGACTTTCAACATGGTCGCGGCGAAACCGGTCCGATAGCTGCCCGTGCCGCCGGCCAGTTGGTCGGCGCAGATTCTGGCTTGTTCGTAGACCGGCGCCACCAAGCCGAACAATTCGCCGCGATGTTCGATGCATTCGCCGACCGAGTACACGGCCGGATCGCTGGTTTGCATCGCATCGTCGACAACGATGCCGCGCCGGCATTCCAGGCCGGCCGCCGCCGCCAACGCGATATTAGGGCGGATGCCGGTAGCCATCACCAGCAAATCGGCGGGTAGTTTTTGACCGTTGTCCAGTTCGACCTCGACGACGTGGCCGGCGCGGCTGACAATCGCCGCGATCGTGGCGCCGAGTTGGAATTCCATGCCGGTTTCGGCCAGGTGCCGGCGCAGGAATTCGCCGGCCTGGGCGTCGAGTTGCCGGTTCAGCAAGTGGTCGGCGCGGTTGACCACGGTGACTTGCATGCCGCGTTTCAACAAGCCGTTGGCCGCTTCCAGTCCCAGCAGGCCGCCGCCCAGCACCACCGCGTGACGGCGCCGGGCCGATTTGGCGATCATTGTCTCGACGTCGGCGATGTCGCGAAAGCCCATCACACCGTCGCAGTCGCGGCCCGGAATGTCCAGCAGCAGCGGCAGCGAACCGGTGGCGATCAGCAGTTTATCGTAGTCCGCCGTCGTGCCGTCGCGCGCTATGACTTGGCGTCGCGTCCGGTCGATGGCGACCACGGTTTTGGCGGGACCGCAATGTAGCGTGATGGCGCGGCTCCGGTACCAGTCGAAGTCGTGGATCACGATGTCGGCGAAATTTTTCGCGCCGTACAGCACCGGCGTCAGCATGATGCGGTTGTAGTTGCCGTGCGGTTCGGCGCCGAATACGGTGATGTCGTAAAGGTCGGGGGCGATTTGCAGCAGTTGTTCGACGGTCCGCATGCCGGCCATGCCGTTGCCGACGACGACGAGTTTCGGTTTCATGATCTTGCCTCGTTGACGTTGCGCCTCGGGAGCCGGCCGATACCGGCCGGCGCGAGCGATAAGTCGTTAAAAACTGACGTTGGCCTGCAGCCAGATTTTCTGGGTATCGGTAAACGCGGCGTTTTCGGTGTTGAAATTGGCGTACTTGGCCAGCAGCGAGTAGTGCTTGCCGAATTTTTTCAAAATCGAGAAATCCCACTCGCTGCCGTATTCGACGCCGCCGGTGTCGTCGTAGAAATCGTGGTACATGCCGGTGACGATCAATGTATCGTTCATCGCCTTATAGCTGGCGGTGGCGAACACGTCGCGGATACCCTGGCCCAAGGTGGCGTTGCCCAACGGATTGATGAACAAATCGGCCCAGCCCTGGAAGGCGTGGTTGGTGCCCAACGGCGTGTTGAAGGTCTTGTTCAATCCGTAACCGTTCAGCTGTTCCATCGCGCCTTGCAAGGTCAGGTTGAAAGCCGATAGACCGCCCATCAGGTTAATGCGGTCGGCCTGGTAATGGTTGGGGTTGTCGGCGTAATTGGATTGCTTGCCCCATTCGGCGGTGTACAGAAAATTCACGGTATCGAAGAACTGCGGCGATTTGCCGTCGAAGCGCAGGCCGTAGGTTTGCGAGGATTTGGCGTAATTGGCGCGCTCGCGGAAGTCCAGCCAATAGCCGTAACCGATCAGGTTACCCCAATCGCCAACCTTGTAATTCAGATTCAGCACCGGCGCGTTCAAGGTGTCGGTTTCGCCGAAAATGTTTTGCACGTGGTCCAGGTAACCGGCGTTGACGGTCAAGCCGAACAGGGTTTGGTTGTTGTGAGTAACCAGCACCGAGTCGTAGGTCGACTCCATTTGCCGCCAGCCGACGTTGCCGATGAAGCGGTCGTCGTCGAATTTGATGCGTTGCCGGCCGACCTTGATTAAGGTGTCGGCGATGCCCTTGTAACTGAGCCAGAACTGGTTGAGCTCGCTACGGTCAGGGTCGGCGATCAGCGAATAGTCGCGGTGACGGTTCAACGTCGTGCCGCCCTGATCGTAGTCCTCCTGTAGCGCGTAATTGCCTTCGTATTCGGCGTAGGCTTGGAAATCGTAAAAAGTCGGCGACAGCAGGCCCAAGCGTAAGCGGGCGGTATTGGCGTTCGCGGTTTCCACCCGTTTCGGCGCCTTGCCGGGGATGATGGGGCCTTTGTCCTGATCGACGTTTTCCCAGCGGTAGTTCAAATCCATTTTGACGGCGCCGTTACTGCCGTAGTGGTAAAAATTCAGCGCGTCCTCCACCTCCTTGGTGATGTCGGCTTGGGCCGGCGTGCCGGCTCCGGCGATCGCCAGCACGCCGGCCGGCAAGATGTGTGTGGATTTGAACATGATGTCTCCTGGTCTGTGGTCGGTCGAAAGTCGGTTTGCCATCCGCCTAAGCCTGCAAGGCGGGAATTTCGGCACAAAGAGGTCGTAGGGTACGCAGCGCGTACCTGGTTGAATTCGGTTTGTTCATGGCTTGAAAAGGTACGGGATGTGTACCCAACAATATCTAATGGGTGTGGTCGCACTCCGCCAGAAAGGTCAGCAGGCTTTCCCGGTAACGGTAGTAGTCCGGATGCTCCAGCAGCGCCTTGCGGCTGCGCGGCCGCGGTAGATCGATGTCTTGTATCTTGCCGATCTTGGCGTGCGGGCCGTTGGTCATCATCACCACCCGGTCGGCCAGCAGAATCGCTTCGTCGACGTCATGGGTCACGACAATCGCGGTGACGTGGGTGCGTTCCCACACTTCCATCAACACCTCCTGCAATTCCCAGCGGGTCAGCGAATCCAGCATGCCGAAAGGCTCGTCGAGCAACAGTAGTTTCGGCGACAGCGCGAAGGCCCTGGCAATACCGACTCGTTGGCGCATGCCGTTGGACAGATCGGCGGCTTTCTTGAACATGCTGTCGGTCAATCCGACCCGAGTCAGATAGTATTCGACGATGTCGTCGCGCTCGTCCTGGCTGGCGTGCGGGTAAACCTTATCGACGCCGAGCATGACGTTGTCGAACGCGGTCAGCCACGGAAACAAACTCGGCGCCTGAAACACCACGCCGCGATCCGGGCCGGCGCCGTCGATTTCGCGGTTATCCAGAATGATGCCGCCTTCGGAAATGTCGTTGAGGCCGGCGGTCATCGACAACACTGTGGATTTACCGCAACCGGAATGGCCGATGATCGACACGAATTCGCCTTTTTTCATCCGCAAGTCAAAACCGTCGACCACCTTGACGGTGCTGTTGCCGTCCGGGGTCGGATAGATTTTCGACAGGTTGGCGAACTCCAGATAGCGGGCCTTACCCAGGTCGGTTTGGCTGGGCTTGAGCGCCGAGGTATCGAGTTTCCAGTCGTTGCTGGTGTTCGGACGCACGTCCGGCAGCTTGACCCGGTCGCCGACTTCGGCTTGGGCTTTTTGCAGGCCGATGTCCATCAGATAACGGGTGATTTCGGCGCGCAGTCGTTTGAATTCCGGATCGTGGTTCAACGCGGCGCGGTCGCGCGGCCGTTCCAGATCGATGACGAAATCCGGGCCGAAGGTGGCGTCAGGGCCGGGTTTCAGCGGGATCACTCGGTCGGCCATGTAGATGGCTTCGTCGACGTCGTTGGTGATCAGAATGACGGTCTTCTTGTCCTGCTCCCAGATTTGCAGAATCTCGTCCTGCAAGTTGCCGCGCGTCAGAGCGTCCAGCGCGCTGAGCGGTTCGTCCAGCAATAAAATATCGGGGTTGGCTGCCAGCGCGCGCGCCACGTTGACCCGTTGGCGCATGCCGCCCGACAGTTCGGCCGGGCGCTTGTCCATGGCTCGGCCCAGATTGACCATCTTGACGTATTTTTCGGCGTGGGCGCGGCGTTGCGCCGGCGTCCAGTCCTTGAAGATCGCATCGACGGCCAACGCCACGTTTTCGTAAACGGTCAGCCACGGCATCAGCGAATAGTTTTGAAACACCACCCCCCGGTCCGGTCCGGGTTCGCGGATCGCCGCGCCGTTTTTCAGCAACTCGCCGGCGTCGGCCTGAATCAGGCCGGCGATCAGCGACACCAACGTGGTTTTGCCGCTGCCGGAAAAGCCGACGATGGCGATGAATTCGCCTTCTTGTATGTCCAGATTGATGTCTTTCAGGATCGAGGTCTTGCTCCGGCCCTCGCCGTAGGATTTACAGACATTTTTCAATTCGACCAGCGGCGCGCGCGCGTCGTTGGCGGGTTGGTTGGTCGCGGTTTTTTGCATGGAAAGTTCGATGATTTTGGCGGGGGCATTCATGGCGGCGGCCTTACACTTTTTGGAAAGAGAATAGGTTTTGCAACGAGTGCATGATGCGGTCCAGCGCGAAGCCGATGAAGCCGATCGTGAACACCGCCACCATGATGCGGCTTAGCGAATTGGAACTGCCGTTTTGGAACTCGTCCCAAACGAACTTACCCAGACCCGGATTCTGCGCCAGCATTTCGGCGGCGATCAGCACCATCCAGCCCACGCCCAGCGACAAGCGCATGCCGGTGAAGATGAAGGGCAGGGCCGACGGCAGAATGATGCGCTTGATCTGGGTCATCCAGTCCAGCCGCAATACCTTGCCGACGTTGACCAGGTCGCGATCGATGGACGACACGCCGACGGCGGTGTTGATCAGCGTCGGCCATAGCGAGCATAAGGTCACGGTAATCGCCGAGGTGATGAAGGATTTCTCGAACCAGGAGTCGTCGGTCGTCACGTAGGCGGCGCTGACCACCAGCGTGACGATGGGCAGCCAGGCCAACGGCGATACCGGTTTGAAAATCTGGATCAACGGATTGAAGGCGGTATTGAGCACCGGGCTCATGCCGCACAGGATACCGATCGGCACCGCGATCAAGGTCGCGATCACGAAGCCGGCGAACACGGTGCGCAGACTGGTCAGGATTTTGTCGAGATAGGTCGGTTTACCGGTGTAAGGCCGGGTTTTAATGTCGGCCTTCGGATCTTCGGCCAGCTTTTCCTTATTGCGCTGGGCTTGGCGCTGGTAGAACTCGGCCTTCTTGGTTTGTTCGGCGGTGTGTTCGGCGATCAGACCGCCGACTTCGTCCCACACCGCGACCGGACCTGGAATCGTGCCCAGGCTGGTATTGACACCGGATGCCGACACGCTCCACAGTCCCAGAAACAGCGCGAAGGCAATCATCGGCACGCCCATTACCAAGAACAGTTGCCGCAGTTGTTGGGCCGGATTTTCGCCGGCGGCGATTTTGACCAGCGGCACGAACCAGGTCAGGCCGGTGATGTTGAAGAATTTGATGAGTTTGTTAGTCATCTGGATACCTCTGTATGTGATGTCGTAGATACGCACCGCGTACCTTTTTTCGGTCTTGACAATCGGATCGGCTGGCAAGGTACGCGGTGGGTACCCTGCGCTTGCTGCAAAATTTCGGTTGGTAAAAAAGATGCCTCCCTGCATCAAATCGCGTCCCTGCTTTTGAGCACCCACCAAAGGTTCTTAGTCGACGACCTTGCCGCCGGAAACTGTTTGTTTGCCTTTCAAGCCGATCGCGAACTTGGCCAAATAATCGTTGGGCTTATTGGCGTCGAACGGTACTTTGTCGATGAAGAAGTTTTGCGAAGGCTTGATGGCGGTGTCGGCCGGAAAGTCCTCGGCCTTGGCCTTGCCTTCGGCGACGAGCTCCTTCGCCGCGGCCAGATAAATGTCGGGGCGGTAGACATTTTTCGCGGTTTCCAGATACCAGTTGTCCGGTTTGGCTTCGTTGATCATGCCCCAGCGGCGCAATTGGGTCAGATACCAGACCGCGCTGCCGTAGGATGGATAGCTGGCGCCGTGGCGGAAAAAGGTGTTGAAGTCGGGTAGCGAACGCTTGTCCCCTTTCTCGTACTCGAAGCTGCCGTTCATGCTGGCCGCCAGTACCTCGACGTCGGCGCCGACGTATTGTTTTTGCGACAGCATTTCGATGGCTTCCTTGCGGTTTTTGTTGTTCTCGGCGTCCAGCCAGATCGAGGCGCGAATCAGGGCTTTGGTGACCGCTAAGTAGGTATTGGGATATTTATCGGCCCAAGCCTTGGTGACACCGAAGACTTTTTCCGGCGTGTCTTTCCACAGTTCCTCGTCGGTAATCACCGGCACGCCAATCCCTTTGAATACCGCTTGCTGGTTCCACGGCTCGCCGACGCAATAGCCGAAGATGGTGCCGGATTCCAGAGTGGCCGGCATTTGCGGCGGCGGCGTTACCGACAGCAGTGCGTCGGCGTTGACCTGACCGGAAATATCCTGCGGCGGCGCGTAGTAACCGGGATTGATGCCGCCGGCCGCCAGCCAGTAGCGCAGTTTCAAATTGTGCGAGCCGGCCGGGAAGGTCATGGCCATGTTGAACGGCTTGCCTTCGGTTTTGTATTTGTCCACGACCGGTTTTAACGCGTCGGCTTTGATCGGGTGAACCGGTTTGCCGCCGTCCATCGGCACGTTGGGCTTCATTTGCTTCCAGATGTCGTTGGAAATGGTGATGGCGTTGCCGTTAAAACCCATGCTGAAGGCAGTCACGATGTCGGCCTTGGTGCCGAAGCCGATGCTGGCCGCCAGCGGCGCCGGCGCCAGCATGTGCGAACCGTCCAGTTCACCGTTGACGACCCGGTCCATTACCACTTTCCAATTGGCTTGGGCTTCCAGTTGCACGAACAGGCCTTCGTCCTCGAAAAAGCCTTTCTCGGCGGCGACGGCCAACGGCGCCATGTCGGTCAGTTTAATGAAGCCGAATTTCAGGTCTTCTTTTTCCGGCTTGCCGGCCGCCCAGGCCGAACCGGCCAGGCCGGCGGCGATCAGCGTAGCCAAGGCCGCGATCAGAGATTTCGGAGCGAATGTCGTGCGATAAGTCATGGCGGATTCCCGTGGGTTTGAAAAAGTCAGGCCAAAAAAAAGGCGTCTACCCCGTTTCGTTACCGAAACGAGAGTTAGACGCCTTTGTCTGTCGGCTCTACGTCGAGCCTAAATTCAGTCGGCTCCTATCGCGGAGCCACGTTAGCCCGAAAGCAATTCGGATGCCAAAACCGATATTTGTGAGTCGATTTGCGATAATTTAATTAAAAATCAATAATATGACTTGAGTTCGGTCGGTCGCGGTTGTCGGTGTGGCTTGTCGGTGTGTGGCCAAGTGGGATCAAAGTTGCACTCAATCGGTACGGTTTACGACATTTTGCACGCTTGTGGTGCGGATCGATAGCGCGATGCGGCGAAACCGCTACACTGGTAGTCAGCCAATTCACTTTCGAGGATGCAGCCATGGGCAAAAAGAAATCCGAACGACCGAATTACAAGGACGTGCTGCGGCAGTTGCAGGTAGAACTGGTCAAACTGCAAAGCCATATCATCAAGCACGGCGACAAGATTTTGATCCTGTTCGAGGGCCGGGACGCCGGTGGCAAGGACGGCACCATCAAGCGCATCATTCAGCATCTGAGCCCGCGCGAGACTCGAGTGGTGGCCTTGGGCAAACCGTCGGATCGCGACCTGGGGAGCTGGTATTTTCAGCGCTATACCGAGCATCTGCCGGCCGCGCAAGAAATGGTGCTGTTCAACCGCAGTTGGTACAACCGGGCCGGCGTGGAACGGGTCATGGGATTTTGCAGCGACGCCGATTACCACGAGTTCATCGAAACCGTCGCGCATTATGAGCAATTGCTGGTGCGTTCCGGCATCAAGCTATTTAAGTACTATCTGGATATCAGTAAGGAAGAGCAAAAAAAGCGTCTGAAGGCGCGGCTGGACGATCCGCTGAAACAATGGAAGATCAGCCCGATCGACAAAGCCGCCCAAAAGCATTGGCGCCAATACAGCGAGGCGCGCAACATCATGTTCGCCCGGACCCATCATTTATCGGCACCTTGGACTGTGGTGCGCGCCGACGACAAGCAGGCGGCGCGCGTCAACATTATCAAGGATTTATTGTCGCGACTGGATTACAAGGGCCGGGACGAGGAGTTGATCTTGCCGGACGGTAATGTCGTTTTCAACTACGAAGAAAGCTATTTGCATAACGGCATGATCGCGCCTTAGCCGGCGACCGCCGAGACGGCCGCCTGCCGCCCTTTACTTGGCGGGTTTCGCGGCCGGTTTCGCGGCTTCCGGCGCGGGTGTTGGGGTTGCCGGCCCAGGCGGTGCAATCGGCCCGTTCGCCGGCGCCGGTGCGGTTGCCGGGGTTTCTTCAGCGGTCGGCGGGGCGGTAGCGGGTCCGATATAGCCTTGTCGCCAAGCCCAGCCGGCGCCGGCCAGTAACGCGAGCAGCAACAACAGCGCGGGCCAGCGGCTGGGTTTTTCGCCAAACGGATCGGCCAGATGGGTTTCGGCGTCCTTGGGTAGTTTGGCGACGTCGGTCAGCAAATGGCCGAACGGAATGTTGATGTAGGCCTTGGCGTTGACCGCCCAGCCGCAGGCGTCCAGCAACGGCGCCAGATTGCGTTGGCGTAGTTTCAGAAAGGCGATGAACATCGATGGTCCGGAAACCGCCATCATGATGCCGGCGATCACCAGCGGCATTTGCCACCATTGCAAGGCCAAAAAGCCGCTAAATACCGAAGCCAGCGCGGTGCCGATCGCGCCGATCGCCAGGCCGATCGCGGCGAAGATCCCGGCGAACTTGCCGACGTCGAAGGCGGTCGCGGCCGGCGCCTTGCCTTCGCCGGCCTGTGCGCCGGCTTCGTTGATACCCTTGAATGCGCCTTCGTGGGCCGCCTTGTCGCGGGCGCTGGCGCTTTTTTCCAATTGTTCGTTAATCATCCGTGCCACCCGTTTATAGGGAGCCCAGAAGGCTTGCTGGATGCTGATCGGGTTTTCGATAATCTTAACGACGGTCGCGTCCCAGTCCTGTCCGGCGCGGTCGTAAAACACGCCGTTGCGGCCGACCCGCAAATTGTCGCTGTCGCCGTCGGTGAACGCGGCGGCAATCGTCAGTTTCTCGCTGCTGCCCTGGCGGCGGCATTCGCAGTACGCCAGAAAAATCTTGCTCAGTTCGGCCAGTTTGCCGTGGGTGGCGACGTCGTCGACCTTAACGCACAGACGGCAAGCCCGGCCGTCCAGATACAAGGTACCGGCCTGAAAGATCGCGTGCGGCTCGGCGGTGTAAAAATCGCGGAAGGAGACGAAGTTGTTCAGCAGCCGGTACAGGTCGCGGTGATAGTGCAGCAAGCGGCTCAGGCCGTCGATCGCGTCGGCTTCGGCCTTCAGGGCCAGATCCTGTTCGATCAACGCCGCCAGCTTGGCTTGGGTGCCGCTTTCCAGATAGGTTTTGACGCTGGCGATCGGCAGGCCGGCGGCCGTGCTGGCCGGCTTTTGCGCCAGCCACGCCCGGTAGTCGGCAAACCGGCCGAGTACGTCCCGCCATTGGGCGTAGCTCAAACTTTCCAGCGTGCCGAGTAAGGGCGTCAGCACGTCGGCGCGTAATTGCGCCAACGCATCGCTCCAGGCCGGATTGAGCCCGCCGCCCAGCGGCAGATCGCGGTCGGGCGCGATGGTGGCCAACGGCAGTTGCGCCACCGCTTCCAGCTCAGGCGCCAGATCGAATCCGGCCAGTTGTTCGTAGCGGGCGTCGCTGGGATTCAGTGCCGTGGCGGCGCGTTCGTCGAAGGCCGCCAGCCGGCAGCGGGTGAAATAATCGTCGATCTTGGCCTTGATTTTGTCCAGCGAGGCTGCCGCCGATTCCGGGTCGGCGATGTTGCCGCGCACCTGGGCGGCTTCCCGGTCGCATTCCCGCCACCAGTCGTAATAGGCCTGGGCGTCCGCGAAGAATTGCGTCAGCTTTTCGGCGTCGATGCCGGGTTCGCCGCAACGGTCGATCAACTCGCCTTGGCAGGCCATGATGTCGCTAATAGCCGCTTGGCCGGTTTCGTCGTCGGCGGCTTTGGCCGGGACGATGCCGTCGCCGTTAAAACGGGTTTCGGCAAAGATTTTCGCCATGTCGGCCAAATCTTCGTCGGTGATTTCGCTGGCTTGCGGTTTGCCCAGATTTTTCAGTACTTCCTTGGCGCAAGCCAGCAGCTGCTTGCCTTCCTCATCGTGGTCGTTGATCGCCGCCAGCGGCAGGCTGGCTTTTTGTTGCAGCAAATCGGCCGGGTTTTTCAAGACCTTGCCGACCCAGCGTACCGCCGCCAGCACCTCCGGTACCCGAATCCGGCCGTCGCCGTCGCTGTCGAGCAGTTGTAACGTGCGTTCGTCGAAGTACAGACCGTGGGTCGGACAACTCAGCGCCGCCCACAATTTCTGATCGAGTTCCGGCAGCGCCAGTAAATCGCTGGCGCGCTTCAGTTCCACTTGGTCGAAACCGCCGAGTTTGGCGAAACGCCATTTTTCGGCGGGTTGGCGTGGATAGGCTTGATTCATCGGAGGGTCTCCCTGCTTGGTGGCGTACGATTGCAAATACTAACTGAAAACCGGAAATTCGCCGTCTCTGTCCCGGAAACGGCCGAACCTTGACATCGACAGGCGGGGGCGAGCCGCGAGCCGCCGGACTGGCGGCAAGCCTGAATCGGCTGGACGCGGCAGAGCTTAAGCCACTCGAAAACGGAGTGCAAATATCGGCCTCATATAAAAAGCCGTGTTCGTCTGTAAAGCGACCGCGGCTACCCAGGGATGGGTGACAACGAGCGATCGGCGCGAGGTCGGCGATATTTTTGCTTCGGGCCTATTAATCCGGCGATTCATTCGAACGCGCCCAGCAAGCCTTCCGAGTTGGCGTCTCGTTCGCCGAGCGGCGCCAGGCCGAAGCGGGTTTCGATCAGCTTTAGGATGGCCGTCGTGTCGTAGCGGGTGTGGTCGATGTAGTGTTTTTTCGCGAACGGCGAAACCACGACGGCCGGAATCCGCGTACCGGGTCCCCAACGGTCGCCCTCGGGTGGGGCGACGTGATCCCACAAACCGCCGTATTCGTCGTAGGTGATGACGATGGCGGTGGAGGACCAGATCGCGCTGGCGCGAATTGCTTCGACCACGTCGCGAACATCCCGGTCGGCTTCCAGGATGCTGGAGTAGCCGGGGTGTTGGTTGCTGCGCCCGACCGGCTTGTAAAACGCGACTTGCGGAAAGCCGGTTTTCAGGTCCGCGAACAGGCGCTGTTTGTCGCGCAAATGCTCGGCGCGGGCGGCGCTGTTCGGCGCGTAGTTGGCGTAGTAGATAAAGGGTTGGTGGTGGTACTGAAAGTTGTCGCCAAGGTCGCGGCCGGCCACGGCGTCGTCCCAACCGCCGGCATACCAGGCCCAACTCACGCCCTTGTCCGACAGGCGATCGCCGATGGTTGGCGCGGTTTGTATCGGCAGACGCCGTTCGGGGTGCTTGTCGTCGTGCGGTGGGAAAAACGGTTGTATCGTGCCGACCGCGTAGCCGTCCAAGGTGACGCTGGGATCGCCGACCGGCTTGCCGGTGGCCGGGTCCGCCTGCCAGTGCAGCATGTCGTCCGGCGCATTGTCGAAACGCGGCGTGCAGGCGCAGATCAGCCATTGATGATTTAAAAACGAGCCGCCGTAAGCCGCCTGGAAAAAATGGTCGGCCAGCGTGAACTCCTTGGCATATTGCCACAGCGCCGTGCCGGCCAGATTGTAGTAGCCTTGGGTCAGTCCGCCGGCCGACGATAATTGCGCGAAACGGTCGTTACGGCCGGCGTTGATTTGCATCTGGTGGATGAAAAACCGGTGAGTCAGATCCGGGTGACGTTGGTTGGGGTTGATGTAACGGCCTATGTCGAATGGGGCGTTGGCGAGATCGGCCGGGAAGCGCTCGTCGTTTTTGCCGTCGCTGCGAATCGGCGGCAGCGTGCCGTAGGGCCTACCGAATTCGTCGATTTGCGGCGGCGCCGATTGGGCGTTGCTGAGGCCGTCGGCGCCGGGGAACAGGCCGAACACATTGTCGAAACTGCGATTTTCCAGATAGATCACCAGGATGTGCTCGATGCGCGATAAATCGGCGGACGATGCCACCGTGGACAGCAGCGCGCCGGTCGCTAACATAGTGATCTGCAAACATTTCATCGATGAACTCCGGGATGTGGGGCGTAATAATAAGAAAACGATTAAATTCGGCAATTGCCGGCGGATTGGATTAGAATTCGACGCAACGATGGCACAACGCCCTCGCTCCGTAAAGATCTGGAGGCCCCCATGGACATCAATACCCAATACTCGCAATCCAGCGCCCTGACCACTCAGGCAACCCGCGATCTTAAAGCACCCAAAAGCGCCGAATCGGCGGAACCCAAATCGGTTACGACGCCGGATCGCGATTCCGATAGCGACAATCAGGCCGTTGGCGATACCGTGAGCTTTTCCCAAGCCTCGTTGCGCTTGGCGCAAAGTCAATCGAAGACCGACGCGCAACCGGCGCTGAATTCCAGCGCCGAAGCGCGCCGGGCCGCCGAGGATCTGGTGAGCTCCAGCGCGGCCAACCCGGCGGCTTTCTACGCCGCTCAAGGCAACGGCACGCGCATCAACGTTGGCGGTTTGTTAGGCTAATCTCAGCTGCATATATAGGTATCTTACGACGGCCGCGGGCGTCATGCCCGCGGCCGTTTTTTTTTGTCCGGCGGATTGAGATACCCACTCGCTTAACTCGTCACACCGGCATTCCAGGCCTGGGAGACGTAAGCTATTCGTGTTTTATAGGGGAGCTCGTTTAGAAGTGTTTCCCAACCCATGTCGTTTGGGCGCCTAAATTCCTTTGTGGCTTAAGTTTCTCCTCGCCCCCAAATCCGCTAGACGGATGTAGGGCATGGCCAGGGTGGGTGTCCTCGGCTGGGTAAAGCGATGCGGCGATCCCAAAAGGTCGGCATGCGCAAATAAGGCGCGCCCAACGTTTCACCTCGCCAGCCCAGAGACAAGCCGTACACTCGGCAGTCCGGATGTCGGCCCGACCGCCGGCGCCCATCAATTCGGCAGGCCGCTGCGCCGATTGCGGCCAAGTTGTCCGCGCCGCCGCGGTTCGTGAGCGTTCGGAACCGACTGGGCGGATTTTGTCGGCCACGGGCGGTTCGATCGTCAGGCTGGCCTGTTGAGATATACCAATTCCGTCACACACCAAGCAATTGACGCAGGCCGTTTTCCTGAACGGCTAGCCAGAACGTGTCGATCCAACACAGAACGCTGGGGTAATGACGGTTGGGGCGATGCCCAACATGTCGATTGATTCCGGTGTGAAGTAGTCGTGATCGGGGAAGGCTTGCTGTGACAGTAGTCGACTGGGACCACGCCGCGTTGTTGCCGAAACAGCAGTCGTCCAGCAATCGCCGATCCTGCAGCAACAATCCGCCGACATTCGACGGCCGGGTTCGGCGTTACCTCCAGGTCCCTATCGTATCCTCGTCACGGCCTATTTTAGAATGTCAAACCAAGGTTCGACGCTCCGGATTCAAAGCGCGACCGAGCAAAGACGCCGGGTTGGATTATTCAGGGATCATCGTATGGCGCGCTAGCAACCGCTGCTTTTCCGTCCGGATAGCACGCCATTGCAGCGCATGGCATAAGTTTTGCCCTTTGAGGGAGCATCGGCATCGCCATTCATCCGACATCTGACCAGGAGTCACCATGCGCATTTCCTTCAACTCCGCCAGCCTCTGTACCGCTCTGGCCGGCCGCGCGGGTTTATCCCAAGATAAGGTTAAACTGACCAGCGAATCGGCCGGTGTCGCTCTGATAAAGGCATCGAATGTTCCGGTGTCGGCTGTTGGTTTCAGTTCGGCCAGGCGCCCGCGCCGGATTTGTCTAGACCTCCGGTCGCGGTTGACAGCTACACCGCCGAGTTTAATTTCGATACCAGCGTCAGGGTGCGGATTGCCCGCGGCCAGATGGTCGAGCCGGGCGGTACTTCCCGGCCAGGGACGGCGAATTGATGGACTGTAGCCAGTTCGCCGAGCGGTATTGCCTCGCCACCCACAAACTGAAGAGTTGTTGCTGGCATGCCGTGCAAGCCGCTGCCATACCTTTTGCTAACCCAATATGAGTTGGCTCTCCAAGCCACTGGCCGAGGCGGGAACTAAATCGCCGCTGTCGACCTAAGGTTCGTGAAACAATGTTTGCCAAAGGGAAATACCAAACGATGGCCAAGCCGCGGCTTCAACTCCGTTAGCAGGCTAACCGCCGCGACGCCGTCGTCAGTGTCCAGGTTCCAGCGATTAATCGATACCGCTTAAAGCCCGGCCGGCTCGCCTTGCTATGCAACCGTTTTTCGACTCTCGGCGGAACCGGCGGCCGCTTCGCACGCCTAATAACGACAATACCTTGGCAACCTTATATCCTCATATAGAATCCCTTGCATGACTAACCCAACCCCCATCGATGCTTCTATCCGGCGCCGCTCTCGCTGGTATTGGCGCGGCGCACTTTCTACCCTCGGCGTGATCGGTATTCTGGTCTATCTGCAATTCGGTCAGGCCGCGCCCGATACTAAAGCCGAGCGCGGCTCCAAAAACCGGCCGCCGTTCGGCGAGCGGCCGGACGCACCGGCTGTCGTGGCCATCCAATCCGCCGGTAGCGGCGATTTTCCGGTGTATTTAAACGCGCTAGGCACTGTCACCGCGCTACGCACCGTCACCGTCAAATCGCGCGTCGACGGCGAACTGGTGAAAGTGAACTTCAGCGAAGGGCAAATGGTTAAAGCCGGCGATCTGCTGGCCGAAATCGACCCGCGTCCGTTTCAGGTGCAGCTGCAACAAGCCCAAGGCCAGCTGACCCGCGATCAGGCCTTGCTGCAAAACGCCGAACTGGACCGGGTCCGCTATCAAACCCTGCTGGAACAAGATTCGATTGCCGCCCAACAAACCGTCACCCAAGAATCGCAGGTCAAACAATATCGCGGCAATGTCGAGATGGATCAAGCCCAGGTCGATAATGCCAAACTACAGCTCGGTTACGCCAAACTGACCGCGCCGATTTCCGGCCGGGCCGGCTTGCGGCAAGTGGACCAAGGCAATATTGTCAGGGCCAGCGACGTCAACGGCCTGGTGGTGATTACCCAACTGCAACCGATCAGCGTGGTGTTTACCTTGCCGGAAGACAAGCTGCCGGACGTGGTAAAACGCTATCGAGAAGGCCAGGAGATTGGCATCGAAGCTTACGACCGCGCCGGGAAAACCAAGCTGGCCGACGGCAAACTGATCGCACTGGACAATCAAATCGATCCGACCACCGGCACCCTAAAATTGAAGGCCCAATTCGACAACCGCGAGCAAACCCTGTTCGCCAACCAGTTCGTCAATATCCGCATGCATCTGGACACCTTGCGCGGCGTGACGCAAATCCCCAGCGCCGCGCTGCAGCACGACAGTCAGGGCGCCTTTGTCTACGTGGTCGATGCCGAAAACATCGCCCATCTGCGCCGGGTGGAACCGGGGCCCAGCGAAGGCGAAAAAGTCGCGATCGCGGACCGGATTGCGCCGGGCGAAGCCTTGATCGTCACCGGCATCGACCGGGTCAAGGATGGTGGGGCGGTCGATGTCGCCGAAAAAGACGGCCAGGCAGTGGCGGCAAGGCCGGAACTACAGCCCAAGCCGGCAGACGAATCCGGCCAACGTCGGCGGCGCGGGTAACTCATGAGTTTCAGCGATCCCGGCAAGGCGGGCTTCAATCCGTCTCGACTGTTCATTCTGCGGCCGGTCGCCACCTCGTTGCTTATGGTGGCGCTGTTGCTGGTCGGTGTATTGGCCTACCGGCTGCTGCCGGTGTCGGCGCTGCCGCAGGTCGATTATCCTACCATCCAGGTCACCACGCTGTATCCCGGCGCCAGCCCGGAGGTGATGACCGCGATTGTCACCGCGCCGTTGGAGCGGCAATTCGGGCAAATGCCGGGCCTGACGCAAATGACCTCGACCAGTTCCGGTGGCGCCTCGGTGATCACGTTGCAATTCAACTTGAGCCTAGACCTGGACGTGGCCGAACAAAGCGTACAGGCCGCGATCAATGCCGCCAACAATTTCCTGCCCAGCGACCTGCCGCAAGCGCCGATCTACAGCAAGGTCAATCCAGCCGACACGCCGATCATGACCTTGGCGGTCAGCGCCGAATCCATGCCTTTGTTCAAGGTAGAAGATTTGGTCGATACTCGCTTGGCGCAAAAAATCGCCCAATTGCCGGGTGTCGGCATGGTCAGCATCAGCGGTGGCCAGCGACCGGCGGTGCGGATTCAGGCCAACCACAAAGCACTGGCGGCTTACGGCATCAGCCTGGAAGACGTACGCACCGCCATCGCCGCCGCCAACGTCAGCCAGCCCAAGGGCTCGATCAACGGCCCGACCCGCGCCGCGACCATAGACAGCAACGATCAACTGCGCTCGGCTGCCGAGTACCGCGACCTGGTGGTGGCTTACAAAAACAGCGCGCCGGTCAAATTGACCGATGTCGCCACCGTAATCGACGGCGCCGAGAACGCCCGGCTGGCGGCCTGGGCCAACGACAAGGCCGCCATCATCGTCAACATTCAGCGCCAGCCCGGCGCCAACGTCATTGAGGTGGTGGATCGGATCCAGACCTTGCTGCCCAAGCTGCAAGCCTCGCTGCCGAGTGGCGTCGAAGTCGACGCACTCACCGACCGCACCGTGACGATCCGCGCGTCGGTCCACGACGTACAATTCGAATTGCTGCTGGCCGTGGCCCTGGTGGTGATGGTGATTTTTCTGTTCCTGCGCAACATTCCGGCGACCATCATCCCCGGCGTCGCGGTGCCGCTATCGCTGGTGGGCACCTTCGCGGCGATGTATCTGGCCGAATTCAGTATCAACAACCTGACCTTGATGGCGCTGACCATCGCCACCGGCTTTGTCGTGGACGATGCGATCGTCGTCATCGAAAACATCTCGCGCTATATCGAGCGCGGCGAATCGCCTCTGAAAGCAGCGTTGAAAGGCTCCGAGCAAATTGGCTTTACGATTATTTCGCTGACGTTTTCGCTGGTCGCGGTGTTGATTCCGCTGCTGTTTATGTCCGACGTGGTCGGCCGGCTGTTTCGGGAATTCGCCATCACGCTGGCGGTGGCGATTTTAATTTCCGCCGTGGTGTCGTTAACCCTGACGCCGATGATGTGCGCCAAGCTGTTACAGCCCGGCGCAGGCCATCAACACCAAAATAAAATCGGCGACGACTGGTTCGGCCGGCTGATTAAACTCTACGGGCGCAGCCTAAGTTGGGTGATGCAACGCCAAGCGGCGACTTTGCTGGTGTTTTTCGCCACCGTGGCACTGACCGCCGCGCTGTACGTGTGGATACCGAAAGGCTTTTTCCCCAGTCAGGACACCGGCATCATTCAAGGTTTTTCCGAAGCGCCGCAGACCGTGTCGTTTCAAGCCCTGGCCGAACAACAACGGAAGCTGGCGCAACGCATCCTGGAAGACCCGGCGGTCGAGAATTTGTCGTCTTTCATCGGTGTGGACGGCATCAACGCCACCCCGAACAGCGGCCGGTTTTTGATTAATCTAAAACCGCACGACCAACGCCCGCCGGCCCGCGAAATTATCGCCCGTCTGAAAGACCGGCTGGCCGATTTGCCCGGTATACAACTGTATTTGCAACCGGTGCAGGATTTGACGATGGAAAACCGCGTCACCCGCACCCAATATCAATTTACGTTGGAAGGCGCCGATCTGGACGAATTGAACCGCTGGACCGGCAAATTGGTAGACCAGCTGCAAGGTCGGCCGGAATTCGCCGACGTGGTCAGCGACGTACTCGACCAAGGCCGGCAGGTGTTCGTCAACATCGACCGAGCTACCGCCAGCCGCTTGGGCGTCAGTACCGCCGCGATCGACAATGCGCTGTACAGCGCTTACGGCCAGCGCTTGGTGTCGACGATATTCACCCAGGCGAACCAATACCGGGTCGTGTTGGAAGTCGATCCGGCCGAGCAGACCAGTCCGGCGGCGCTGAACGAATTGCGGGTGCCGTCGACCAACGGCAGCCAGGTGCCGCTATCGGCCATCGCCGAATTGTCCGAGCGGCCCACCACCTTGGCAATCAATCATCTCGACCAATATCCGGTCGCCACGGTGTCGTTCAACCTGGCGCCCGGCTATGCACTGGGCGATGCGGTGAACGCTGTCGAAGCCGCCAAGAGCCAAATCGAATTACCGCTGGCAATTCGCAGCGAATACCAGGGCGCCGCCCAAGCCTTCAAAGCATCCTTAAGCAACACCCTGTTGTTGATCCTGGCGGCGATTGTGACCGTGTACATCGTGCTGGGCGTGCTGTACGAAAGCTACATCCACCCGTTGACCATATTGTCCACCCTGCCCTCGGCCGGAGTCGGCGCTTTGCTGGCGCTGCAACTGTCCGGCGGCGATCTGGGCATTATCGGCATCATCGGCATTATTTTGCTGATCGGCATCGTCAAGAAAAACGCCATCATGATGATCGACTTTGCCCTGGAAGCCGAGCGTCAGCAAGGCCTGCCACCCGAGCAAGCCATTTTCCAAGCCTGTTTGCTGCGCTTCCGGCCAATTTTGATGACCACGCTGGCGGCGCTGTTGGGGGCCTTACCGTTAATGCTGGGCAACGGCGTGGGTTCGGAACTGCGCCATCCGCTGGGTATTACGATGGTCGGCGGCCTGTTGCTCAGCCAACTACTCACCTTGTACACCACCCCGGTGATTTATCTGGCGATGGATAATCTGGCGCGACGGGTGACAACCGCGCTGGGTGTTGACCCGCGCGCCGCAGCGGAACGGGACCGCGATTGAGATGAATTTGTCCGCGCTATTCATCCGCCGCCCGGTCGCCACCAGCTTGCTGACCCTCGCCATCTGCCTGTGCGGCGTATTGGCGTTTTTGAATCTGCCGGTCTCGTCGCTGCCGCAGGTGGATTTTCCGACCATCGCGGTGCAGGCGCAATTGCCCGGCGCCAACGCCGAAACCATGGCCGCGACGGTCGCCACGCCGCTGGAGCGTGCGTTGGGACGCATCGCCGGCGTCACCGAAATGACCTCCAACAGTTCGCAAGGCTCGACTTCGATTACGTTGCAGTTTGATTTAAACCGCGACATCGACGGCGCCTGCCGCGACGTGCAAGCCGCGATTAATGCCGCCGCCAGCCTGCTGCCCAGCGGCATGCCCAACCGGCCCAGTTATCGGCGCGACAATCCGTCCGATTCGCCGATTCTGATCCTGGCGCTGACCTCGGACAGCTTCACGCGCGGCCAGCTGTACGATTCCGCGTCGACGATTTTGCTGCAAAAAATTTCGCAAATTCCCGGTATCGGCCAAGTGCAAATCGGCGGCGCGACCCTACCGGCGGTGCGGGTGGAACTGAATCCCAATGCCTTGAGCAAATACGGCATCGGTTTGGACGACGTGCGCAACACCATCGCCCAAACCAACATCACTCGGCCCAAGGGCGTGTTGGAAAGCACCGATACCCGCTGGCAAATACAGGCCAACGACCAGGCCCGCGCCGCCGCCGAATATCTGCCGCTGATCGTTGCTTACCGTAACGGCGCGCCAGTGCGCATCGCCGACCTGGGCGAAGCGGTCGATTCGGTCGAGGATTTGCGCAATGTCGGCCTGAAAAACGGCAAACCCTCGGTGTTGCTGATCATCCGCAAACAACCCTTGGCCAATGTGATCCAAACCGTCGATCAAGTGCTGGCGGTGTTGCCGCAACTCAAGGCCGCTTTGCCCAGCAATATCGAGCTGTCGGTGGTGGTGGATAGATCGTTGTCGATTCGGGCGTCTATCCGGGAAGTCGAGCACGGCTTGTTCGTCGCGGTGGTCCTGGTGATTTTGGTGGTGCTGGTATTTCTGCGTAATCCGCGTTCGGCGGCGGTGCCCATCGTCGCGGTACCGGCCTCGCTGCTGGGTTCCTGCGCGGTGATGTACTTCTGCGGTTTTAGCGTCAACAACTTGACCTTGATGGCCTTGACCATCGCCACCGGCTTTGTCGTGGACGATGCGATTGTCGTGGTCGAAAACACCAACCGGCATATCGAGGCCGGCATCGCACCGTTCAAGGCCGCGCTGCTGGCCGCCAAGGAAGTGAGCTTCACGGTGTTGGCGATGAGCGTGTCGCTGGTCGCGGTGTTTCTGCCGATTCTATTGATGGGCGGCGTGCCGGGCCGGCTGTTTCGGGAATTCGCGGTGACCTTGTCTGCGGCGGTGCTGGTTTCGCTGCTGATTTCGTTGACTACCACGCCGATGTTGTGCGCGCGCTGGCTGGGCAAGGAGCCAACGGAACACGGACCGATCTATCGCGGTATCGGCGCGGCCTTCGATTGGGTGCAGGACAATTATCGCATCAGCCTAAGTTGGGCCTTGCGTCATGGTCGGATCATGCTGAGCCTGTTGCTGGCGACGATAGGCTTGAATTTTTATTTATACGGCGCCATCGACAAAGGTTTTTTCCCTACCCAGGACGGCGGCCGTTTGTTGGGCGAGATACAAACCGACCAAAACACCTCGTTTCAAACGCTGCAAAAGCAGTTTGGGCAAATCTCCGAGATTTTGCTGAAAGACCCCGCGGTCACCAATGTCGCCGGCTTTGCCGGTAGTTCGCAAAGCAGCAATAGCGCGCGGGTGTTTATCACGTTGAAGCCGCACGGGGAGCGCGAAGCTATCGAGATCGTGATGGATCGATTGCGCAAGGCGGCCGGCCGAATCCCCGGCGCCAATTTGCATATGTTTCCGGCCCAGGAGCTGCGCATCGGCGGGCGGATGTCCTTCGGTTTAATCGACTATACCTTGCAAGCCGACGATCTGGCCTTGTTGAAAGAATGGACGCCCAAGGTCCAGGCCGCCTTGGCCCGCTTGCCCGAACTGACCGATGTCAACAGCAGTCAGCAGGACAAGGGCGAGCAAATCGGCTTGACCGTCAACCGCGATCTGGCCGCGCGTTACGGCGTCAGCCAGGCCCTGATCGACAACAGCTTGAACAGCGCCTTCGGTCAGCGGCAAGTGTCGGTGATTTACAATCCGCTCAACCAATACCGGGTGATCATGGAATTGGCGCCGCAATATTGGCAATCGACGGACAGTCTGAAACAACTGTATATCAGCGCGCCGGCCCAGAGCGGCACTGCCGGCACCGGTCAGCCGCGCCAAGTGCCGCTGTCGGCGCTAGCCAGTTTCGCCCCCAGCAACGCACCGCTGTCGGTGCGCCATCAAGGCCAGTTCGCGGTCAGCGAGCTGTCGTTCAATCTAAAACCCGGCGTGGCAATGTCCGGCGCCAGCGCGGCGATCGATCAAGCCTTACGCGACATCGGCTTGCCGGCGGCCGTTACCGGCAGTTTTCAAGGTTCCGGCAAAGCCTTTCAGGACGCGTTGCGCAATCAACCCTGGCTCATTTTGGCGGCGCTGATCAGCATTTACATTGTGCTCGGTGTGCTTTACGAAAGCCTGGTGCATCCGTTGACTATACTGTCCACGCTGCCGTCGGCCGGCGTCGGCGCGTTGTTGGCTCTGATGGTTTGCGGTAAGGAGTTCAGCATCGTTGCGCTGGTCGGCGTGATCCTGTTGATCGGCATCGTCAAGAAAAACGCGATCATGATGATTGATTTTGCGTTGCTGGCCGAGCGCGAGCGCGGGCTGGATTCGCGCGAGGCGATCTTTCAAGCGTGCATGCTACGCTTCAGACCGATCCTGATGACGACGTTGGCGGCGCTGTTCGGCGCGTTGCCCTTGGTCTTAGGTAGCGGTTACGGCGCGGAACTGCGCCAGCCGCTGGGCATCGCTATCGTCGGCGGCCTGATATTCAGCCAACTATTGACCTTATACACGACGCCGGTGGTTTATTTATATCTGGATCGGTTTCGGCTCCGGATGCTACGGCTCGGCGCAACGCCATTGCCAGCCTGACGCACACGGGGCCGCGTGACTTTACTTGGTCGCCTGCGCGCGACTCAGAGATCAAGATCATGCCGATAGCCGGGCATTTCCAGCGTTTTGTCCCGGCAATGCGCACGCCCCGACCAAGCTAAATCGGCCCGGCGCCGCCACCCGCCTCTGCTCGGAGGAGAGGCGCGGCGCCTTGATGGAACGCATTTAGATCGTTTCCGCCGAGTCGCATGCCGAACCGCCAGGGAAAGGGTGCGCTTGAGGCCGTCAACGTCGAGTTAACACCGCCGGCTTCGGCGGAGCACAGGCGATTTAACGTGACGCGGAAACGGCGCGAAGCGGCGCACCAGCCATTTACGCAATTCTTCGCAGATTAGCAGGCCCAGCGCGAACGGCAGCGTGAACAGCCAGACTTCGTGGCCGAGCGGCGCGGTGCCGAACAACAGATTGCCCCACGGCGTGTAGACGATGGCGAGGATCAGCGCAATCTCCACGGCGACGCCGGCCAGTATTAGCCGGTTGTCCAGCAGGGGCGTGGCCAGCAGGCCGCGCTGGCGTTGCTTGCAGAGGAAGACGTTGGCGATCTGCATCACAATGATCGCGGTCAGGCAGGCGGTCGTGGCCCGCAGGTACAGCGGATCGTGGCGCGGCAGGCTGGCGCCGTAGTCCCAGCCGGCAGCGTTCAGCACGAAGAAAAACGCCGCCATTGCCGCCGCGGCTTCCAGCAAGCCGAGAAATCCGTAAGCTCGGGCCAGCAGGCGCCAGTCGATCAATGACTCCTGGCTCGAGCGCGGCGGCTTGCGCATTGCCGCCGCATCGGGTTTCTCGACGCCCAGCCCCAAGGCCGGCAGCATGTCGGTGCCCAGATCGACCGCCAGAATTTGCAGGATGGTCAACGGCAGCGGAATCTTGAACAGCACGAAGGCCAGGTAGGGAATCACTTCCGGGACGTTGGAGGTGAGGATGTAGGTCAAGAATTTGCGAATGTTGTCGAACACCGCGCGGCCTTCTTCGATCGCGGCGACGATGCTGGCGAAATTGTCGTCCAGCAAAATCATGTCGGCGGCCTCCTTGGCGACGTCGGTGCCCGCCAGGCCCATCGCGATGCCGATGTCGGCCTTCTTCAAGGCCGGCGCGTCGTTGACGCCGTCACCGGTCACTGCGACCACTTGCCGCTTACGCTGCAACGCTTCGACGATGTGCATTTTCTGATCGGCGCCTACCCTGGCGAACACAATTTCCGGCGCATCCAAGGCCAATTGCAATTGGCTGGGCGTGAGTTTTTTCAGCCGGTCGCCGGTGATGACCTTGGGATGGTCGGATTGCACCAGACCGATTTGGCGGGCGATCGCGACCGCCGTGTGCGGATGGTCGCCGGTGACCATGATGACTTTGATCCCGGCGATCCGGCATTGGGTTGTGGCGTCGGCGACTTCCGGGCGCGGCGGATCTTCCAGGCCGACCAGGCCGCTGAAGATCATCGCCGCTTCAGGGTCGGCGCCAACGCTGTCGGCCAGTGGGCGGTGGGCTAGGGCCAGTACCCGCAAGCCTTGATCGGCCATGGTCTGCAGGGCGTCCTGGAGTGTGCGGCGGCCGGCGTCGTCCAGCGGCAGAATCTGATCGGCGACGGCGATTTGCGAGCACAGCGGTAGCACCATTTCCAGCGCGCCCTTGCAATACAGCCGCTTGCCGGCCGGGGTATCGTGCAGCGTGGACATGCGCTTGCGGTCGGTGTCGAACGGCACTTCGCCGATTTTGGGATAGGCCACGCGCATGCCTTGGTCGTGAGCCAAATTGACCAGCGCGACTTCCATCGGGTCGCCGAGCAAGTGCTGGCCTTCGACGCGTTTCAGATCGTGACATAGGGCCGCGCAGGCCAGGAACTCGGCATGGTGTCGCAGGCTGTCGCGGCCCAATTCGTCCGGTCGACAGTGGCGATTGTCCAGAAATAGTTGTTTGACCGCCATTCGGTTCTGGGTCAGCGTGCCGGTTTTATCGGTGCAGATGACCGTGGTCGAGCCCAGGGTTTCCACCGACGGCAAATTGCGGATCAAGGCGTTGCGCTTGGCCATGCGCTGGGTGGCCATTGCCAAGGCCAGTGTCACGGTCGGCAGTAGGCCTTCCGGTACGTTGGCGACGATGATGCCGATCGCGAACATGAAATTTTCCCAGAAGCTTAGGCCGATGGCCTGGCCGATCAGAAAAAATGCCGCGCCCAGCAACAGCGCCAGTAGCGCGACGAAGCGGCTCAGCCGAGCGATCTGGCGTTGTAACGGCGATTGGCCCTTGATCGTGGTTTTCAGCGTGTGGGCGATTTTGCCGAATTCGGTGTGCATGCCGGTGGCGAACACCACGGCCTTGGCCTCGCCGGCGACCACCGAGGTGCCGGCCAGCAGAATGTTACGACTTTGCGCCAGGTCTTCGGCCGCCGACGGTAGAGCGTCGCGGCCCTTGGGTAGGGATTCGCCGGTGATGGTCGAGTTATTCACCCGCAGGTTGAAGGTCTCCAGCAATCGGCAATCGGCCGGGACGTTGTCGCCCTCCTGCAAGACCAGCAGGTCGCCGGGCACCAGTTCGTCCGCGAGAATTCGGCACAGCGCGCCGTCGCGCACTACCTTGACCTGGTTCGGCAATAATTTGCGTAGCGCGGCAATGGCCTGCTCGGCCTGGACGCGCTGCCAAAACGAGAAGCAGCCGTTGATCGCGATCACGCCCAATATTGCGTAACCCAGCGTCGCCATGCCTTCGCCGGGTTGTTGGGACTCGGCGAAGAAGGCCAGACCGGCCGCCAGCCAGAGTATCAGCGCGAAGAAGTGTAAAAACTCGCCTGCAAACAACAGCCACTGCGATTTTTTTCGGGTTTCTTCGAGACGGTTGAAACCAAACTCGCGCAAGCGGCCTTCAATTGTCGTATCGGCCAGGCCGTTGGGGCCCGAACCGAGACTGTCGAGGGCTTCCTCGGGCGTTAGGTGGTGAATTTTCATGGTAGCTTCGTGCGGTCGGCTAGCGTGTCGTTTAGTTTAGCGGTGGCCGAGTGATTCCGGATGGTAAATGTCGGCGACGACGCTGCTCGGGATCGGGCATTGCTGATAAAATGAACGGTCTGAGAGTGCGAGTTCGCGGTAGGATGACGTTTTGAGGAAGCAAACATGTGGAGCGGCTACGGGATGACCGGCGGGCGCAGGGCGTTGGCGGCGGGGTTGGCGTTGAGCTTGGCGGGATGCGTTTCGCCGCCGGCCCTGGACAGGGCCGTCATCGAGTACGATAAGGCCACTAACGACGTGTTGGCGAAGCAGTTGCTGCTAAACATCGCCCGCGCCCATCAACACCAACCGCTGCATTTCACCGGCGTATCCAATATCGCCGCCACCTTCAATTTCCAGCTCAATGCCGGCGCCACGCCGGCGCTGACCGGACCGACCGGCTCTCTGTTGACGCCGGTGTTCGGCGGCAGCCTGTCCGAGAATCCGACCATTAGCATCGTACCGATCGAAGGCGAGGAATTCACCCGCCGCTTGTTGACGCCGTTTCAGGAAAGCAAGCTGACGATGTTGCTCAGGCAAGGCGTGGACGTGGATTTGTTACTGCGCCTGTTGGCCGGCGAGCTGCGCTTGTCCGGCGGAGATCAAGCCGGCATCCATCGCAACTTGCCTGCGGACGCCGATGGTTATCGGGTATTTCGCCAGGCCGTGTTGCATTTATCGTCGATTCAGGACCGTCATCGCTTGTTCGTCGAGCCGTTGTTGTTCGAACGTAGTTGGACTTTGCCGGCCGATGCGTTGCCGGCCGAACAACTGGCGGCGCTCGAAAAAAACTACCAAGTGACTTTCGATCCGGCGCGTAAACAACTGACATTGACCAAGCGCGAGGTCGGCCGGATCGTGCTGACCAATTACGATCCGGCTACCTTAAGCAACGAGGAACGGATGCGTTTGCAGCAGGAAGCCGAGCAGGGCGCCGACAACGATGTGAGTGTCGATATTCGCCCCGGATTTCCAGGTGGCGAGTGGCCGTTGCACGGCGTGTTCCGCTTGCGCAGTTTTCACAACGTATTGAATTTCGTCGGCCAAACCTTGGGCGATATGCCCGAATATTCGGTGGCCCGCCATCCGGCCACGCCGGAAGTTCGCGAAAATCCCGTGGAAACGCTGGCCTTGACGGTCGGCGACGAGCCCGACGACGATCCGAGCGTGCGCTTGGGCGACCGTTACTATTCGCTTCGCCCTGAAACCGGCTATCAATGGAACCGGGAAGGCTTTCGGTTGCTCTGTCAGATTTTTCAAATGACGATGACCCAGTTCGCCCAATCCGGGGCTCCCGTCATCACGATTTCCAAATAAGGGGAAAGTTTTTGGCCGAATCCATCGATAGCAACATGATTATGAAATGCGTGGCCTACCGGCACGGCATTGGTATCGGAGAAGTGTCGATTCCGGACATCAGCGAAGTGATCCGGCAGGATCAGACCTTCGTGTGGTTGGGCTTGCGAGAAACCAATTCGGCCTTGTTGGCCGAGTTGCAACAAGAATTCGGTTTGCACGATTTGGCGATCGAAGATGCGTGCGCCGCTCATCAACGACCGAAAATCGAGGAATACGCCGATTCGTTGTTCATCGTGCTGCACACCGCTAGACTGGTCGACGACAAAGTGGAATTCGGCGAAACCCACTTGTTCATGGGGGCGAAATTTCTGGTGACGGTTCGGCACGGTTCGTCGCTGAGTCACGCCAAGGTGCGCGGGCGTTGCGAGGCGATGCCGCAGCAATTGGCGAAGGGACCGGGGTTTGCGCTGTATTCGATCATGGATTTTATCGTCGATAACTATGTCCCGGTGATCGACGGCTTGCAACAGCGCTTCGAGGTACTGGAGTCGGCGATTTTCGAGCAACGGCCCAGTCGGCAGACCATGGAAGGCTTGTACGAACTAAAGCGCGAGCTGTTGATGCTGGAAGCGGCGATCACGCCGGTGATCGACATCTGCAACGAATTGATGCGCTTTCATAACGGCTTGATACCGAAGGACGTGCGGTTTTATTTTCGCGACATCGCCGACCATATCAAGCGCATAGACCGATCGATTCAAGGCATGCGCGAGATGCTGATCGCAGCGATGCAGGTTCACCTGACCTTCGAAACCGTGCGCCAGAACGAAGTGGTTAAAGGTCTGGCCGGTTGGGGGGCGATTCTGGCGATCCCGACGATGGTGTTCAGTTGGTACGGTATGAACTTCCGCCACATGCCGGAACTGGAGTGGACCTTTAGTTACCCGTTGGTGCTGGGCGGCGTGGCCTTGAGTAGCTTGCTGCTGTATTGGCGCTTGAAGCGGTCCGGCTGGTTGTGAGTGGTGCTCGTAAGGACCAACTTAAAGAGATGATGGATAGCCGATGCCCTGATTGAATGTTTGTTTTTAAATCCCTCAACTGTTTCAACCATCAAAAACCGGCGAATGGCGCCACGGAAACACCATACAATGAAGTTTAGCGTTTTAGTTAGAAGACTTTCCCACCCCCAAGTCAGACGCCGCTTGAAGATCGGCTTGTCGATCTGGGCAATCGCGATAGCCGTGAGTGTTGTCGCCAAACTGGCCTATGACATCGGCTATTTCAAGGCGCAGTCGATGATAGACGAAAAAAATGCGGCGGCCCCGGCCACTCGCTCGGTATTGACGCTGGAATACGCACAGCGGATCGTATCCGGCGCGTTGAACGAAGACCCGAATAATCCGAAAACCGTCGTAAGTCAGGTAGTCGATAATAACCCCAGGCTGGCGACGATTGTCGTGGAAAACAATAAGCAAAAGAAAATCGCCTGGATATTCGAGATGCGTTTGTTTTTTGTCGGCGATTTGCTCAACGACCAGGGTTATAACCTGACCGAAGCCATCGAACGTCAGCAGGATATGTACCGGAATAATCGCTGATCGGCGCGGCTTGCGGGCGATCAACACGCCTGGACGGCGAGTGTTGGAACCCCGTGCAGACGGATAGCCCAAACTCCTATCAGCGAGCGTGAATGCCGAGGGCCGTTGGCGGAGCGGCGTCTTTCGGCGCTGAACGACAGTCTCACGGAATTCGAAGTTGAATAGGGCATTTTCTCGGCGTAAACGCTATCGGACACCGTTCTTGTATGGCGAGGCGGCAGCGTTCGTGATACGGGCGAAAAGATTATCGCAATCGTCGAACGCGGCGGCTTTTAAAATCGCGAATCGGAACTACGCTTCATTTTCTAAACCGGCTCCAAGATCCAGGCTAGCCGAATCGGCCGCGTTGGGCTATAACCTGTCTGTCGTCAAATTTCCCTATAACCGGTGTGCCAGAGACACTCGAATTTGAGTAGGCTAGCTAGCCAAGAATCGACGGCGTTAACTCAATAATCTTTTTACCGCTCCAAGTCGCGCGAGGTTTATTGCCAAGCTTCTAATGCAAATTCCGGATCACCAGGGATATGCGTTTCGATAGTTCAGCTTAAAACAAACACATACTCCCTACTGGCGGTCAGCTTTTTCGATTAATTTTTGCCGCAAGGATTTTGGTCTTGATGCGCCGCGTGATTGGCACTCATCGACTGGATCTTGCTCATACTTTGGAAGTCGATTATGAATACAAAACTATTTGTTGCCACGGCCGCTCTCACGACTATTGTAGGGTGTGCCGTCACTCCCGACCAGACCACTCAGACGGAAGGCGACGTGAGCCAGTCGTATCCGCCCGCCGGTACCGGTAGTCTCTTGAAAGAGACACTGTATTTCTCTAATCAGGACGATGCGGCTAAAGCTTTGGTCGGCTACAACTATGTCTTGACTTTGCTTTCGAATGGCCGAGTACAGGCCATCGTCACCGGTTTGAACGGTTCCGGTCTCGAAAATCCGTTGAGCGTGGTTAAGGCGAACTCGCAAAAGTCGTTGGCCAACATTGGCGATTTGCCGTCGTCGGACGAAACCGAATCGCCGTTTCCGCAAATCTCGTTGAAGGAGAAGCTCAACGGCCAGGCCGCCGTCGACGCCCTAGGTGACAATCTGGCCTTGGTGGCCAAGGCCTATGGGATGTCCGCCGAACGCTTGGAGAATATTTTAAAAAGCGACCAGACCGCTTGGATCGATCAAGGCGGCCGCTTGCTATACATAGAGTCGGATATCCAGCCCGACCCCAAGCAGGGTGCCGGCGAGACCGCGACCGCCGATAGCGCCGACGCGGCGACGGCGGAGGGAAGCGGCAGCACTTATGCCGCGATCGCCGCCTCGACGACCGATCCGTTCACGCTGCACAGCAAACCCGATTCCAATCGCGTCATTTACCTGGATTTCAACGGTCATCAGGCCATCAACACCACTTGGTACAACGGTACGTTGACTGCTCAGGCCTACGATACGGATGGCAATCCCAACGGATTCAGCACCACGGAGTTGAACAACATCCGCGAAATCTGGCAACGCGTGGCGGAAGACTACGCGCCGTTCGATGTGGATGTGACGACGCAAGAGCCGGCGGCGGATGCGATGCAACGCCTTACCAGTAGCGACACTCAATACGGCACCCGCGCGGTCATCACTCGATCGATGCCGGAACTGTGCGGCCAGGTCTGCGGTGGCGTTGCTTATGTCAACGTCTTTTCGTCTTATTCGTCCACTTCGCCCAACCGCTATCAACCGGCTTGGGCTTTCTTCGATAAATTGGGTAACGGCAACCCCAAATATGTGGCCGAGGCGGTATCTCACGAAGTTGGCCACAATCTGAGTCTCTACCACGACGGCACCGCCAGTGTCGGTTACTATTCGGGGCACGGCAGCGGCGCCACCGGTTGGGCGCCGCTGATGGGGGTCGGTTATTACAAACCCGTTTCGCAATGGAGTAAGGGCGAATATCCTGGGGCGAATAACGCTCAGGACGACCTTGCGGTCATTAGTGCGGCGGGTGCTCCGATCCGAGTCGACGATTTTCCGGACAGCATGGCCTCGGCCGCGCCTTTGTCGGGCGATCCCACCTCGGTGGTTCAAACCGGCATTATCGAACGCAATACCGACCTGGACGTCTTCACTTTTTACACCGATGGCGGCGACGTTCAGTTCAACGCGGCCTCGGGTTCGGTGGCTGGTAATTTGGATATTGCTCTGAAATTGTTCGATGCTTCCGGTAAGTCGGTCAGCGAGGTAAATCCGGTCGATAGTCTGTCGGCGTCGCTGAGCGCCAACTTGAACGCGGGTCAATATTTCCTGCAAATCGATGGCGTCGGTAAAGGCGACTTGACGACCGGCTATTCGGATTACGCCAGCCTTGGTCAGTACCAGATTACCGGTAGCTATCCGAAGAACGTCGTGAAACTGATCCCGCCGACGGCCGTCATTTCAGCATTACCGACCGCGAGCGATGCGCCGTCCAAGGTAACATTCAATGGTACGGGCTCTAGCGACCCGGACGGCACCATCGTCGGTTATGATTGGAATTACGGCGACGGAAGTACGAATGGCAGTACCGCCAGTGTCGATCATACCTACGGAACTCCGGGCAACTATACTGCCACGCTGACGGTGACCGATAACGTCGGCTTGAAAAACAGCGCCACGCAATCGATCAATGTCGCTCAGGCGCCGGTAAACGTCAGTATGAAAGTCTCGAACACCGCGATAATCCGCAGATTGTTGACGGGTGGCAAATCGGAGTGTTTGGCCAAAGTGACCGTTAAGTATGGCGAAGCTACATTGGCTAACGCCACGGTGAACGGTTCGTGGAGTTGCTCGGCGAAAACCAGTTCCGGCATTATTTCCAAAACCTGGGCTAAATCCGCCGTGACCGGTTCCACCGGTATCGCCAGCATCAGTAGCTCCGGCCTACCTTCCAGCAGCTCCGGAACCTGTGCCTACACCGTTAGCAACGTCGTCAAAAACGGTTATACCTACGACGGCAGCGGCCAGGTGGCGGCGAGTTTTACTTGGTAAGCTAATATTTGCTGTTGTAACGGAAGGCGCGGTTATCCGCGCCTTCTTTTTTTGCGCGGTCGAATGGATTTCCATCGGTTTCGGATGAGCCTGCAACGCGCTTCCGGTCGGGGGGCTTAACGATGGTCGATGTTTAGCTGTCGATCGCGACGCCGATGCGGCTGTTGGCGGTAATAGAGGCTCAGTTGTCGGAACACCGCCGGACAATGTTCCAACAGAATCGCAGGCGTGCAGAAGAACGCTTCACTAAACACCGCGAAGCATTCGGCTGGATCGGTGGCCGCGTAAGGATCGATCCAGCTCGAAATCGGCAACTCGGGATACTGGCGCAATTGGCGGAAGGCAGCGGATAACGCGGTCGTCCACTCGCTCACCGACATATCGGCGTGCAGCGGCGGCATACCGTTGCCGACCCCATTGCGCATATCCAGCTTGTGGGCGATCTCGTGAACGATTACGTTTTGTCCGGATTCCGGATATTCGATGTCTTCCAGGATTTCTTGCCAGGACAATATCAGCGGTCCCGCCGACCAAGCTTCCCCGGTCAGAATTCGCTGTTCTTGATGTACGACGCCGGCGTCGTCGACGTCTTCATGCGCCACGACGAAGGCGTCGGGATAAACCACGACATCCAACCAGCCGGACAGCAGAGCCAAGCCCAAATACAAAACCGGCAGGCAGCACTGTGCCGCGATGACGATGCGCATGTTGGTATTTAGATCAATATCCACGCCGACCAGGTTTTTTTCGCGGAGAAACAACGAGCTCATCACCCGTAAGCGGGCCAGTTCGATTGGCGTCAGTCCTTGCAGTAAAGGTAACTCAGCGGTGGCTTGGGTCCAGGTTTGGAAGGGAATGGCGTGGCCGCGTAGCCGATAACGTCGATAGGCGCGTTTGAATCGGTTTCTCATCAGGTCGTCGCGGTGGTGGTGGTGGCCGAATAGCGGGTTCGTCCCGAATGGTTGATAGCAACCAATCTGGCGGATATTTCAACCGGGTCGGTTGCAAACCGGACTGAGTCGGCCACAATTGCAGCCGGTCGCGGTGCCGGCATGGTTTGGCACGGTCTTCGCTGGTCTCCAGTCGAGGCGGATTATAGCCCGGTCCGTGTTGACGGGCCGAGCGGACACATTTCATCCGGGTCTATTTTGGAAGCAGGAGCAGCGTATGCGGCAGTCTGATCGTGTTTGGCATGTTATGTTTTTTTGGCTTTCCGTTGCGGTGGCATTACCGGCCGCCGCCGCGCCGGAGCAAGCGCTGGACGTGGGCAGGGGGGAGCGCCTGCTCATATTGGCGCCGCATCCCGACGATGAAAGCTTGAGCGCCGCGGGTCTGGCGCAACGAGTATTCGCCAACGGCGGCAGTGTCCGTAGCGTCGTCGTGACATCGGGTGACGCCTACGTCGATGCCGTGGTTCAGCAAACCGGCAAGCGCAAGCCGTCCGCGGCCGATTTTCTGGCGTTCGGCGAACGTCGCCTGGACGAATCGCGGCGCGCGGCCCAAGTGTTGGGCAAGGGGTTTTTGCATCTGGACTTGTTGGGCTTCTCGGACGGCAGCATCTACTCGGCACTGGTGTCGCATTGGCGGCGCAACCAGCCGATGCGCTCGGACTTCACCGGCTTCGACCATGTGCCTTACAGCGAAGCGGTCGATAGAGGCTACGCGCAAGACGGCCAGGACTTACTCAGCGAACTGGTGGCGATCTTGCGCGAGACCCGTCCGACCATGATAGCCTTCCCGGACGTGATGGAAAACGACTCGGATCACGCCGGTTTGGGTATGTTCACGTTGCTGGCCGTGCGCGACTGGCTGGCGCGCGAACCCTCGCAAAACATTCATCCGAAAATGCTGGCGTACTTGATCCATTGGCGCCCCGGATGGCCGACCGGCTCGAATTGGGGGATCGCTCAGGACTGGAGCGGGCAACCCATGCAACTGCCCGACGATTTACCGCTGCGCGGACATCACCGGGTGTGTTTGAATTTGATGCCCGCCGAAGTGGCGACCAAGCGTCAAGCCATGGCGGAATATCAAACTCAGCAATTGATCATGGGCGACTTCCTGGCGTCCTTTGTGCGCAGCAGCGAGTGTTTCACCCAGCTGCAAACCGGCGATACCCAACGGATAGAAAATGTCGTCGAACATTGGCGTCATGTCCGCAAAGCCTTCGATAGTCACCCGCTGACTCGGCGAAAAATCTAGTTCGCGCTCGGATTGGCGTGACGCCGCGCCGATCCGAGCAATTTGGCGCGGCAGCGGTTCTTTGCCTTCATCTTCAGGGCTTGTCGCGTTCAGCCGATAGAGTCATCCACTCGAACGGCTTGCCGTGGCGGTGCATAGCTTCGAACGGCGCGATGTTCGCGGCGGCCGCCGCCGATCGCTCTCGGTTTTCGGCCGGATATTCGCCTGGAGGCTAAACTTCCACGCTTCGCGAGGTCCGCTGGACTTGGATAGTCGCCGGCTTTCCTTTACATAGCGATACGTTCCCAGTACCGTAATCCGGATGGGCGCAGCCGGCCGGCTACCAAAGAAAGCCGCCAAGCCGACGTTTCGCATCGATTCGGCGTTAAAACCAGCGCTGTGTCTGGCCGCCGAACGGAAGCATCGCTTTCTGGCTAACAGGGTGGAAGTGCTGATTCACGGCTTTTGCGGCCAACACGGCATCGCCGTTCCCAGCCAATCGACTAACCCCAATAACCAAGACTAAACACGCCACACCATCACCGATTCATGGCTATTAAAAAATCCGATCTCTATTCCTCGCTGTGGGCCTCGTGCGACCAATTGCGCGGCGGCATGGACGCCAGTCAGTACAAGGACTACGTGCTGTTCATGCTGTTCATCAAATACATCACCGACAAATACGCCGACAGCGATGACTTCGCGCCGCCGGTGGTGATTCCTCCCGGCGCCAGCTTCAAGGACATGATCGCCCTCAAAGGCAAATCCGACATCGGCGACAAGATCAACACCCAGATCATCGGCCCCTTGGTCAATGCTAACTCCCGTTTGGCGCTTAGCGACTTCCCCGACTTCAACGATCCCAACAAACTCGGCGAAGGCCAGGACATGGTGGAGAAGCTCTCCAACCTGATCGGCATTTTCCAAAAGCCCGAGCTGGATTTCTCCAAGAACCGCGCCGAGCACGACGACATTCTCGGCGACGCCTACGAATACCTGATGCGCCATTTCGCCACCGAAAGCGGCAAAAGCAAAGGCCAGTTTTATACGCCGTCGGAAGTCAGCCGTATCATCGCTAAGGTGATCGGCATCTCGCCGGAAAACGCCAAAGGCTCGACGACGGCTTACGACCCGACTTGCGGCTCCGGCTCCTTGCTGCTAAAAGTCGCCGCCGAAGCCGGCAAACACATTACCCTCGAAGGCCAGGAAAAAGACGTCACCACTGCCGGTTTGGCGCGGATGAACATGATTCTGCACGACTTCCCGACCGCCACCATCCTGTCCGGCAACACGCTGGCCTCGCCCAAGTTCAAAGACGGCGAAAACCTGCGCACTTACGATTACGTGGTCGCAATCCGCCGTTTTCCGTCAAGACCTGGAGCACCGGCCTGACGCCGGGCGACGATGCTTACCAGCGCTTTGTTTGGGGCGAGCCGCCGGCCAAACAAGGCGACTACGCCTATTTGCTGCACATCATCCGCAGCCTGAAAGCCAACGGCAAAGCCGCCTGCATTCTGCCGCACGGTGTATTGTTCCGCGGCAATGCCGAAGCGTTGATTCGCCGGCAACTGGTGCGGTCCGGGTATCTGAAAGGCATCATCGGCCTGCCGGCCAACCTGTTTTACGGCACCGGCATCCCGGCCTGCATTTTGGTCATCGACAAGGAAAACGCCACCGCCCGCAAAGGCGTGTTCATGATCGACGCCAGTAAGGGCTTTATCAAGGACGGCAACAAAAACCGCCTGCGCGAGCAGGACATCCACAAAATCGTCGACACCTTCGGCAAGCAAGCCGATGTGCCGCGCTATGCTCGGATGGTGCCGTTCGACGAAATCGCCGATCCGAAAAACGACTTCAACCTGAATCTGCCGCGCTACATCGACAGCACTGAGCCGGAAGACATTCAGGACATCGATGGTCACCTGAACGGCGGCATCCCCGAACGCGACCTGGATGCACTAGCCGATTACTGGCAAGTGTTGCCCGGTGTGCGCGCCAGCTTGTTCGCCGTGCTGCGCCCCGGTTATACGCAATTGACGCTGCCGCTGGCCGAGGTCAAACCCGCCATCTTCGGCCACGCCGAATTCACCGCCTTCAACGCCCAAGCCAGCGCACGCTTTCAACATTGGCGAGACGCCGTCACGCCGCTACTGACCGGCTTTGGCAAAGACGGCCATCCCAAAGCATTGATCGAAACCATCGCCGAAGACTTGTTGAATACCTTCAAGCCTGCGCCGCTGCTGGATGCCTACGACATCTACCAGCACCTGATGGACTACTGGGCCGAAACCATGCAGGACGATTGCTATCTGATCGCCGCCGACGGCTGGGTCGCCCAACCCACACGCATCGTCGAAACCGACAAAAAAGGTAAAACCAAGGACAAAGGCTGGGTTTGCGATTTGCTCCCCAAGCCCCTCATCGTCGCCCGCTACTTTGCCGACGAACAGGCCGCCATTGAGGCCAAACAAGCCGAACTGGAAGCCGCCACCGCCAGCCTAGCCGAGCTGGAAGAAGAACACGGCGGCGAAGACGCCATCTTTTCCGGATACGACAACATCAATGCCGCCGCCGTTAAAGACCGGATCAAGGAAATTTTGGCCACGGATGGCCTTATGTCGCGTGAGGCAGGGATGCTGGAAGCGACCGGTAATGACCAGGAAGGCGCCGAAGAGTTAAAAGTGTTGAAACAATGGCTGGAATTTGGCAACCAGATCGGCGTGTTGAAAAAACAAATCAGGGAAGCCGAAGCCGCGCTCGACCAAAAGGCTTATGAAAAATACCCGACGTTGAGCGAAGCCGAAATCAAAACGCTGGTGATCGACGACAAGTGGATGGCGCATCTGTCCACCGCCGTACAGGGCGAACTGGACCGGGTTTCGCAGACGCTGACCCGTCGCATCCGCCAACTGGCCGAACGCTATGCCGCGCCACTGCCGCAGTTGGAAGACGAGGTAAGCAAACTGGCGAGCAAAGTCGAGCGACATCTCACCAGGATGGGCATCACATGGAAATGAATCCTCCCAACGGCACAATAAGTCAGACACTGTCTGACCAATTGCGTTGGTCATATCGGGTCGAATGCCTCAAAATCCAGCACACTCTGGTATGTGCTCGCTACGCGCGCCAAACCACCGCCCAAAACGTATTTGCCCCAAAATTGAAAATCTTATCGAGGACAATGCCATGCAAGTCGTATTAACAAAAGAATTGGTGATGGATAGCTCACATGGTGTTTTATTAGCCGACCTGCCCATTGCCACCGGCGAAAAATTCACCATCATCGTGCTTAAAGATAGCGACGCCGGCCGCCAGCAAGTCACGGAGCGCAGAACAGCCTACGCCCATCGCTTTGTAGTCGAGGGTATCGAACTGCCTGCCAGAGAAGCTTTATATGAGCGTTAACAGCTTTATCGATACCAACGTCTGGGTGTACGCGCATTTTCAGCACAGTCATGAAAAATGCGCTATTGCGTTGGAATTGATCGAGACCTTGCCGGCATTAGTAAGCAGTACTCAAGTGCTCAATGAGTACTACAGCGTGATGCTGAAAAAGAAAATCATCGACAGGCTGATTCAAGACAATATCGAGGTCATCATTTCGATTGCCGCCATCCAGACCATTCAAGTCACCACGATACGTTTCGCCCATCGGCTCAAACTGAAATATGGTTTTTCCTACTGGGACAGTTTGATTGTCGCCAGCGCCCTGGAAGCCGATTGTCGGCAGCTTTATTCCGAAGACCTGCAACACGGTCAGGTGATCGAAGATCGTTTGACCGTCATCAATCCTTTTGTGAACCTTCGGTAACCGGACGCATCGAACGTATGGCATGGAAATCAACTGCTTGCCCAAGGCTCGACGGTTCAGCGATGCCGTGGAAAATGCAAACCCATGAGTAATCAACCAACAAACCATGCCGAGGCGGTCAACGAAGCCAGCGCGGCTTATCGCTTGCAGGTTGGTAATGGGGCTTTGATTAAGCCTGGGTACAAGATGACGGAGGTGGGGGTTATTCCGGAGGATTGGAAAGTCTCAACCGTGGGCGATGAGTTTGAGGTCAAACTTGGAAAAATGCTCGACGCCGAGAGAAACACTGGCGTTCCTAAACCTTACCTCGGCAATAGAGCAATTCAGTGGGATAGGATCGATATCTCAGAACTACCTATAGTTCCAATGTCTCGTGCGGATATTGAAAAGTACCGACTTTACAAAGGTGATCTGCTCGTTTGCGAAGGGGGCGAAGTAGGTCGAGCCGCAATTTGGGAAGCCCCTATATCAGAGTGCTACTATCAAAAAGCGCTTCATCGCTTGAGGCCACTAAACGGATTCAACTCTAAAGTCATGGTTGCGTATTTGCGACAATGGTCTGATCGCGGCATGCTCAAGAATTATGTGACGCAGACGAGTATCGCGCATCTACCGCGTGAAAAGTTCATGGAAATCCCGATGCCAGTGCCTCCAGTCGCTGAACAACACGCCATCGCGGCGGCGTTGAGCGATGTGGATGCGCTGCTGGACGGGCTGGAGCGGCTGATCGCCAAGAAGCGCGACCTCAAACAGGCCGCCATGGAACAACTCCTCACCGGCCAAACCCGCTTGCCGGGGTATAGTGGGGAGTGGGAGGTTACGCGGTTGGGTGAAATATGCGAAATTGAAATGGGTAGAACGCCACCAAGACTCAACGCATCAATGTGGGGTAACGGTTACCCATGGCTGTCAATTGCAGACCTCAAAGATAAGGTTGTGTCTAATTCAAAGGAGCAGATCACCCAGCTTGCCGCTGAGTCAATGTCGATTATTCCAAAAGGAACCTTGTTGATGAGCTTCAAGCTTTCAATTGGGCGCCTTTGTTTCGCTGGTTGTGATTTGTTTACCAATGAGGCAATTTGTAGTTTTAACAAGTTGCAGGCAAATGCTGATTTTCTTTATTACGTACTTGGTCGGACCGATTTTTCTCTATATGGCAAGCAGGCCGTTAAAGGATACACGCTAAATAAAGAGTCACTGAAACTCGTAGAGCTGGCTTTGCCAAATGAAGAAGAACAAACCGCCATCGCCACCATCCTCTCCGACATGGATGCCGAACTCGCCGTGCTGGAAGCCCGCCGCGACAAAACCCGCGCCTTGAAACAGGGCATGATGCAGGAACTGCTGACCGGCAGGACGAGGCTGCTATGACCACGCCACCCGTCGTTCCGGCAGGGATTGCCGGAACCCAGATTACAGGGAGGTAAACGCCAAAACCCGCCATGGCTTCTGGACCCCGGCAATCCCTGCCGGGGTGACGGCGCCGCGAGCCACTTTACGGTACTGAAGTTTAACGCAGCCGTCCGCCCGCCTTGACAAAACCCGCGCCCTCAAACAGGGCATGATGCAGGAATTGCTGACCGGCAAGACCTGGCTGCTATGACCACGCCACCCGTCGTTCCGGCAGGGATTGCCGGAACCCAGATTACAGGGAGGTAAAACGCCAAAGCCCTCCATGGCTTCTGGACCCCGGCAATCCCTGCCGGGGTGACGGCGCCGCAAGCCACTTTACGGTACTGAAGTTTAACGCAGCCGTCTGCCCGCCGCGACAAAACCCGCGCCCTGAAACAGGGCATGATGCAGGAACTGTTGACCGGCCAGACCAGGCTGCTATGACCACGCCACCCGTCGTTCCGGCAGGGATTGCCGGAACCCAGATTACAGGGAGGTAAACGCCAAAACCCTACGTGGCTTCCGGACCCCGGCAATCCCTGCCGGGGTGACGGCGCCGCGAGCCACTTTACGGTACTGAAGTTTAACGCAGCCGTCTGCCCGCCGCGACAAAACCCGCGCTCTCAAACAGGGCATGATGCAGGAATTGCTGACCGGCAAGACCTGGCTGCTATGATCACGCCACCCGTCGTTCCGGCAGGGATTGCCGGAACCCAGATTACAGGGAGGTAAAACGCCAAAACCCTCCGTGGCTTCTGGACCCCGGCAATCCCTGCCGGGGTGACGGCGCCGCGAGCCACTTTACGGTACTGAAGTTTAACGCAGCCGTCTGCCCGCCGCGACAAACCCCGCGCCCTCAAACAGGGCATGATGCAGGAATTGCTGACCGGCAAGACCTGGCTGCTATGACCGCGCTACCCGTCGTTCCGGCAGGGATTGCCGGAACCCAGATTACAGGGAGGTAAAACGCCAAAGCCCTCCATGGCTTCTGGAACCCGGCAATCCCTGCCGGGGAATTATTGCGGTATTTGCGTTAAAGTTTGTCGGCGCTGTTTTTGGCGGGATTAAAGTCAGCAGGTCAAACTGAAAATCATGCAAAAATGGATAAACAACCCTGTGTTTATATAATGGCCAGTCAACGAAACGGGACGCTTTACATTGGCGTGACTTCGAATTTGATTGGGCGTGTTTACCAGCATAAAACCGATATGGCCGAAGGCTTCACCAAACGCTATGGAGCGCACCTGCTGGTTTGGTATGAGGTGCAGGACAGGATGGAGAGTGCCATATTGCGGGAAAAGCAGTTAAAGAATTGGTCGCGAGCCGCTAAAAAACGGCTGATTGAGCAAGCCAATCCGAGCTGGCAGGATTTGTGGCACGACTTAGCCTCAGCATAATAGATTTTTTAGTTTAAGCGTTTGCGAGGCCCAATGATGAACACGATTCCCGCCAAAGAGAAACAACTTCTGGATTGCCTGACGGCAGCGGTTGGTGAAGCGTTAGAACGCAAACGCCGCCTGGGTCAGTATGCCGTGGTCTGGAAAGACGGCAAACCGGCGCTGATTGGTGATGATGCATCGAGCCTACTGCCAGTGCAGTCGGTTGCTGAAAGTGCGGGTGAAAACGCCGGCTAAAACGCTGGTGAAAATACCAAGTCCGATTTTTATAACCGTTGTCGAAAAAACGCTGGCGAAATTACAACCACAAACCGACAGGCAATAGGAGCTTAATTCATGAGGGAACAACACAGCCGTTCGGAACGTAACACCCAGAACCGAGTCGTCGCCTTGTTTGCCGACCCGACACGGCCGGATAGCTTGGGCTACCGCTATCTTGGCGACTGGAGCAAACGCCAGAACAACCGCCTCATTGAAACCGCACTGCTTCGCGACAACCTGATGGCGCGCGGCTATTCCGCCGCCCACATCAGCGCTGCCTTGCAGAAACTGGAGATTGCCGCCGAAACCACCGGCTTTACCTTGTATCAGGCCAATCTGAGCACCTACCAGTTATTGCGTTACGGCGTGCCGGTGCAAATTGCCGCCGGTCAGGCGCACGAGACGGTGCATTTGATCGATTGGGAACGTCCCGAGCTTAACGACTTTGCTCTGGCCGAGGAAGTGACTCTTAAGGGCGGCCACGAGCGGCGGCCGGACATTGTGCTGTATATCAACGGCATCGCCATCGCGGTGATCGAGTTAAAGCGCAGTTCGGTGGATGTGGCGGATGGCATACGCCAGCTGATCACCAATCAGGAAGCTATTTTCAACCAAGGTTTTTTCAGCACGGTGCAACTGGTGTTGGCCGGCAGCGATGCGCAAGGGCTGCGTTACGGCACTACCGGCACGCCGGAGCAGTTCTTCGTGGAGTGGAAGGATGAAGGGGACGGTTTGGTAGGGGCGGGTTTGAAACCCGCCCCTACGACAGCCATCGGCGCATTGCTGGATCGACCTCTGGCGCAGTTGTGCGGCAAAGCTCGGCTGCTGGATTTGCTTCGCAACTTCATCATCTTCGACGCCGGCCAGAAAAAGGTGCCGCGCCAGCACCAGTTTTTCGGCGTGAAGGCCGCGCAGGAACGCGTTGCCAAGCGGGAGGGCGGAGTCATCTGGCATACCCAGGGTAGCGGCAAGAGCATTTTGATGGTGCTGATCGCCAAGTGGTTGCTGGAGCATGATCCCGAGGCGCGGATTTTGGTGGTCACCGACCGCGACGAGCTGGACAAGCAGATTGTCGGCGTCATGCGCAATGCCGGGGTGATTGGCGAAAACTCGGCGTCGCCGCGTATTACTTCACGGAACGAATTGGTTGCTAAATTGGCTGCAACCAATCCCAGAGTCATGTGTGCTTTGATACATAAGTTCCCTACTCGAAAAAAACGCAAGCGTGAAGATGATCTCTATGACGGAATAACCGAAGTTCTTGAAGACCGAGGACTTCCAAGAATACTCGGCCGATTCTACGTGTTCGTCGACGAATGCCACCGCACCCAAGGCGGCGACATGAACAAGCAGATGAAGCGCTGGCTGGAGAGCGCGATCTTCATCGGTTTTACCGGCACGCCGCTGCTGCGCAAGGACAAGCAAATGACGCGGGACGTGTTCGGCACCTATATCCATACCTACAAGTTTCATCAGGCGGTGGCCGATAAAGTGGTGCTGGATTTGAAATACGAGGCCCGCGACGTGCCCGAACGGCTGACCTCGCAGAAGAAAATCGACGAGTGGTTCGAGCGGAAAACCCAAAATCTCAACAACTTTCAGAAGGCGGCGTTGCGTAAACGCTGGGCGACGATGGAAGAGTTGATGAGCGCCGAGGGCCGTAAACGCGAGGTGGTCGCCGAGATCATCTCCGATTTTGCCCTTAAACCGAGACTGAACAACGACCGCGGCACCGCTATTCTGGTGGCCGCCTCCATCTACGATGCCTGTCATTATTTCAGGCTGTTCGGAAATACCCACTTTGGCCCCTACTGCGGCATCATTACCTCGTACGAAGCGAATGCCAATGCCATCTCGAAAGAACCCGCCAACAGCGATGAACGCTATAAGTTTGATACCTATAGTCAGTTGGTATTGAAGGATTTTCCGACGACCGAGAAATACGAAACGGAGATGAAGCGCCGCTTCATCGACGAGCCGGCCAATCTTAAATTGCTGATCGTGGTTAGCAAGCTGCTGACCGGCTTCGATGCACCCAGCTGCACCTACATCTATCTCGACAACGAATTGCGCGACCACAACCTATTCCAGGCGATCTGCCGCACCAATCGGCTGGATGGCGACGACAAGGACTACGGCCACATCGTCGACTTCAAAAAACTCTTCGGCGACGTTCAGCAAGCCATCGCGGTGTACAGTTCCGACGAACTGGACATCGACCAGGGCAACGGCGGCGATAACAACGTGCGCCTGAAAAACTGGCTGGAAGAAGGCAAAAAGCAACTAGACCATGCCCGTCAAGCACTGCACTACCTGTGCGAACCGGTACTGCCGCCGCGTGAAGTCGAGCAGTACTTGCATTATTTCTGCGGCGATGCCGCTAATCCCGAGGCGCTAACCGAAACCGAAGCATTGCGGGTAACGTACTACAAGGCAGTGGCGATCTTTGCCCGTGCCTACGCCGACATCGCCCAGGAACTGACCGAGGCGGGTTATTCCGAGGCCGAGGCCGAGGCATTGAAAAAGGCAGTGGAGTTCTACGCCGAGATTCGCGCCGCCATCAAGAAACACTCGGGTGAAGAGCTGGACATCAAGCCTTACGAGGCTGACATGCGCCACCTCATCAATACTTACATCCAGGCCGACCCGGCGGAGGCATTAGGGGAACTGGGTGAAATGTCGCTGACCGAGCTGATCATCGAGACCGGTATCCACGACGCTATTGCCAAGAAATTGAACCAAAAAGGCAAGCTGTCGAAGAACGCTATCGCCGAGGGGATCATCAACAACGTCCGCAAGACCATTATCCGCGACCAGCTCACCGACCCCAGGTTCTACGCGCGGATGTCCAAGCTGCTCGACGATCTGATCAAGCAAAGCCGAGCGGATACTGCCGCTTATGAGGCGTTTTTGCGCAAGGCCGAAGAGTTGGTCAAACGCTTGGCGGCCAAACAACCCGAGGCCGGCATTCCCGCCATGTTGCATGGCAAGCATGAGGCCATCGTCATCTACAACAATCTGGCCGATTTGATGCCGGAAGCCTCACCGACGCCACAGGCGCATGAACCCAAGGCCGACTACAGCGATGAGCGTGCGCAACTGGCGCTAAAAATTGATCATGCCATGCGGGAGCAAGCGCCGGCGGGCTGGAAAGGAGACCAAGCGAAGGAAAGTGTGATTTTGAATTTTTTGTTTCTGTTGCTGAACAAGCATAAGGAAGCCACTTTGGCCTTGTTCGAGATCATCAAGAATCAGCCGGGCTACTGATGATTGAAACCATCGAACTGGGTGAGATTGTTATCGAGGTGACTCGAAAGGCAATCAAGAATGTACATCTATCGGTTCATCCGCCGGAAGGCCGCGTTACCTTGGCCGCTCCGCTGGAAACCCGTTTGGAAGTGGCCAGGGCTTACGCGATTTCAAAGTTGGGATGGATACGCGATCAACAGGCTAAACTGCGTAATCAGGCCAGAGAGACCCCCAGACAGTTTGTCGAGCGAGAGACCCACTATCTTTGGGGGCGGCGGCATTTGCTGACGATCATGGCACGCGGCGGCAAGCCGTTTGTGAATGTCGATCACCGGCGGATTTCCATGTACTTGCCGCCAGATACGTCTCTGGAAAAACGCGCCGAGTTGCTGCACGAATGGCATAAGGTGTTGCTGCATCAGGCCATCCCGCCGTTGATTGCTAAATGGCAAGCCAAGCTGGGCGTAACGGTTAAGCAGTATTTTTTGCAGCGGATGAAAACCAAATGGGGCAGCTGCAACCCCAAAGCCGGACATATTCGCTTGAATACCGAATTGGTCAAGAAGCCTAGGCATCTTTTGGAGTATGTGCTGGTACACGAAATGGTGCATCTGTTGGAGCCAAGCCATAACGAACGGTTTGTCGCGATCTTGAACGAATATTATCCGGCCTGGCGCGAGGCGCGGGCCGAGTTGAACGAGCTGCCGTTGAGCGCCGAACAGTGGCGAGAATACCACGAGCAGTTTCGCTGATTTTGGTGTGGCGCCGGGCGGTCGGCATCGGCAATAAGCCGCGCCGACGAGACAGTCGGCTACCGATGCCGCTGGTTTGTTCCGTTCCAACCGAGAGCGGTCCGTTGAATACTCGGGCCGGTCTCGGTTCGGCTGAGATGGCATCGCTTGGACGGAAAATAGCGCGACTCAGCGGGTTTAAGCCGGTTCGTATTTGAAGGGCAGCTGTTCCGCTCGCCACGAGGCCGATTCGATATACGCGGCCAAGTCGGTGCCGTTCAAATCGGTGCGGCTGGCGGAGCCGTCCCGCAGGGCTTGGGCCAAGACGCGTTTGGCGACCGATTGGCAAACCTTTTTCAGATCGGCAACCGGCGGGTAGATCAGGCCGGCGTCCAGCCAATGTTCGGCGGTGTAGTCCGCTAGTGCATAGGCGGCTTCCTGGACCATTTCGTCGCTGATGCGGCTGCATTCGGCCAAGGTCGCAGCCAAACCCAAACCCGGAAAAATGAAGGCGTTGTTTCCCTGACCCACCGGATATTGCCGCCCGCCGTAACTGGCGTCGGGAAACGGACTGCCGGTGGCGACGATGGCCCGCCCCTCGCTCCAATTCAGCAAATCTTGCGGATTGGCTTCGCAATTGTCGGTTGGGTTGGATAGCGGGAAAATGATCGGTTGCGCATGGAAACCGGCCAGATCGGTAACGATTTCCCGGCTGAATAGGCCCGCGACGCCGGATAAACCCAATAGCACGCTGGGTTTGGCGTGGGCGATGACCTCTTGCAAACTGGGTACTTGGCCGGCGGCAACGCCCCAGTCGCGGTAAATATCCGGATCTTGCGCCAACGGCGATTTGTAGGCATCGCTGGTGCGGCCTTTGACGACCAGACCGTGCGCGTCGATGACGAAAATCCGGGCTTGCGCGGCGTCCGGCGTCAGACCGGCGCGAATCATGCCGCTTTTGATCGCGGCCGCCACGCCGATACCGCCGGCGCCGGCGCCGGCCACCACGACGGTTTGATCGGTCAAGGCTTCGCCCTTCAGTCGGCAAGCCGACAGCAAACCCGCCAGCGCCACCGCGCCGGTCCCTTGAATGTCGTCGTTGAAGCACGGAATCCGGTCGCGGTAGCGCTCCAGCACGTCGAACGCGACGTTTTTGGCGAAATCTTCCCATTGAATGATGGCTTTGGGCCATTTGGCTTGGACCGCCGCGACGAATTTATCGACGATCTCGAAGTAGGCGGGGCCGGTCAGGCGTTTTTGCGGCACGCCCAGATAAAACGGATCGGCCAGCAAATCGTCGCGGTTGGTGCCGACGTCGAGGTTGACCGGCAGCGTTTGGAAGGGGCACAGGCCGCCGCCGGCGGTATACAGCGCCAATTTGCCGATCGAGATCGCCAGACCGCCCATGCCTTGGTCGCCGATGCCCAAAATGGCCGACGAGTCGGTCACCACCATCATCCGGATGTCGTGCCAGGGGTAGTTGTCGAGGATGGTACCGGCCCGGTCGATGTTTTCCACCGAAAACGTCAGGCCGCGCGCGGTGGTGTACATCGAGCTGAATTGTTGGACGGCCTGACCGATTGTCGGCGTGTAAACGATGGGGACCATCTCTTCCAGATGGCGCTCCAACAGCGCGTAAAACAAGACTTCGGAACGTTCCTGGGTGGCGCGGAGAAATTGGTACTTGGCCAGGTCGCTGGGCTGTTTTAGGTAGTTGGCGTAGAGACGGTCCAATTGGCGGTTAAGATCGGTCACTCGGGGCGGCAACAAGCCGTCCACGCCCAGCTCGATACGCTCTTCGATCGTGAAAGCGGTGCCTTTATTGGTGGCCGGCAGCCGGAGTAGGGCGATGCCGCGAATTTTAGCGGCGATATAGGTTTGGCCGTTGGCATCTTGCCGGTAATCGAAGTATTCGCTCAGTGGAGTCATCGGGTTTCCTTTGCGTAGTCGGAGGAGGTCGGGTGTCGACGCGGCATTCGCGGCGCCGGGTCTTCATGGGTCAATCGCATATTGCTTGGCGTTGTCGTTTGCCGGTTTGCGGACGTTTGGCCGGCGCTGGCGAGGCGCCGGCTTCGAACGCCGGCCGGCCTTTTTCGCCGCTCCGCCGGTAGTCGGCCGCCAAGGCCGCCGCCGCCGGAGCGGCCGGTATCCGCAAGCGCTCGGTCATGATGCCATAGCTTAGCTCGTACAGGCGTTTCAACGCGATTTGCCAAGTGCTGCCGGCGCCGGCGTACAGCGTGTCGCTAAAGTCTAAAAACCGTTCGAACGGCCGATCGCCGCACAGGAGGGGTAGGCTGGTCGTAAAGCGGCCTGAATTACCGATCATATCCCAGTATCGGGCAAATCGCTGCATGCGTTGAATCTCGCTGAAACCGATATCGCGGGTGGCGAGTACCGAATAAGGCGGATTCGGATCGTAACGCATCCGGTAGGCGTCGTCGTGACGGTTGATCGGCGCGCCGCGCAGGCGCTTTAAAATGCCGACCTGAATTTCCTGTGGCCCGAGCGCGTAGAGGTGGTCGAAGCTGGCGCCGAAATTGGCGAGGGTGTCGCCCGGCAAGCCGAAGATCAGATCGGCGTGAATGTGGACGTGGGTGTGTTCGCGCAACCAGCTCAGGTTAGTGGCGGTCGCGGCGTTGTCCTGGCGGCGGCTGATCCGTTGTTGTACGTCCGGGTCGAAGCTTTGCACGCCGACTTCGAATTGCAGCACGCCGGGCGGAAAACGGCGAATCGCTTCGCGCAGGCGTTCCGGCAAGTGATCGGGAATGACTTCGAAATGCACTTGCAGGCCGTCGCCGAGCCGATCCAGAAAAAATTCCAGTATTGCCACGCTGTTGTCGATACGCAGGTTGAAGGTCCGGTCGATGAATTTGAAATGGCGGCCGCCGCGTTGGTATAGCGCGTCCAGTTCGCTTAAAAACGCCGCGAGCGGAAACGGCTTGGCGGTCGCGTCGAGCGCCGAGAGGCAGAACTCGCATTTAAACGGGCAGCCGCGCGAGGCTTCCACGTAAGTGAGGCGTTGGCGCAAATCGCTATCGCTGTAGTACGGGTAGGGCGAGGCCAATTCGGCGAGCGCCGGCGTCGGTCCGGCGACGATGCGTGGCTCGGGCCTTACGCCGGTCAACAATTGACAGCACAGTGCCGGAAAACTCCGTTCGCCGGGACCGGTGACGATGTAATCGGCCAGTTCGGCGCAAGCCGGCAAATCCGGTGGATGGCTGACTTCCGGCCCACCTAGCACGATGGTGATGTCCGGCACGACTTGCTTGAGGATGGCCAGTACCGCGCCGATTTCCGCGACGTTCCAAATGTAAACGCCAAAGCCGATAATCCTAGGTCGCTGGTCGAGCAAGCGCTCGACGATTTCCGCCGGCCGTTGCTGTAGGCCGAATTCGGCGATTTGGGTACGTTCGCGCAGTTCGGCCATATTGGCGTACAGGTAGCGCAAACCGAAGGCCGAATGAATGTAGCGAGCATTCAGAGTACACAGCACTATCTCGGTCATGCCGGGCTGATCCGGAATTGCGAAAAGGTTTCCGCGCGGTTGCGGCCGGTTTGTTTGGCACGGTATAGCGCGGCGTCGGCGGCTTCCAGCAGCGCGTCGCCGTTAAGGCCGGTGTGTTCGGAACTGGCGATGCCGATGCTGATCGAGCTGTTGATCGGCGTTCCGCGCCAATCGACCGTTTGCTCGGCTTGGATGCGGCGCAAACGTTCGGCCAATTGGTGGGCATCCAGTTCGGTGGTGCCGGGTAGCAGCAGGCAAAATTCCTCGCCGCCGTAGCGGGCCAGATAGTCGTCGCGGCGGATTTCCAGCCGTGCTCTAGCCGTCAGCTGACGCAGGACTTCGTCGCCGGCCCGATGGCCGTGGCTGTCGTTAATCAGCTTGAAGTGATCGACGTCCAGCATAACCACCGACATCGGCTCCTGACGGCGTTGGCTGCGCGCCAGCATGCGCTGTAATTCCAACTCCAGACTGCGCCGGTTCCACGCGCCGGTCAGCGCATCGGTAGTGGCCAGATTTTCCAGTTGGGAAGCCATCCGGTAATTGACCATCAAGATAAAGCCGAAGGTCAGAAACAATTGGATGACGCTGCCCGCCAAGAACATGACCGGGTTGATTAGCATCGGGCTGAACAGGGTGTAGGTACCCGGCGGCGCCGAGTAAATCGCGATCGCTCGAGAGGCGTAGATCAGACTTAGCACCGCGAAAGAGGCTCCGGTCAACCAGTGGGCGGTGCGTTCGGGCGTGGGCAGTCTGATCAGCAAGGCGCGGGCGCAGGTGAAATTGATCGCCCCGAACACCAGCGAATTGGCGATGGCTCGAAATTGAATATTGATGTGTACCAGACTGAACCAATAACTGAAAAATCCGACCGCTACCACGACGGCGATCATCCAGCGAATGTGGCAGGGTTCTCCCTTGAAGGCTTGAATGCCGGCCAATTGGGTCGTCGATCCCGCCGCCAGCAATGCCGCGCCGGCGACCACGGGCCAGCCCTGGCCGGCGTGTAGATTGGGCAAGGCGATGGACGAGCCCAGACTGATACAAAAGCTTGCCAAGGCCCAATGCCGGAGTCCTTGCACGCCGCGGGCGTGCAGGCTGGCGACCGCGAGCAGTATCGAGAACAGAAAACTGAGCACGGCTATCATCACCATCATCGTGCGCAGATCGAGGTTCATTGAGATTCCCGGTTGGTTTGATCGTGGGTCGGCTAAAAAGCGGGCCGGCGTTCCGTCAAGCCTACAAAATTTTTTCCTGTCGCGCTACTGGCGCGCTTGGGTCGGGAAACAGAGCAGCGAGCGCCTCGGTTCGCGATCGGCGCGTATTCGGCCTAAAATGCGGCTAGTTACGCTTCAAACAATCGGTTATTTTGATGACAGAGCAAACCTTTCAGTTCGAACAAATCCATATTGAAGTTGCCCGCAACGCGTCGGACGACTTCAATTTGTTTCACGATAAGCATAAGTGGCTGCAGATTACGCATAACCCGTTCAAAGGGCCTATCGTGCTGGGTTTTCAGTTGAATACCTTGATCGAATACCAGATGCGCTTGTACCGCGAAGCGCATCAGGAGGACAAGATCATCGCGGATCGCGGCCTACGTTTCAGTAATTACCAGATCACCTTCGTCAACGCCTTGCGGCCTCGGCAGGAAATGACGCTGGACATCAAAAAAACCCTGATCGCGACGATTCCGGAATTGACCTTGACCAACCGGGTGGCGATCAAATCGCAGGGCAAGACGATCTTGCTGGGTTACAAGAAGGAAACCAAGACCCCGTTGTTCCTGGCCAATACCGATCTGAGCGGCTTGCCGGACCTGAATGCGCTGGCGGACGACAGCATCGTACCCGGCACCGACTTCTTCCTGAAACGGAAGTGGATGCATAACGGTAACGTCAAGAATTTCCTGTCGGGATCGTTGGCGGAACAATCGGCGTATTTCGACGAACTGGCGCACATCGCCAGTTATCCGGAGGTGTTTCCCTGCTGTTTGACCTCGGGGGCCTTGCTGGAAAAGGCCCAGCTGGAACACCACGATTTCAAGGCGAATCCGATGGTGTACACCTCGCACGACATCTCGGTCGATCGCTGCTTGGTACAGCGTTTGAAGAACAACGACAAGCTGCATATTCTGGTCAAGCAACTGCCGGAATCCAAGGACAATACGCTGAACCACACCGATATTCTGCTGCGGACTTACGAGTGTTACGGCGTGTTGGAGGATAGGGAAATCCTGTTCAGAATCAAGCTCAATCTGGTGCCGCTCGAGGAAATCGTCAGGAATTTGAGCGCCAAGCCTCAGTCATAGCGGGTTGGGCTAATGTTGTGAAAATTTTTGAACATCAAGTATAATCCGCTAAGTCGTTAGGCCCGGCCGGTGACGAGATTGCAAATTCAATTAATACAACACTAAAGATAAGGTAAGTGCTTGCAATCAGGCATTTGCATTGTTCGAGGAAAAATATATGAGTAATATCGAAGAACGAGTAAAAAAGATTGTCGCGGAACAATTAGGCGTAAAGGAAGAAATCGCAAACGATGCGTCTTTTGTTGACGATCTTGGCGCTGATTCTTTAGACACAGTTGAACTTGTCATGGCTCTGGAAGAAGAATTCGAGTGCGAAATTCCGGACGAAGAAGCCGAAAAAATCACCACCGTCCAATTGGCTATCGATTACATCAACGCCAACTTGCAATAAGTCGATTCAAGTCAGTTAGTGGATGGCGTTTCCATCCACTAGCCGGTTCCTCCCTCTCTTCCTGGTTGTCTTCTTTTTTACCGGTAGTTTTCTGTGAGCACACGTCGAGTTGTTATTACGGGCTTGGGCGCCGTCACGCCTTTAGCCAACAATGTTGCCGATACTTGGGACGGTATCGTCAATGGCAAGAGCGGCATTAGTCCGATCGATTCCTTTGATATTTCGCCCTTTGCGACCACCTTCGGCGGTGTGATCAGAAACTTCAATATCGGCGACTACATCGCCGAGAAAGACGCCAAACGTATGGATGGTTTCGTGCACTACGGCATCGCGGCAGGTTGTCAGGCTTTCGAAGACTCCGGTATCGTCGTCACCGAACAGAATGCCGAGCGTATCGGCGTCGCGATCGGCGCCGGCATCGGTGGGATTACCGGTATCGAAGAGTGCTACGCCACCTACACGGCGGCCGGCCCGCGGCGGATCTCGCCGTTCTTCGTGCCCGGCAACATCATCAACATGATCTCCGGCAATTTGTCGATTAAATACGGGTTGAAAGGCCCGAATTTCGCGATCGTCACCGCCTGCTCGACCGGCACGCACAATATCGGCGACGCCGCTCGCTTGATCAAATACGGCGATGCGGACGTGATGGTCGCCGGCGGCGCCGAGCGCTGCACGACATCGCCGACCGCGATGGGCGGTTTTGCCGCCGCCAAGGCCTTGTCTCGCCGTAACGACGATCCGCAACGGGCCAGCCGGCCTTGGGATCGCGATCGCGACGGCTTTGTATTGAGCGACGGTGCCGGTGTGATCGTGTTGGAAGAGTTGGAGCACGCCAAGGCGCGCGGCGCCAAGATTTACGCCGAGTTGGTCGGTTACGGCATGAGCGGCGACGCTTATCACATCACGTCGCCGTCCGAGGGCGGCGAGGGCGCGGCTCGCTGCATGCGTAACGCCATGCGCGACGCCAAGTTGAATCCGGAAGATATCGATTACATCAACGCGCACGGCACCTCGACGCCGGCCGGCGACATCGGAGAAACCCATGCGATGAAAGCCGCGTTGGGCGAGTACGCTTACAAGGTCGCGGTGAGTTCGACCAAATCGATGATAGGCCATTTGCTGGGGGCGGCCGGCGGCATCGAGGCCGTACTGACCTCGCTGGCGATTTGCAACCAGATCGCGCCGCCGACGATCAACCTGGAAAATCCCGATCCGGAATGCGATCTGGATTATGTTCCCAACATCGCCAGAAACATGAAAATCGACGTCGCGATCTCCAACTCGTTTGGGTTCGGCGGCACCAACGGTTCTCTGGTGTTCAAACGCTACGCATAATTTTTGCGGGCCGCGGCAGTGACCGGCGATGTTTCTGCTGAACGGCGAACCCGCGCATTGCATCGATCCGGCCGATCGCGGCTTGCAATACGGCGACGGCCTGTTCGAAACGCTGGAAGTCCGGCAGGGCCGGCCTTTATTTCTCGATCGGCATCTTAGACGTCTGGCGTCGGGCTGCCGGCGTTTGATGATTCCGATGCCGGACGCCGACTTGCTCGAAGCGGAAGCCTGTTCTTTCGCCGCCGGTCGGGACGTCGCGGTGCTTAAACTGATCGTTACTCGCGGTTGCGGCGGGAGAGGCTACCGGCAACCGGACGTTATCCAGCCTACTCGGCTGTTTAGCCTGCATCCCTATCCCGATTACCCCGCGTATTACCAAACCGACGGCATCGTCGCCGACTTTTGCCGGCAGCGCCTGTCCAGCAACGCCACTCTGTCTGGCATCAAGCATTTGAATCGTTTGGAGCAGGTACTTGCCCGAGCCGAGTGGTCGGACGACAGCCGTCAGGAGGGTTTGATGCTGGATGTCCAGGATTATGTCGTGGAAGGCACGATGAGCAATCTGTTCATCGTCGAGAACGGCGTTTTGCTGACGCCCGTGTTGACCGATTGCGGCGTGGCCGGCATCGTTCGCGAATGGATTTTGGGGTTCGCGGCCGCCGAAGGCTTGCCGTCGGCGCAGGCGGCTATCACCGTGGATCAAGTTTTGGCGGCCGACGAAGTGTTCGTGACCAATTCGGTGATCGGGATTTGGCCGGTGCGGCGCGTGGCCGGACAAGATTTCCCGGTCGGGCCGGTGACGCAACGTATATGCGCGGCTTATCGGCTAGCCAAACAACGGGAGTTGTCGTGATGGCCAAGCATGTCATGGGTCACAGCATTGCCGCGTTCACGCTGCTGATGCTGGCGGGACTGATCTCGATCTGGGCCGGGATGCACTATCATCTGATCGAGAAAAAACCGGTGGTGGCCAGCGAAACCGTCATCGAAATCCGCCGCGGCGATACCTTGGACAGCGTGATTTCGACACTGCTGGCCCACCGCGTGCAAATCAACCGCTTCTGGTTCAAGCTGTTCGCCTATCGAAAACACTTGGATCGCGGCCTCAAGCGCGGCGAGTACGTCTTGGCCAAGGGCGCCAGCGCGGCCGACATTTTGCAACAGCTGACCGAAGGTCGCACCCGCCAATATTCCATCACTTTTCCGGAAGGTTGGTCGTTCAAACAACTGTTTCAAGCCGTCAAAACCAATCCTTATTTGGCGCATACGCTCAGCGACGCCGAGTTGACCGAGTTGATGAAGGGCATCGGCTCGGACAAACCCCATCCGGAGGGCTTGTTTTTTCCGGATACTTATTACTTTGAAAAATACACGGCCGATATCGAACTGCTGAAACGCGCACACGACCGGATGCAAAAAGTGTTGGCCGAGGAGTGGTCCAAGCGCGATCAAAACGTGCCGCTGGAAACCCCCTACCAAGCCTTGATCTTGGCGTCGATCGTCGAAAAGGAAACCGGAGCGGCCGAAGAGCGTCGACAAATCGCCGGCGTATTCGCCCGGCGCCTGAAAAAAGGTATGCTGCTGCAAACCGATCCGACCGTGATTTACGGGATGGGCGACAGTTATCACGGCGATATTCGCCACAAGGATTTACGCGAGCCCACGCCATATAACACCTACATCATCGAAGGCTTGCCGCCGACGCCGATCGCATTGCCGGGCAAGGAGGCTATCGTCGCCGCGCTGCATCCCGACCACGGCGATGCGCTGTATTTCGTCGCGCGCGGCAACGGCCGTCACGCGTTTTCGTCCACCTTGGCCGAGCACGAAAAGTATGTGGAGCGTTACCAACGATGAGTCGCGGTTGTTTCATCACCTTGGAAGGCGGCGAAGGCGTCGGTAAGTCCACCAATTTACAATTTGTTAAGGCTTGGCTGGAGATGCGCGGCATCGTTTCGGTGGTGACTCGCGAACCGGGCGGCACCGGGATTGCCGAGAAGATCCGAGCGATTCTGCTGGAAAAAGCCGACGAACCCTTGTCCGAGCAGGCCGAATTGTTGCTGGTATTCGCGGCGCGGGCTCAGCACATCCGCCAAGTGATCTTGCCGGCCTTGGAGTCCGGACAATGGGTACTGTGCGACCGTTTCACCGATGCGACTTACGCTTATCAGGGCGGCGGACGCCGACTGGACGTCGCGACGATCGAATGGTTGGAGCATTGCGTGCAGGGCGATCTGCGGCCCGACCTGACCTTGTTGTTGGATGCGCCGGTCGAAATTGGTATGGGGCGGGTCGGACGGCGCGGCGCGGCCGACCGCTTCGAAGCCGAGCGTGGCGAGTTTTTCGAGCGCGTTCGCCAATGCTATCTATCCAGGGCCGCGCAATATCCGGAACGCTACCGGGTCGTCGATGCCGGGCGGCCGCTGGAGGACGTTCAAGGTAGTTTGGCCGACGAATTGGCGGCGTTGTTGGAGCGGCAATGACAACGCTTTACCCCTGGCAGCAGCCGGCTTGGCAAACCTTGCAAGCCTACCTTGCCCAAGGGCGGATACCGCAGGCCTTGCTGGTTTCCGGTCCGGCCGGCATCGGCCGGCGGCATTTGCTGGACTACTACGCGCGGGCGTTGTTGTGCGAAACGCCGGCGGGCGACGCTTCAGCCTGCGGGCGCTGTCATGCTTGCCTGTTGGTGGCGGCCGGCACGCATCCCGACTATTTGAGCGTCGAACCCGACGAACCCGGCAAGGCGATCGGTATCGACAAAATCCGCCACTTGATCGCCAAGCTCGCGCTGAAGCCGCAATACGACCGCACCTACCGGGTGGTGATTTTGAGCCCGGCCGAACTGCTCAACACCGCATCGGCCAACGCCTTTCTTAAGTGTTTGGAAGAACCGACCGAAAGGACTTGTTTGCTGTTGCTGACTGAGAAACCGGGCCGGCTACCGGCAACAATACGCAGTCGTTGTCAAAAGCTGTATTGTCCATTGCCGCCCAAGGCGCTGGCCTTGGAATGGCTAGCCGGACAAGGCATATTGACCGACGCCGAACCGATATTGGAGTTGGCGCGCGGTGCCCCGCTACTGGCCGGCGAATATGCACAACGCAACATCGCCGAATATCGCCAGCGCTATTTCCAGGACTGGCTGGCGATAGTTAGGGGGCAGGGCAATCCGTTGGCGGTTGCCGAACAGTGGCAGAAGGGCGAGCCGGTGGAATTAGCGGTGGCCTTGACCTGGATGGCGCAATGGGTGGCGGACATCATTCGCTGCGCTCATGTGGCGGAGCCGGCCGACGCAGCCGATCCCGACATGAAAAATGCCTTGCAAGCCCTGTCCAAGCGGCTAGAATTGCAAGGCTTGTACCGTTTTTACGACGCCTTGTTGCTCGCCAAATCGCAATTGGCGACCCAAATGAACCGGCAATTACTGGTCGAGCAACTCCTGATCCGTTGGTCGCAACTCAATCCGAATTAAGCCATGGCAGAAACTCCGTCACCCCGGCAAGGCATACTCTCGCTGTCGATCAAGGACAAGAATGCCTTGTATGCCGCCTATATGCCTTTCGTCAAAAACGGCGGATTGTTCATTCCGACCAAGCGCGAATACGAAATGGGCGAAGAAGTGTTCATGCTGCTGAATTTGATGGATGAAACCGAGCGATTGCCGATCGCCGGCAAGATCATCTGGAAAACCCCGAACGGCGCCGAGGGTTATCGGGCCGCCGGCATCGGCGTGCAATTCAGCGATCAGGACGGCGGCATGGCCCGCAATAAAATCGAAACCTATCTGGCCGGCGCGCTGGAATCCGACCGCTCCACCCATACCATGTAGTATTGTCGGCATGTCCGCCGGCCTTGATTTTCGTAAACCATCCGATGTTCATAGACTCCCATTGCCACCTCGACCGGATCGACTTGCAGCCCTACGGCGGCGATTTTGCCGGTTTCGTCGGCGCCGCTCGCGCCCAGCAAATCAGCCGCATGCTGTGCATAGGCATCGATCTGGAGGCCTATCCCGCCATGCGGCGCTTGATCGAGCCTTACCCCGACATTTCGCTATCGGTCGGCGTACATCCAAACGTGACCGACGGCCGCGAACCCGGCGTCGAGGACTTGCTGGAACTGGGGAGCGACGCCAAGGTAATCGCCATCGGCGAAACCGGACTGGATTATTTTCGCAGCCAAGGCGATCTGGGTTGGCAATTTCGCCGCTTTCGTAACCACATCGCCGTCGCCAAGCAGCTGAATAAGCCGCTGATTATTCATACCCGCGAAGCCGGCCAGGATGCGTTGCAGGTGCTCAGGGAAGAAGGCGCCGATACGGTCGGCGGTATCATCCATTGTTTTACCGAGGACTGGGATTATGCCGAAAAAGCCTTGGAACTGAATTTTTATATTTCGTTTTCCGGGATCGTGACCTTCAAGAACGCCGAAGCGATCAAGGATGTCGCCCGGCGAATTCCGGCCGACCGCTACTTGATCGAAACCGATTCGCCGTATCTGGCGCCGGTACCGCATCGCGGCAAGCCCAATTATCCGTTATATGTGCGGTATGTCGCCGAGCACATCGCCGAATTGCGCGGCGTCGACGTCGAGACGGTCGCCCGGCAGTCCACCGAGAATTTTTATCGCTTATTTGCCGGCGGTTTTGGCGAGGCGCATTGATCGAGTGGGAAAAAAAAGCGGTCAGGACCCGGATGTTTGAGGCTGACCGCATAGAGAGGTGGGGTATAACTCTCATTCCCCGTCTGGGGCGCATACAAGAGTCGCGTTTAGTCTACTGAACTAAAGTGCGGTAGAAAATGTGGCATATTGCCGCGTGGCAAATTGTCGCTACTGAAACCATTGGGTGCGGCGACCTAGCCGCCAAGCTCTAGGCGGAAGCCGTCAACCGAATATGGAACAAGAGATGATAGTGCCCCAGGGGCGTTTTCAACTGGCGCGCCTGCCACACCGGCGCCAGGAAACGCTCAGAGCGTGGGATGCGGCCGACGAATATCTGTTGACTCATCTCGCGGAAATCGGGCTTTCCGACCGCGCGAGGATCGCCATTTTAAACGACGGCTTCGGCGCTTTGGCCGTCGCGCTGCACGCGTACCGGCCGACCGCGATATCCGATTCCTGGCTGTCGCAACAAGCCACCCGCGACAATTTGCGCCGCAACGGCCTAGACGTGGCAAACGTCGCATTGCTGGACAGCCTCGGATTGCCTAGCCCCGGTATCGATTGCCTGCTGATCAAAATTCCGAAAACGCTGGCTTTGCTGGAACACCAACTACACGGCTTGAAACCGCGATTGGCCCCCGGCGCTCGCGTGATCGCGGCCGGCATGGTCAAGAATCTGCCGCCCACCGCCTGGAAGTTACTCGAACGCTTGCTCGGCCCTTGCACGCCGTCGCTGGCGGTCAAAAAAGCCCGCTTATTGTTCGTGCAAGTCAATTCCGACTTGGAACTGCCGGCCAATCCCTATCCGACCCGTTACCGGTTGGAAGACGACGAGTTGATCGTCACCAACCACGCCAATGTGTTTTCGCGCGATTCGCTGGACATCGGCACCCGCTTTTTGTTGCGGCACCTGCCGGATCGGACCGGCTACCGCGATTTGATCGACCTGGGTTGCGGAAACGGCATCGTCGGCGTGATGCTGGCCCGGCGCTATCCGGCCGGCCGTTTGGTATTCGTCGACGAATCGTTCATGGCCTTGGCGTCGGCGCGGGAAAATTTCCAAACGGCATTCGCGGATAGCCGCGACGCCGAATTTGTCGCCGGTGACGGCCTGACAGAGTTTCCGGCCGAAAGCGCCGATTGCGTCGTTTGCAATCCGCCCTTTCATCAACAACATACGGTTGGCGACCAGATCGCTTGGTCGATGTTTACCCACGCCCAACGGGTCTTGCGTAGCGGCGGCGAATTGCGGGTGATCGGCAACCGTCATTTGAATTATCAGCTGAGTTTGGGCAAGTTATTCGGCAGCTGTCGGTTAGTGGCGGCCAATCCGAAGTTTTCGGTATTCAGTTGCATCAAGCGTTGAAGGCTTTTCGGGTCCAGGAGGGGCGCCGATCAATTCGTGCTAAGCCTATCGGGAAGGCAATCTGTCTGCGACCAATATCGATCCAGCGGCTAACGGAGCTTACACCTTGTCTGGTCCGCGTCGTCATCCCCTATGACCAAACCGAAACCGCGATACCTCCCTTGACGATTCCGCGCGTTTTGGCGGCCGCCCGATCGGCAACGGCAAAACCCTAGGTTTCGTCCAGTTTCTAGATATTCTCCTAAACTTTCGGTCAGGGATCTTGGTTCGGGAATCCCACGTAACCGGGAGTTTTTGCGACATGAACGGCAAAGTCAACACGGGCAGTTCCTATCCGCTGGGTTCAACCTTGCGTCCGGGGGGCGCCAACTTCAGCGTGTACGCCAAGAATGCTACCTCGGTCGAGCTGCTGCTGTTCGACGCGGCGGATGACGATATACCCAGCCGCATCGTGCCGCTGGACCCGCTACGCCACCGGACCTTCCACTACTGGCACATCTACGCGCCCGACATTCAAGCCGGCCAGTTGTACGGTTACCGGGTGAACGGGCCCAACAATCCCGAGCGCGGCCTGCGTTTCGATCCGGAAAAACTGCTGCTCGATCCTTACGCGCGCGGCGTCGCGGCCGGGCCGAATTACGATCGCCAGGCCGCGTGCCGGCCAGGCGTCAATTGGGGGGCGGCGATGAAAAGCGTCGTGGTCGATTACCGGGGCTACAACTGGGAAGGCGACGCGCCGCTGCGTAAACCGTTTCGCGGTACCGTGATTTACGAAATGCACGTGCGCGGTTTCACCCAGCACGCCAGTTCCGGCGTCGCGGCGAACAAGCGCGGCACCTATGCCGGCGTCATCGAGAAAATTCCGTATTTGAAGGATTTGGGCGTCACCGCCGTCGAGTTGCTACCGGTGTTTCAATTCGATCCGCAAGACGCGCCGCCGGGTCTGAGCAATTATTGGGGCTATTCGCCGGTCTCGTTTTTCGCGCCGCATTGCGGTTACAGCTCGGATTCGGCGCCGCTGGCCGCGATCGCCGAGTTTCGCGACATGGTGAAAGCCCTGCACCGCGCCGGTATCGAAGTGATCCTGGACGTGGTGTTCAACCATACCGCCGAGGGCGATCAGCGCGGGCCGATGTTTTGTTTCAAGGGTCTGGCCAACGATGTCTATTACATCCTTGATGCCCAAAACGGCGCCTACACCAACTACGCCGGCACGGGCAACACCCTGAAGGCCAACCATTCGGTGGTGCGGCGCTTGATTTTGGATAGTTTGCGCTATTGGGTTACCGAAATGCACGTGGACGGTTTTCGCTTCGATTTGGCGTCGATTTTGTCGCGCGACGAAGAAGGCCGGCCGTTTCCGAATCCGCCGATTTTATGGGACATCGAAACCGATCCGGTGTTGTCCGGCAGCAAATTGATCGCCGAAGCCTGGGATGCGGCCGGCTTGTACCAAGTTGGCTGTTTCATCGGCGACTTCTGGAAGGAGTGGAACGGCCAGTTTCGCGACGACATCCGCGATTTCTGGCGCGCCGCGCCGGGTAGCGTCGCCAAATTGCCCAATCGTCTGTTCGCCAGTCCCGATATTTTTGCCGCTGAACGGCGCGAGCCGGAGACCAGCGTCAACTTCGTGACCTGCCACGACGGTTTCACGCTCTACGATTTGGTGTCGTACAACGTCAAGCACAACGAAGCCAATCGGGAAGGCAACCGCGACGGTTGCGACAACAATCTCAGCTGGAATTGCGGCGCCGAGGGACCAACCGATGCCGCGGACATCAACCGGCTGCGCAAGCGGCAGATCAAGAATTTCCTGGCCTTGACCTTGCTTTCCGCCGGCACGCCGATGCTGACGATGGGCGACGAAGTCTGCCGCAGTCAGTGGGGTAACAACAATGCCTATTGCCAGGATAACGAGCTGAGCTGGTTGGATTGGTCCTTGCGGGACAAACATGCCGACATCCACCGCTTCGTCAAACTACTGATCGAGTTGCGCGGCTTGCTGTATACCTGGAAGGAGTCGCAAGCCACGTTGAATCTGTTTTTCCAACAGCTGTATATCGAGTACCACGGCGTTAAACTGCATCAGCCGGATTGGGGACGGGATTCGCACGGCTTGGCGATTCTGATCGCCAAGCTGCAGCGGCCGTATCTGATTTATTTTATTTTCAATAGCTACTGGGAAAGCCTGGCTTTCGAATTGCCGTCGAGTTATCAAAACGCCCCGCTGCAATGGGCGCGGGTGATCGATACCGCGCTGGCGTCGCCGGACGATTGCGTCGGTGCCGAGGCGGCGGTCGCGGTGGGCGAGTTCGTTTACCGCGCTCAAGCCCGGTCGACGGTGATGTTGCTGGCGAAAATCTAAACCGCCGCCGGCGTGCCGGAATCGGTCCTATCCGCTTATAATGCGCCGCTGTTTAACCGTGTCGCGCGGTCAATTTCGACTTATCCGCCTCTGGCTCGCCCGGCAAGACCTAGGACGGGTCAAAAAACCGAAATTCGCGGTGCGATGACTACATTTTCCGCTGGTTTCCCAATCGCCCGATCATAGCGTTGCTGACATGACTCTCTCCCAAACCTGCTGGATCAAGGAAAGCGCCTTCGGCATTTGGTTTTTGAACACCGAAACCTGGCGCAAGCGGGTGTTGCGGGTGGCGATCGCCGATTTGCGGCGTTTGATGCCCGCCGCGCCGGCGGCACCGACGATATTGGACGTGGGCTGCGGCCGGGGCAACTCGTTCGCGCTATTGGCCGAAGCTTTCGCGCCCAGCCGTATCGCCGCGATCGAAATCGACGCCGCGCTGCTGGCCGACGCCCAAGGCCAAGCCGGCCGTTGCCCTTGTCCGGTGACGGTCAGCCTCGGCAACGCCGAGCGCCTGCCGTATCCGGACGCCGGCTTCGATATCGTGTTTTGCCATCAGAGCTTTCATCACATCGTTCGGCATCCAGAGGCGATGCGGGAGTTTTACCGGGTCTTAAAGCCCGGCGGCCTGCTGTTGTTCGCCGAGTCTTGCAAGCGTTTCATCCATTCGCTGCCGATACGCTTGCTGTTTCGCCACCCGATGGCGGTGCAAAAGACCGCCGACCAATATTTGCGCTTGATTCGCGACACCGGTTTTCGCGTCGATGCCGAGCGGATTTCGACGCCGTATTTGTGGTGGAGTAGGCCGGATGCCGGCGCGCTGGAATGGTTCGGCTGGTCGCTGCCCACGCGTCCCGAACCGACGCTGCTGAATCTGGTGGCGGTGAAATAGCGCCGGGCCGATGAGGTATTACTTCAACGATGCGGCATTGCTGTGCGCGCTGGGTCACCAGCGGAGCGAGATACTCGGGGCGTTGCTGCGAGGCGACCGCTCCGGCTTGGTGGCCAGCGACGAGTTCACTCCGGGCCGACCGCTGTATCTAGGCCGGGTCGGGGCCGAATTGCCCGAACTGCCGGATGCTTGGGCCGCGTATCGCTGCCGCAACAATCGCCTGCTATTGGCGGCCGCGCGTCAGCTCGAAAACACGCTGTTCGAAATGACCGCGCGTTACGGTGCCGACCGGATCGGCGTCGTTCTGGGCACCAGCACGTCCGGCGTGCGCAACAGCGAACTGGCTTTGCAAGCGCAGGCCGAGACCGGCGCGATTCCAGCCGGTTTCCATTACAAGCAACAGCAAATGGGGGCCGGTGCCGATTTCTTGGCCGGCTATTTGGGCTTGGGCGGGCCGCGTTACACGGTATCGACCGCCTGTTCGTCCAGCGGCAAGGCGATATTGTCGGCCCGGCGCTTGCTAGATCTGGACTTGTGCGACGCGGTGCTGGTCGGCGGCGCCGACAGCCTGTGCGGTTTGACGGTCAACGGCTTCGCGGCGCTGGAATCGGTCAGCAAGGGATTGTGCCGGCCGTTTGGCGCCGGGCGCGACGGCATCAATTTGGGTGAGGCGGCCGCGCTGTTCGTGATGAGCCGGGTGCCGGGGCCGGTGGCCCTGCTCGGCGCGGCGGCGACTAGCGACGCCCATCATTTTTCCGCGCCCGACCCGACCGGCGTCGCGGTCGTCGCCGCGATGCGGCAGGCGCTAGAGCAAGCTCGCCTAGAGCCGGCGCAAGTCGATTACGTCAACCTGCACGGTACCGCGACCCCGTTGAACGACGCGATGGAGAGTCGGGCCGTGCGTGAAGTGTTCGGCGGTCGAGTGCCGGTCGGCTCCAGTAAGGGCATGACCGGTCATACGCTAGGCACGGCGGCGGCGCTGGAATTGGGATTTTGTTGGTTGTTGCTGACCGATGCCAACCCGGCCGGCGCACTGATTCCCAACGTCAACGACGCCGACGATGATCCGGCCTTGCCCCAGCTGAACTGGGTACGGCCCGGGCAAACGCTGGGCCGGCCGGTCGCGGTATGCCAGAGCAATTCGTTTGCGTTCGGCGGCAGCAACGTCTCGATAGTCGTGGCGCGGGCATGATCGGGTTCGATACGCCGATCGCCGAGCTGTTGCCGCATACCGGCGCGATGGTGCTGTTGGACCGGCTATTGCATTTCGATGAGGCCGGGGTTGCCACCGAGTTAACGGTGCGCGGCGACGGTTTGCTGTTCGGCGACGCCGAGCAGGTGCCGGCCTGGGCCGGTATCGAATACATGGCGCAAACCATCGGCGTTTATGCCGGACTGAAAGCCAAGCAGGCCGGCGAGCCGATCCGGCTGGGCTTTTTGCTGGGTACCCGGCGCTATCTCGGCAATGTCGATTATCTGCCGGTCGGCGCTCGTCTGACGGTCGAAGCCGCGAAAATTCTGCAAGAAGGTCAATTGGGAGTTTTCGAATGCCGGATTCGCGGCGACAATATCGACATTTCCGCCACCCTCAACGTTTTCCAACCTGACGATTTGCATGAATGATACCGTGTTAGTGACCGGCTCCAGTCGGGGCATAGGCCGCGCTATTGCCCTCTATTTGGCCGGTCTGGGTTACGATTTGGTCCTGCATTGTCGCGGCCGACGCCACGACGCCGAAGTCGTGGCGGCCCAGATTGCCGAACTCGGCCGGCAGGCCCGCATCCTGCAATTCGACGTCGCCGACCGGGCTGAATGCGCGGCGGTATTGAACGCCGACATCGACAGTCACGGCGCCTATTACGGCGTGGTATGCAACGCCGGCATCGCCGCCGATAACGCTTTTCCGGCCTTGACCGGCGAGGAATGGGACAGCGTCATCCACACCAATCTCGACGCCTTTTACAACGTCTTGCAACCGCTGGTGATGCCGATGGTCCGGCGCCGTAAACCCGGCCGCATCGTCACGCTGTCGTCGGTGTCCGGCCTGATGGGCAATCGCGGCCAGGTCAATTACAGCGCCGCCAAGGCCGGCATCATCGGCGCGACCAAGGCCTTGGCGCTGGAGTTGGCCAAGCGCGAGATTACCGTCAATTGCGTGGCGCCGGGTCTGATCGCCACCGACATGCTGGACGAACTGCCGCTGGACGAAATCAAGGGCTTGATTCCGGTCCGCCGGGTCGGTCGTCCGGAGGAAGTCGCGGCGACGGTGGCGTTTTTATTGTCCAAGGATGCGGCTTACATCACTCGGCAAGTGATTTCTGTCAACGGAGGCCTGTGTTGAAACGCGTCGTCGTGACCGGCATGGCCGGACTATCGCCGATCGGTAACGATTGGGAAACCATCGCCGAACATTTGCAGGCTGATCGCACCGGCATTCGGACCATGCCGGAGTGGGATATTTATAAAGGACTGAACACCCGCCTGGCCGGGCCGGTCGAGTTCGAGCGGCCGGCGCACTATACCCGTAAGCAAACCCGGTCGATGGGGCGGGTGGCCTTGATGGCGACGCTTGCCACCGAATGGGCGTTGAAGGACGCCGGCTTGTTGTTTCACCCCTGTCTGGACAGCGGTCAAACCGGCATCGCCTACGGCAGTTGCGCCGGCAGTTACGATGCGATCGCCGATTTCGGCAACATGCTGCTCAACCGCGCCACCGATGGCCTGAATGCCACCTCCTATATCCGGATGATGGCGCACACCGCGCCGGTCAATATCGGCCTGTATTTCGGGATCAACGGCCGGGTTTACACCACGTCCAGCGCCTGTACCTCGGGCAGTCAGGGCATAGGCTATGCCTACGAGGCGATCAAATTCGGCCGGCAGCAAGTGATGGTGGCCGGCGGCGCCGACGAGCTGTCGGCTTCCGAGGCGGCCGTGTTCGATACCTTGTTCGCGACCAGCTTGCGCAACGACCATCCCGAGCAAACGCCGCGCCCCTTCGACCGCGACCGCGACGGCTTGGTGATAGGCGAGGGGGCCGGCACCTTCATCCTGGAAGATCTGGAACACGCCCAAGCGCGCGGCGCGCGAATTTACGCGGAAGTCGTCGGTTACGGCACCAATTCCGACGGTCTGCATGTGACCCAACCGGACAGCGCCAGCATGCAAACCACGATGCGGCTGGCGCTGAGCGACGCCGGGTTGGAGCCGGCGGCGATCGGCTATGTCAGCGCCCACGGCACCGCCACCGAATACGGCGACATCGCCGAGAGTCACGCCACCCGCGCGGTGTTCGGCGCGCGGATGCCGGTCAGTGCCTTAAAGAGCTTTACCGGACATACCTTGGGTGCCTGCGGCGTGTTGGAAGCCTGGGCCGCGATCATGATGATGCGCGAGGGTTGGTTTCACGCTACGGCCAATCTGGAAACCGTCGATCCGGCTTGCGCCGAACTCGACTATATTCAGGGCAGTATTCGCTTGTTGACTTGCGAGTACGTGATGAGCAACAACTTTGCGTTTGGCGGCATCAATACCTCGCTGATTTTCAAACGCTGGTCTTAACTTTAATAGGAGACGACATGAAACGATTAATCCTGTGGTTCGCGGCCCTGATGATATTGGCCGGCTGTTCGACGACCGGTCACTTCAAAGTGCCGGATGGCTCGCAACTGTATTTGTACAAACGGCCGGAGCCGGTGCAAATCAGTGCGAACGGCGAAGTTACCACCAAACCGTATTTCTGGACCGCGGCCGGCATGCCGCCCGGCGGCGGCATTCCGTACAAATTGGAGAAAAACGGCAAGGTGCTGAAGGAAGGTAAACTCCGCGCCAAGTTCCGGGTGGTTTCGATCTTTTGGCCGCCGTTCGCGATCATTTACTGGCCTATCGGCTTGAACCCTGACATCACTTACGACTTGATCAACGACAAGCAGGAGTGACCGCGGTGCGCCTGATCGGAACCGAACGGGGGCGGAGATGACCGAAGTCCGCACTCTCGCCACTGCCCGCTTGATACTGCGGCAGTGGCGGGACGCCGACCGGCCGGCGTTCGCGACGATCAATGCCGACGTCCGCGTGATGGCGCATCTGCCGCAAGCCCTGGACCGGGCCGCCAGCGATGCGTTGGCCGAGCGTTTTCAAGCCTTGATCGCCGAGCGTGGTTGGGGATTCTGGGCGGTGGAATTGACCGGTACCGGCGAGTTCATCGGCTACGTGGGATTGCACGTACCCGCCACCCGCCACGACTTCGCGCCTTGCGTCGAAGTCGGCTGGCGCCTGGCCTACCGCCATTGGCGGCAGGGCTACGCCAGCGAGGCGGCGCGGGCCGCGTTGGCTTTTGGATTCGAAACCCTGAGTCTGCCGGAAATCGTCTCGTTCACCGCACTGGGGAACGCTCGCTCGGAAGCGGTGATGCGGCGCTTGGGCATGCGCCGCGACCGCGAATTCGATCACCCGCTGCTGCCGGCAAACAGCCCGTTGCGGCGGCATGTTTTGTACCGATTGGCCGACACGGAGTGGCGGCGGCGTTCGGCGGTTTAAGCGAAGCCATGGCACTCGATTTTACGATTCGCGGCTGGCACGCGGATTTAAACCCGGCCGACGGCCCGGCACCGCGCCAGGTTCCGAAAAGTTTGTTACGACGCTTGAGCCCGCTGGCCCGCCGCGCGTTTCGGGCGATCGACGGCTGCATCGCACCGGGCGAAGCCTTGCCGGCGGTATTCAGCTCCAGCCACGGCCAAATTGCCGATTCGCTGGCCTTGCTGCAAACCCTGCAAGCCGGCGAGGACTTGTCGCCGGCCGGATTTAGCTTGTCGGTACACAATGCCATCGCCGGCCTGTATTCGATGGTTTACGCCCACCGGCTGGAAACAGTGGCTCTGGCGCCCGGCGTGGGCGGCGTGGGCCCGGGCTTTATCGAAGCCTTGGGGCTGCTCGGCGAAGGCAATCAAGAAGTCTTGCTGGTGTTTTACGACGAAGCGCTGCCGGACTTTTATCCGGCTACCGGCTATCGGTTGTCGGCGCCCGGCGCGGCCTTGGCCCTGCGTTTAGCGCGCGGCGGGGCAGGCCTGGTCTGCCGTTTCGAACCGCTGGCCGCGCCGCGCGGCGACGGCGAGCAGCCGCTGCAATTGCCGGCCTTGGTCGAATTTCTTTTCGATACCCGCGCCGAACTGCGTTTGGGCAACAACGGCCAGGGCTGTTTATGGCAAAAGCGCTGATTCGCGGTTTGGACTACGCTTGGCGGCTGTTCGCCACCGCCGTAAGTTTCGCGGTGTTCGGCGTCGGCGGCATGCTGTTGTGGTGGCTGGTGTTGCCGATCTTGGCGTTGCGGCCCGGTTTGCCGGCCGCCAAGCAGCGCCGCGCCCAATACGCGGTGCACCTGAGCTTTTACACCTTCATCGGTCTGATGCATCGGCTGGGCGTGATGACTTACCGGATCGACGGCCTGGAGAAATTGAACCGGCCCGGCCAGTTGATCGTCGCCAATCACCCGACGCTGGTCGACGTGGTATTTCTGCTGAGCCGCATCCGACACGCCAGTTGCATCGTCAAGGCTAGTCTATGGCGCAATCCGGCGATGCGCGGACCGATATTGCACGCCGGCTACATCAGCAACGCCGATTCGCAAGCGATGTTGGACGCCTGCGCCGAACGTCTGCGCGAAGGCGGCTGTCTGATCGTGTTTCCGGAAGGCACTCGTTCGGTACCGGGCCGAGCCTACCGGTTTCAGCGCGGCGCGGCGGCGCTGGCCTTGCAGGCCAACTGCCTCGTCACGCCGGTGGTGCTGCGCTGCCGTCCCAGCACGCTGACCAAGGCCGAGCCGTGGTATCGCATCCCGGCGCGGCGCTTTGCGCTTACAATGCAGGTCGGCGACGCCATCGATATCGACGCCTTTCGAGCGATCGAGCCGCGTTCGATCGCGGTGCGGCGGCTGACCGAAACCTTGCAAGACTACTTTAGCGAACGACGAATGAACGATGAACACGATGGAAACTGAATTAAAACGCCTGATTATCGACACGCTGGCCTTGGAGGATGTCGATGTCGCCGACATCGATAGCGAGGCGCCGTTGTTCGACGGCGGCCTGGGATTGGACTCCATCGATGCGCTGGAACTGGGCGTGGCGATCCGCAAGCGCTACGGGGTCAAGATCGATGCCGAGCAGCACGACGTCGCGGCGATATTCGCGTCGGTGGCGTCGCTGGCGCGCTTTTTGGCGACGGCCGGGAGCGCGGCATGATGCAAACTCGCGAAGACATTTTGGCGGCGATCCGCGACATCATGGTCGAAATGTTTGAAATCGACGCGGCGGCCATCGTTCCGGAAGCCAAACTCTACGAAGATCTGGATTTCGACAGCATAGACGCGGTGGACATGATCGTGCGTCTGAAGGAAGTTACTGGCAAGATGGTCAAACCGGAAGACTTCAAAACCGCTCGCAGCATCGCCGACGTGGTCGAGGCGGTTTACCGCCTGTTGCAGGAGTAGCATGGCGCGTTGCTTGAACGCGGCGATCGGCGTACTGATGTTGCTGTACCCGGCGGCGGTGTATTTCGGACTGCGCTATTGGGAACCGCGCTGGATCGCGGCGGCGTTGGCCGGATTGCTGGCCGCGCGCCTGGCCTTGGCCGGCCAACGCTGGATGCGTCAGGCGGCTTGGGCCAGTCTGGCGTTCGCCGGCTTCGCGGTGTGGAGCAATCAAGTATTGACACTGCGGTTCTATCCGGTTGTGGTCAACGCCGCGATGCTGGCGATCTTCGGCGTCAGCCTGCTGCGCCCGCCCAGCCTGATCGAGCGGCTGGCCCGGTTGCAAACCCCGGATTTACCGGCCGCCGGCGTGATTTACACTCGCCGGGTGACCGTGTTGTGGTGCGGCTTTTTCGTCTTGAACGGCACGGCCGCGCTGGTCACCGCGCTGTATGCCAGCTTCGAGGTGTGGAGTTTGTACAACGGACTGATCGCCTATCTGTTGATGGGGCTGCTGTTTCTCGGCGAATACGGTGTCCGGCGCCGCGCCGCTTGGCGGGGTTAGCGCGTGGCTCGGGCTTTCGATACCGCCGACGACGGCCGGCCGGTGGCTTGGCATCGCGGTCTCTGCTATACGCGCGGCGATTTCCGGTTGGCCGTCGCGGCCTGGGCCGAACGCTTTGCCGCCGATTCCCACCCGCGTTACGGTTTGTATTGCCAGGACGCCTATCCGTTCGCGGTGTTGTTGTTTGCGTTGTGGCAAGCCGGCAAGCAGGTCTGGCTGGCGGCCAATAACCGGCCCGACACCGGCGCCTTGCTGGAAAGCGAAGACTGCCGCTTGCTCGGCGACTGGCCGGCGCACGGCCTGAGCGGGCCGGATTTCAACGCAATCTCCATTGAAGCGAACGGCGCAACCGACACTCAATTGGCCGGGTCGGCGAGTTTTAGCCGACCCTGGGCCGCTTGGCGAGCCTGGACGAGCGGGACCGATCGCCAACCGCCGGACCTCGCCCTGTTCACCTCCGGTTCGACCGGCGTCGCCAAGCCCATTTTTAAAAGCCGGCGCCAACTTTGGCGGGAAGTTGCCGGCCTGGAAGCCCAGTGGGGCGGTATTCTCGGCGCTAGCCCGGTGGCCGGCACGGTCGGCCATCAACACATTTACGGTTTGTTGTTCCGGGTGTTGTGGCCGTTGGCGGCCGGTCGCGCTTTCGTCAGCGAAACCGCGTTGGACGCGGCCGGTTTGCCGGAGCGCGTTTGCTGGATCGCCAGCCCGGCCCATCTGAAGCGCCTGGATGCCGAATCTCCTTGGGCCAAGATTGCCGGTTTCCCAGCCGTCTTCAGTTCCGGTGGCCCGCTACCGGCCGCCGCCGAGGAGCGCTTGGTGGCGCGGGCCGGGCACGCCGCGTGGGAAGTCTACGGCAGTAGCGAAACCGGCGGCATTGCCTGGAGACGATTTCCCGACAACGGCTGGCGCTTGTTCGCCGGGCTGACTCTAAGTCCCGACGGCGAGTTGAGTTCGCCCTATTTACCGGATGCCGAGCCCTATCCGCTGGATGATGCGCTGGCATGGCGGGCCGATGGCTGTTTCGAACTGATGGGCCGGCGCGACCGCATCGTCAAGATCGAGGAAAAGCGTTTGTCGTTAACCGAATTGGAGCAGTGCTTATTGGCCGGCGGCTGGCTGGCCGAAGCCGTGGCCTTGCCGATCAGCGGCCGGCGCGATGCCGTCGCGGTGGCAGGGGTGTTGTCCGCGACCGGCCATCGCTTAATGCTCGGCGACGGCCGCAAGGCGCTGATAGCCGAGCTGCGAGAAGGTCTGCTGCGGCATTTCGAGGCGGTGCTGTTACCGAGGCGTTGGCTGTTTTTTTCGATGCTGCCGGAAACCTCGGCGGGCAAGCCGGATGTGCCGGCCTTGCGGCGCTGGTTGGTCAGCGACGATCGCTTGCCGTTGCCGCGCCAAGTGCGCTGGTCGGGCGACAGCGTCGAGTTGACGCTGAAGATCCCGGCCGATTTGCGTTACTTCGCCGACCATTTTCCTCGGTTTGCGATCTTGCCCGGCGTGGTGCAGTTGGCTTGGGTCGAGTATTACGGCCGCTTGTTGTTCGGTTTCGTCGTGCCGTTTCGGAGTTTGGAAGCGATCAAATTCGTACAGCCGATTCGGCCCGATAGCGAGCTTCAGTTGAATTTGACTTGGCGCGCCGCCGCCGGCCGGCTGGCTTTCGAGTTTCGCGATACCGACCGGGCCTATAGCTCCGGTCGCTTGATCCAAATCTAACCGCCATGAACCTAAAAAATCAGTTCGAACCCCTAAATTCGTTCGTGCCGAGCTTTTCGAAGCCTGGGCGGATTTTAAACCTCGCCCATTTGGCGAGCATTCCAAATCTCGCCCGCCCTTCGACTGGGCTCAGGGCGAACGGGGTTTGGAATGCTCAACGGATTTTTCTGGGATGAAAGTGTTTTGCCCCGGAGAATGCAAAAAATGGGTGTAGATGAGGCTTCAGCCGCGATTGAGGGCGTTTCGACACAGGGAATGGCGTCGCTTCCCAGACGAATGACGGGGCAACCATGACGATCAAGGTCTGCATCGTGATTCCGGTGTACAACCACGAGCGGGCGCTGCCGGCCTTGTTGGCGCGGCTCAAGCCGCACGGACTGCCGTGCCTATTGGTCAACGACGGCAGCTCGCCGGCCTGCGGACAAGTGTTACGCGAGCTGGCCGCCGCGCAAACCGATTGGCTGAGCTTGTTGGAACGGCCGGCGAACGGCGGCAAGGGCGCGGCGGTCGTGGACGGTTTTCGCCAAGCGCTGGCGCGCGGGTTTAGCCACGCGCTGCAAATCGACGCCGACGGCCAGCACGATACCGCCGATATTCCGGCGTTTCTGGCGTTGGCCAGGTTGTATCCGGACGCGATGATACTCGGCGCGCCGCGTTACGGCGCCGACGCGCCGAAGAGCCGGGTACACGGCCGGCGCATCACTAACTTCTGGATTCGTATCAACACCTGGTCGGATGCGATCGCCGACGGCATGTGCGGGTTTCGCTTGTATCCGCTGGCGGCGGTCGAGCACTTGCTGGCTAGGCAGCAAGTGGCTAGCGGCATGGCCTTCGACATCGATATCGTGGTCCGGCTGTATTGGCAAGGCGTCACTGCGCTCAATCTGCCGACGGCGGTGCGTTATCCGGAAGACGGCGTGTCGCACTTTCGGTTGTTCCGCGATAACGCGTTGATTTCCGCGACGCACGCCCGGCTGTTCTTCGGGATGCTGCTCAGACTGCCGGTTTTGTTGCTCAGGCGTTTGCGATGAAGGCTGCCGGCCATTGGGCGCAAATCGGAGAATCGACCTGCGTTTGGGGCATGCGCGTGCTGTTCGGCGTGTTCCGTTACGGCGGCCGGCCGTTGTTGCAGGCGTTCTTATATCCGGTGGTCAGTTATTACTGGCTAAGCCATCCTCGCGCCAGACAGGCCAGTCGCGAATTTTGGCGGCGCTTGGCGGTATTTAACGGCGAGCGGCCGGAGTGTCTGAATTGGCAGAGTTGGCGGCATTTCATCGCCTTCGCCAACGCTATCATCGACAAAATGGCGGCCTGGGCCGATGCCTTGCCGGCGGATGCGGTCGAATTCGAGGGCCGCGAACGGCTATTGGCGGATTTGGGGCGGGGGCGCGGCGCGTTGCTGTTGGCCTGCCATCTGGGCAATCCCGAGGTGTGCCGGGTCATGGCCCGGCGCGATCCGAACGTCAAGATCAACGTGCTGGTACACACCAAGCATGCCGAGCGCTTCAACCGTTTGTTGGCGCGCTACAATCCGGCTAGCGCGTTGAACTTGCTGCAAGTCACCGAGATCGACGCCGGCGTGGCGATGCGCTTGGCCGAAAAAGTCGAGCAGGGCGAGTTGGTGGTCATCGCCGCCGACCGCACGCCGGTGGGCGGCGGCCGGATAGCCTGGGCTGACTTTCTCGGCGCGCCGGCGCCGTTGCCGCAGGGTCCGTTCGTGCTGGCCGGCTTGTTGCAATGTCCGGTGTACGGCTTGTTCTGTATCAAACAGGCCGGCCGGCACCGGATCATTTTCGAGCCGTTCAGCGACGGCTTGACCTGGACCCGCGCCAACCGCGACGCGGTCATCCATGCCGCCGTCCGCCGCTACGCCGAGCGTTTGCAACACCATTGTCTGGCCGCCCCGCGACAATGGTTTAATTTTTACGATTTCTGGCGGGTGCAAAAGTGCTAGAAGACTTGATCGGTAAATGCTTTTTATTTGTGACCCGTATAGTTGGATGATTTCTGTATATCTTGCGGGATTGATTAAGCCCAAGCAATAAACGCCCCTTCGTTCCCGTAATTTCACCATGGTGTATTTTGACACCGTCAGCGATATCAGCCCCATCACTGCAATTAGAAGCAGCACAATATTTTGACATCCGTAGTCCAGGTTACTAAACTGCGCATCTTTTTAACCCACCAACCCACCGAAGGAGGCTGTATGTTCGATTTTGCAACGCGCTTAAGCCTCGCATCCTTTACCGGTCGGTAATTTTCATCCGATCATCAGGATCGGGCTTCCGCATTAATCCCTTATTTTTAATTTTTGGCCGATTCCGGTTAGGGCTTGCTATTGCCGTTGGGCTGCTGGCTTCGGATAGGCTTTGTGGAAGTTTATGAAAACACATCAATCCAACCGCACACGTTTATTGTGCGCAGAATGGCGCGAAGACGATGGTCTAGCGCCTCGTTTCGAACAACGCGACCCAGTTAAACAACAGGCGCGTAAAGATCAACAACTGAGTAAACAGGCACATCGAACTTTAAGTTTATTTCTCGAAGGCGAATGCAAACACCCTGATTTGTTAGGCGTTGAGGTGCTCGCCGTACAGTATGAGCCTGCTAAACAGCGTCTATGTGTCAGCGTTGGCTCTCCCAACAATGCCACTAATAGCGAAGCTATTTTAGCGGCGCTAAAACACAGTCAAGCGGTGCTGCGTAGCGTGGTGGCAGCCAGCTTACATCGTAAAAAAGTCCCGGCTCTCAGTTTTCACTACGTTGGCAGCAACAACACAGGAGGTGAATCATGCCTATTCAAACCCTGATTACCAAGGGCAAAGTGCCGGTCAAAATTTACACAGACCAAGTCGATCCGGCAGCCTATCAACAATTGCTAAACTTATCGCAGATGCCTTTTATGCACAGCCATATTGCCGTGATGCCCGATGTGCATTGCGGCAAAGGCGCAACGGTCGGTTCGGTGATTCCGACGCTGGGGGCGATTATACCGGCGGCAGTCGGCGTGGATATTGGTTGCGGCATGTGTGCCGTGCGATTGTCGGTCAGCGCTAATGATTTGCCGGACAGCTTACGTTCATTGCGGTTAGCGCTGGAAGCGGCGGTGCCGGTCGGTTTTGCCATGCACCGTAGCGATCAAGCACAACGCTCGACCATAAACGCGCTTGGCGTGGGCTTACATCAAATTTTGGATAAACACCCCAAAGTCAATGCCAAGCAAAACAAGCCTTATCAAACTTGGATACGTCAATTAGGTACGCTAGGCGGTGGCAATCATTTCATCGAACTGTGTTTGGATGAAAGCGATCAAGTGTGGATCATGCTGCATTCCGGAAGTCGAGGTATTGGCAATGTGATTGGCGAGTATTTCATCAATCTGGCAAAAAAGGACATCGGGCAGCATTTGGTGAATTTGCCAGATAAAGACTTAGCCTATTTTCGCGAAGGTGCGAAGCACTACGACGATTATTTGCTGGCAGTCAGTTGGGCGCAGGACTATGCAATGACCAATCGACGGGAAATGCTGCGTTTAATCGGCGAGGTATTACATAAAAAATGGCCGAAATTAACCTTCACCAAGGAAGTCATTAACTGCCATCACAACTATGTCGCTCACGAATGGCATTTCGATGCCAAAGTGCTGGTCACCCGCAAAGGCGCAATTCGCGCTGGCGAGGGTGAGCTGGGAATTATTCCGGGCAGCATGGGCGCACGCTCTTACATCGTGCGCGGTAAAGGTAACGAACAGTCCTTTTGTTCGTGCTCGCACGGCGCTGGCCGCCTTATGAGTCGTAGCGAAGCCAAGCGACGTTACAATGCCGACGATCTAGCCCATCAAACACAAGGCATTGAATGCCGTAAAGATAGCGGCGTGATCGATGAAATACCGGCCGCCTATAAGGACATCGAACAGGTTATGGCACAGCAACACGACTTAGTCGAAATCGTGCATCAATTGCGGCAAGTGATGTGCATTAAAGGCTAGTCAATTCAGGCAGGCGATTGCGAACATTTTTGACGTAAGCGCCTGCTCCCTAATATGAATTCTCGCTCATGATAACCATGCGATGAACGGCAGCTTACTGCTTTGCTCTTGCTATTAGATGAAAAGCCTTGAATGTCGCTAACGGGTCGATTTCTGCATTTCATAACTTCCAGGACGATGTCATTCCTCTACGGATAATTCTTCGGATGCGATGATCGAACATGTCATTGTCACCGGTTCAGCCGCGCCTAGACTTTGCCCCGCGATTCCGCCGACCGCTAAAATTCAATCCGCTCCGGTGCGACTCGGAGCACCTCTTCGATGGTCGTGATGCCGGCCGCGACTTTTTCGGCGCCGCTGAGGCGGAGCGGTCGCATGCCTTCCTTGATGGCTTGTTTTTGCAACAAGGCTGTGTCGCAACCTTCGACGATTAGCTTTTCCAAAGTCTGGCTGTTCTCGAAGATTTCGTAGATGCCGATCCGGCCGGCGAAGCCGGTGTTGCGGCATTCCTTGCAGCCGGTGGCGCGGTGGATTTGCTTGGGTGGGGCCACTCGGAACGGCGCGACCAGAGCTTGCCATTGCGCGTCGTCGACGGCGACCGGCGTTTTGCAATACTTGCATAAGACCCGGATCAAGCGCTGTGCCATCACGCCCAATACGGTTTGCTGAATCAGGTAGCCGGGCAGGCCCAAATTCAGCAAGCGGGTGACGGCGGCCGGGGCGTTGTTGGTGTGCAGCGTCGAGATGACCAGATGGCCGGTCAGCGAGGCTTGCACCGCCATTTCGGCGGTTTCCAGGTCGCGGATTTCGCCGACCATGATGATGTCGGGGTCTTGGCGTAGCAGGGTGCGGATGCCGCTGGCGAAGTCCAGGCCGATATTGGCCTGCACCTGCATCTGGTTGAAGACCGGTTCGATTTGCTCGATCGGGTCTTCGACGGTGCACAGATTGATTTCCGGCGTCGCCAGCCGTTTCAGCGTCGAATACAGCGTCGTGGTCTTGCCGGAACCGGTTGGCCCGGTCACCAGGATGATGCCGTGGGTCTGGCCGGTCATCCGATTCCAGATCGCCAATTCCTGCTTGTTGAAGCCGAGTTGTTCGTAATCGCGCAGCAGCACTTCCGGGTCGAATATCCGCATCACCAGTTTTTCGCCGAACGCGGTCGGCATCGTCGATAGCCGCAATTCGATTTCCTTGGCATTCATTTGGGTTTTGATCCGGCCGTCTTGCGGCAAACGCTTTTCGGCGATGTTCATCCGTCCCAGGATTTTCAGCCGGCTCAGCACCGCGTTCATGATCGGCATCGGCAACTGGTAGACGTGGTGCAGGATGCCGTCGATCCGAAAGCGCACGTTGCCTTGCTGGCGGCGCGGTTCGATGTGGATGTCGCTGGCGCGTTGGTCGAAGGCGTATTGCAACAGCCAATTGACCAGATTGACGACGTGCTGGTTGTTGGCGTCCAGGTCCGCCATTTTGCTGAGTTCGACCAATTGCTCGAAGTTCTGGCCGCCGCCGCGCCCTTCGTTTTGGGTTTGCGCGCCTTTCAGCGATTGCGAGAAGTTGTAAAACTCGTCCAGATAGCGCTTGATTTCGTCGGGATTGGCGAACACGCAGCGAATCTTGCCGTGGTGCATCTTGGCCAGGTCCAGTTGCCAGGCGCGGATGAAGGGCTCGGCGGTGGCGACGACAATTTCCTCGTCGTTGATCTTGATCGGCAGGATGTTGTAATTGACCGCATAGGCTTTGCTGAAGATCGCGGTAACGCTGGGTACGTCGATTTTCAGCGGGTCGAAATAGTAGTAGGGCAGCGCCAGCTTTTTGGCCAGCCATTGGGTGAGGTCTTCCTGAGTCAGCAGCTTGCCGAGTTGACTGCGGTCGGCCAATTCGCATTCGCTCAAAATTTTCAACGGATGCTTGTTGAGATTGATCTTGGCGGCCGCGTATTGGCGGCATTTTTCCAGGTCCGCTTTCGACAATATGCCGTCGTCGTCCAGCCACTGGATAATGCGCTGGATGTCCAGCTTGTGGTCTTCCGTCTTGCTTTCTTCCCGCATACGCCGCTTCTGGGTGAGTGGAAGGCTTAGTCTAGCCAAATCCGGCGGAAGTTGGGGAGAATTGCCCGTCCCGAGTAACGCTGACAATCTTGGGTGCTTGGACGGCCGATTTCAACGCCATTCGATGAAGCGGGTCGCGGCGAACCGAATGCTTGCAGTTGCCGCATGACGAATAACCTAGTGTTAAAGTAAACTATCGCCAACTTACACAGCGCGCGGTAGATCATGACGGCAGCAGACAACGTACATCCTCACGAAATTCATAAGTTCGGCGCTCAAGCGGAGCGCTGGTGGGATCCGAACGGCGAATTGCATACCTTGCACGCCGTTAATCCGCTTCGCTTGGCATTCATCGGCCGGCAAGTCGATTTGGCCGGCAAGCGGGTGGTTGACGTCGGTTGCGGCGGCGGCATTCTGACCGAAGGTTTGGCCGGGCAGGGCGCCGATGCCTTGGGTATCGATCTGAGCGAAGATTTGCTCGATATCGCCGATCTGCACAGTCTGGAAACCGGTGTGGCGGTCAATTACCGTAAGGTCAGCGCCGAACAATTGGCGGCCGAGGAGCCGGGTGGCTTCGACGTGGTGACCTGTATGGAAATGTTGGAGCACGTTCCCGATCCGGCTTCGGTGGTCAAGGCATGCGCGACGTTGGTCAAACCGGGCGGTCTGGTGTTTTTTTCGACCTTGAACCGGGTGCCGAAGGCTTGGCTCCTGGCGATCGTCGCCGCCGAGCATCTGCTGAAAATGGTGCCGAAGGGCACTCACGAATATAAAACCTTTATCAAACCGGCCGAATTGGATCGAATGGCGCGGGCCGGCGGTCTGGAATTGCAGGCAATGACCGGCATCGAATACAACCCGTTCGCCAAGCGCTTCAGTCTGGGCCGCGATATCGACGTCAACTACATCGCCGCGTTCGCGCGTCCGGAATAAACCGCATGACCGACTTCAAACTGGAGTGCGTGTTGTTCGATTTGGACGGTACCCTGGTCGATACCGCGCCGGACCTGATCGCCTGTCTAAATCGAACCCTGGCGGCGCACGGTTTTGCCGAAATTGATCCGGCGACGGTGAAGCCGGCGATTTCGCGGGGCGCCATGGCGATGATTCGGCAAGCGGTTACGGTGGACGAAGCCACGGCGCAAATGATGTTGAGCGACATGTTGGACGCCTATCAGGCCAATATTGCCGAACACAGTCGCTTTTTCGACGGCATCGGCGATTGCCTGGATGCCATCGAAACCGCCGGTTTGAAGTGGGGGGTCGTGACCAACAAAAAGCAGCGGTTTACCTCGCCGTTGTTGCGAGCGCTGGCGTTGGACACGCGCGTGGCTTGCGCGGTCAGCGGCGACACCACCGCGTTTAGCAAGCCGCATCCGGAGCCGATGTTCGAAGCTTGCCGGTTGGCCGGCGTAACACCCGAGCGCTGCGTCTACATTGGCGATGCGCCGCACGACATTGCCGCCGGCAAAAACGCCCGTATGAAAACTCTCGCGGCCTTGTACGGCTATTTGAACAGCGACGACCAGCCGGACACTTGGGGGGCGGACGCGATGATCGAACATCCCCGTCAACTGACGCAATGGATCCAAACCAGTCTATGTCATTAAACGATCGAGTTATTTTAATTACCGGCGCCGGCGGCGGTTTAGGGAGCGCGGCCGCGCTGGCTCTGGCCGGACAGGGCGCCAGCCTGATTTTGCTGGACAACAGCATCCCTAAATTGGAAAAGACCTACGACGCGATCGTCGCGGCCGGCGGTCCGGAACCGACGATGTACCCTTTCGATTTGGCCGGCGCCACCGAAGCTCAATATCAGGAAATGGCCGACGCCATCGCCGAGCGCTTCGGCGCATTGCACGGCGTATTGCACTCGGCGGTGGAATTCAGCGCGTTCAGCCCCATCGCCAATTACAAAACCAAGGACTGGGGGCATGCGTTGAACGTCAACCTGAACGCGGCGTTTTTACTCTGCCGGGTTTTGCTGCCGGTGTTGCTGGCGGCGGAGCATGCTTCGATCGTGTTTACCTCGGATTCCTCGGCTCGCAAGGGCCAGGCCTATTCCGGCGCTTACGGCGTTTCTAAAATCGCATTGGAAGGTTTCGCGGCGATATTGGCGGCCGAATTGGAATCCGCCGGCAAAATTCGGGTCAACACCTTGGTGCCGGGGCCGGTCGACAGTCCGTTGCGGCGTAAGGCCTATCCGGCCGAAGACAAGGCGGCGCTGCCGGCGCCCGCCAGTTTGCAGCCGGCCTACGTTTATTTATTCAGCGACGCCAGCCTCGGCGTCACCGGTCAAATTATTGACGCCCAGACATTCAACCGTTGAAACGAGCTATGGCAGACAGAGAAGTGGTGTTTTTAAACCGTGACGTCAACATCGTCACGATTCCCGACGGCCATCACGGCATGTTGCGCAAGGGTCAGGAAGTTACGATCCACCAGTCCTTGGGCAGTAACTATACGGTTTTCACCGATTACGGCCACATGGTGCGGATCGCCGGCGTCGACGCCGACGCGCTCGGCAAGGAGCCTCAGCATTTGCATACCCTGGTGTCGGAAACCGATGCGCAGGCGGTCGAGCGCAATTGCTGGGAAGTGATGAAAACCGTCTACGATCCGGAAATTCCGGTGAATATCGTCGATTTGGGCTTGGTCTACGGTTGCGACGTGACGGCCAACGCCAACGGTGGTCACGACGTCCGGATACGGATGACGTTGACCGCGCCGGGTTGCGGCATGGGGCCGGTGATTCAAGGCGACGTCGAGAAGTGTATCCGCGGTTTGCCCGGCGTCGACAGCGTGGATGTCGAAGTGGTCTTGGACCCGCCCTGGTCCAGGGAAATGATGTCGGAGGTGGCTCAGGTTCAATTGGGTCTGTTTTGAGCGGCGCCGGGAATCCGGCGGAAATTTGCCGCCTTGTTGCTTCGAATCGGCGTTTAATTTATTAACCAATTGAAAAAAAACGCTTAAAACAAGCTGGCACGGTCCTGGCTTTCGATGGCTTGAACGCCAACTCGATCACTGGGGACCGTCATGAAAGAACAATCCGCCGAATTAGCCGTCGTCAGCAATAAAACCTTCGAAGCCTCGACGGCGGTCAATCTTCATCATTACGACATCAGCAGTGCCTTGCAAACTACGCTGGAGTTCGACGAACTGATCGGTATTTTCTGCAACAAGATTCAAGCTACGATCCCGCACAACGGCGTCGAATACAACCATCCGCTGTTCAATATGCACTATCAGCGCGGGGTGATGGCTCGCCACTCATGCTCTTATGTCTTGAAAGTCGAAGAGCAGGAGCTGGGCGAACTGAAGCTGACCCGTACCCAACGCTTCGGCCGCGAAGAGCTGAAAATGCTGGAAAGCCTGTTGTGCTGTCTGATTTATCCGTTACGCAATGCCACGCTGTTTCAACAAGCCTTACGGATGGCGTATACCGATCCGTTGACCAAAACCAACAATCGCGCGGCCTTTAACGATAGCTTGCAACGCGAGGTCAAGCGGGCGGTACGCCATGGCCAGCATTTGTCCTTGGTCTTCGTCGATATCGATCATTTTAAGAATATTAACGACCAATACGGCCATGCTTGCGGCGATTTGGCCTTGGCATCGGTGGCCGCCTGGTTACGCGATAGCGTGCGCGGCAGCGATGCGGTTTACCGCTTCGGCGGCGAAGAGTTCGTGATTTTATTGGCCGACACCGACATCGACGGCGCCGGGATTATCGCCGAGCGTCTGCGCGCCGACATCGAGTCGCATACCCTGGCTTACGGCATGGATGTGTTGAATTTGACCGCCAGTTTGGGCGTTGCCACGCTGCAAGGCGACGACAGCGCGGAATCGCTGGTCAAGCGCGCCGACAAAGCAATGTACGCGGCCAAACAACGCGGCCGCAACCGGGTGGAATTGGCCGCCTGACGGCAAGGCCGGCAAAATCTTGCCGGCTCCGGCCGCTTAGTTTTCGAACACGTCGGCGCCCTTGGGTGCTTTGAAGTTAAACAAGGCTTCTTCCAGCTTGGGATTGATCTGGATGTTGGAAAAATAGATACGCGTCAATTGGCCGAAATTATCGCTCAATTCCATGCCGCCCAACTGGTCGCGCTCCAAGCCGATCAGGATGTATTTGAAGCCGCTTTCCTCGTTCTTGGGCGACAATTTCACCCAATTCATGCCTTCGTCCTCGCCTTGCTCTCGCAACGTGAATTTCTCTTCGATGTCGATTTGACCGGTCAACAGCAAGGCCGGCGTCGAACCCAGCGAATCGTCCAATTGCTTGACCGTGACCTGCTCCAAATCCGCATCGTAAAACCAGACCTTGCCGCCATTGGATACGATTTCCTGGACGAAGGGTTTTTGATAATTCCAGCGGAATTTGCCGGGGCGGCTCAAATAAAACTTGCCGCTACTGGTTTGTGCCGGTTTGCCGCTCTTGTCCAGCGTCACTTGGCGGAAGTCGGCGGCCAGCGCGCTCGAGCCGGCCAAAAAAGTTTTCAATCGGGCGATCGGCGTTTCCTCCGCGTGCAATGGGGTGGCGCATATCAAGCAAAAAACGAAGCTAAGAATTTTCATCGGTTAAAAAGGATTGAGGTTGTTAAGCCAGTTGCCGTCGGTTTCGCCGCCGCCGCCGCATTCGGAAAATTGGCTGGGGCCGGAGCCGTCAATAAAGGGCAGTAATTTGGCGCCGGGGCAGTCCTCGGTACTGAGCAAACCGGTGGACGGATCGATCCACTTCATTTCGACATTGTCCGGCCGGATCAGACTGACCGGCTTTTTCGAGACCTGCCGCATCAGATCGGCCCAGATTTGCAGTGCGCCGCTGCCGCCGGTCAGGCCGGTCGGCTTGTTGTCGTCGCGGCCGACCCATACCACCGACAACAAATCGCCGCTGAAACCGGCGAACCAGCTATCCCGCAACTGATTGGTGGTGCCGGTCTTGCCGGCCAGCGCCATGCTTTGCGGCATGTAGTTGTAGGCCGAGTGGCCGGTGCCGGCATACATCACTTCCTGCAGTATCGTGTTGGTGATGAAGGCGGCGGCGGGATCGACGGCCTGATGGACCGTGAACGGATAGCTTTGCAACGCCTTGCCGTCGGCGGCATTAACCGCCCGAATCGAGCGTAGCGGCGTCGCGAAGCCGTCGCCGGCCAGGGTCTGGTAAAGTTGGGTGACTTCGAACGGCGTCAGGGCTTGGGCGCCGAGCAGGAAGGACGGATATAGATTCACCGGCCGCGACACGCCCATCGCCTTCAGGGTGTTGGCGATTTTGCCCAACCCGATGTCCATGCCGATCCGCACCGTCGCCAGATTGTAGGAATGGGTCAGCGCGGTATGCAGCGGTACCACGCCGTGCTCGCGATTGTCGTAGTTATCCGGCGACCAGGTTTTGCCGCTGCCGTCGTCCAACGCGATCGCGGTATCGCTGATCGGCGTGGCGATCGTGTAGCGGTCGGGGTGTTCCAACGCGGTTAGATATACCACCGGTTTGATCAACGAGCCGATCGGCCGGACCGCGTCCAGCGCCCGGTTAAAGCCGGTCGTGACCGCGCTGTCGCGACCGCCGACCAACGCGACGATCTCGCCGTTGTCGCGGCGGGTGACGATGGCGGCGCTTTGTAAGTCGTCGCTTTTCGGGCTTTTCTCCAGGTGTTTCAGTTTGTTCGCCAGCGTTTGCTCCAAGGTGTCCTGCGTACGGGTGTCCAGCGTCGTTACAATGCGCAAGCCTTCCGAGGTCAGATCCTCTTCCTTGTATTCCTGTCTAAGTTGGCGCTTGACCAAGTCGATGAAATCCGGAAAACGGTTGGCCGAGCGGTGTATCACCTTGGCCACGCCCAACGGCTGCTTTTTGGCTTCGCTGGCCTGTTGTTCGTCGATATAGCCTTCGGCGAGCATCGAGTCCAGCACCAGATTGCGTCGATCCAGAGTGTGGTCCGGATTGCGGCGCGGGTCGTATTCCGACGGTCCGCGCACCAGCGCGACCAGCGTAGCGACCTGCGGCAGATTCAACGTTTTCAGCGATTGGCCGAAATAAAACTCGCTGGCCAGACCGAAGCCGTGTACCGCGCTGGAACCGTCCTGGCCCAGGAAGATTTCGTTCAAGTAGGCTTCCAGTATCTCGTCCTTGCTGTAGCGGTATTCTAGAATCAGCGACATCAGCACTTCCTTGAGCTTGCGCCGTAGAGTGCGTTTGGGGTGCAGGAAGAAGTTTTTCACCAATTGCTGGGTGATCGTGCTGCCGCCTTGCACCATGCCGCCGGCCTTCAGATTGTTCCACATCGCCCGGGCGATGCCCTTGGGCGAGATGCCGAAATGATGATAAAAGTCGCGGTCCTCGGTGGACAGCAAGCCTTGCACCAGTGTAGGCGGTGCTTCGTCCAGCTTGATCAGAATGCGGTCTTCCTTGCGGGTCGGGTAAAAACTGCCGATTTGCACCGGGTCCATCCGCAAGATGGCGACGCTTTCGCCGGTCGCGGCGTCGGCTATGTTAGCAACGCCGCCGCCGGCGAAGCCGACGTTGATTTTTCGGCTCTCCTGAGGTGTATCGCCGAAATTGAAGGCACGGGTTTTTAGCGATATTTGACTGCCCTTGACCACGTAGGAGCCTTCGGCGGCCAGTTGCGGGTCCATCCGGTAATGCAGTTGTTGCAGCAAGTCCTCGAAGCTTTTAGCGGACATCTCGTAGCCGTTGTAAAGCTCGACCGGACTGGCGTAGACCCGGGCCGGAATCGACCAGCGCTTGCCTTCGAATTGTTGGCGAACGGTATAATCCAGGTAGAAGGTATAAATTGCCAGGGCCGCCAACGCGGCCAGCGCCACGGTGATTGCGCCGCGTATCAACCAGTTGGATTTCGAGGGCGTTTTTTTGCGTCTAACGGTGAGTTTTCGGTATCTGTTGGGTCGTTTGGCCATTCAGTGTCGTTGGGAGTCTGCCGCTCTAAGGCGTGTTGCGGTGTGGCTCCACCGCGGTGGAGGCGGGTCGTTGGCAATAACGGCGTATTATCCAATAATTTTATCTCGGTCGCGACTAACGTGGCCGACCGGCGGTAGACGCAAGGGGGACGGATGAGTTCAATCGGACGGTTGTTCCGGGTCAACATGAGTGTTTTCCGACCATGCGGCCCCTGGCTGCTGTGCGGCATACTCGCGCTGATCATGCAGACCGGACTCCGCGCGGCGGACGCGGCCGACATCGAAGCGTTCGTGCGCGACGGCTGCGAACATTGTCTGCAAGCCGAAGCGTTTTTGGACCGTTTGCATGCCGAGCAACCCACTTTGCGTATCGATGTGCATAACGTCAGTCGGGAAGCCGACGCCGCCGCGCGGATGCGGTCGCTAGCCGGCGCCGAGACGGCGGGTTTGCGCTTACCCGCGTTTTACGTCGGAGGGCGCTGGATTATCGGGTATAGCGCGGGCGGTCTCAGCGACGAGCAGATCCGCTCGGCATTGCGGGGCTCGCAGCGGGCCGGTATCGCGACCGGCGACGCCGGCAGTTGCAGCGTCGTCCCCGAGACAAGTTGCGAAACGCCTGCGGTGGTACCCGACTCGCAGCCGGAAAGTTTCGGCTTCACGTTTCTGGGCCGGCGGATTGATTTAGATCAGGTCGGGTTACCGCTGTTTACGCTGGCAATGGGCTTGCTCGACGGTTTCAATCCGTGTTCGATGTGGGTGCTACTCTTAATGCTCTCGATGCTGGCGCCGATGCAACAGCGGATGCGGATGCTAGCGGTGGCCGGCACCTTCGTGGTCGTGGAGGGCATTGCCTATTTCGCGTTCATGGCCGCGTGGCTGAATCTGTTTTTGCTGATCGGTTGGTCGCGCGGCTCGCAGTGGGCGATCGCGGCTATCGCGATAGTGGCCGGCGCCATCCATCTGAAAGACTTTTGGGCGTTCGGACGCGGATTTTCGCTATCGATTCCGGCGTCCGCCAAGCCGGGCATATACGCGCGGATGCGGGCCATCCTACAAGCCGACAACCTGTTCGGCGCCATCGTCGGCGCCGTGGTGCTGGCCGTGTTGGTCCAGATCGTCGAGTTCATGTGTACTTCCGGTTTTCCGGCTTTGTATACCCGGATACTGACGCTGCGCCAGTTGCAAGGGGCCGAATATTACGGTTATTTGCTGCTCTATAATGCCGCCTATATGCTGGACGATGTGATTGTGCTGGCCGTCGGCGTCTGGACGCTCAGTCAGCGGCGGCTGCGGGAACGCGAAGGACGTTGGCTCAAATTGCTCAGCGGACTGGTCATGGTAGGATTAGGGCTTTATTTGCTGGTTTGAGGACCGGCTGCGCGCATTGGAACTTGGAGAGAGTCGGGAGTATTCGTGGTAGATAACAAGCGCAGACATCCGCGTCTGAAACACCGGGCTAAGATCCGGGTGACGGTTCCGGTTTCGACCGAGACGCAAATCCTCGACATGCGGGATTTCTCCGAAACCGGGTTGTATTTGTTCTGTCCGGTGGAATTGATCCCGCCGATGGGGGCGGTCGTCGAAGTCCAGACCACCGAGTTCGACGACGCGCCGGTGCAGATGGCCAGGGTGGTCAGGATCGATCCGAACGGCGGTTTTGCGGTCGAGTTCGGCGCCGACTGATCAGGCCCGCACGTTCAGGTGCTGGCCGGAGTTTGGCGTTTGTTGGCTTTTTAGCAATTCGGCGCGCGCTTTGGCCGCCATCGCGCTGGCTTGCCCGGCCACGCTCAAATCCTGGCCTGACGGTTGGGCAGGCGCCAAGGCAGCTCGGCGTATCGTATCGGCCTTGGCCAACGTGGCTTGGGGATTGCCGCTGACTTCCGACGTGTCGATGCCGACGTCGCCGCCGGTCGCGTAGCGCACCCCGTCCGGGCCGGTGACGTACTGAAAGTGGGCGCCGCCGGTTGCCAGGCCGCCGGCGGCACTCAGATGGGCTTGCTCGTGCGCGCGGACTTCCCGGTCGCGGGTTTTCAGTTTTTGAACTTGCGCGAGTTGTTCGTCGCTGAGCTGGGAGCTGACCCCGGTTTGCTGGGTTTTGGTCGAGTCTTGCCGCGCGGCGGCGGAACGGCTCTTCGCCGGACCGGAATAGTCGGGGAATTGAGTGTTGGCGAGGGCCGGAATCGACATGCTGGCCTCCGGAAAGGATAGGCAGGTACTTTACCGCAAGTTTCAGCCGTGGCTCAAGTTTCGGCTTCCGTGGTCTGCCGTCGCAACGCCCAAACCACGTGTTCCCTGACCAGCTCTGAATCGTGGTCCAGCCGGCCGGCCAACGCCGCGCGAATCGCCGCGTCTGGCCTGGCATTCCCGAGCGCGACGGCGATATTGCGTAGCCAGCGCGCGTGGCCGATGCGGCGGATCGCCGAGCCTTCGGTGCGTTGCAGGAATTCGGTTTCGCTCCAGCCGAATAGTTCGATCAGCGTGGCGCGGTCCAAGCGGTGGCGCGGTTGAAAGTCCGCTTCGCCGCTGAGTGTGGCGTAGCGATTCCACGGGCAAATCAATTGGCAGTCGTCGCAGCCGTAAATCCGGTTGCCGAGCAGCGGTCGCAGTTCCTCGGGAATGCTGCCGTGCAATTCGATCGTCAAATAAGACACGCAACGCCGGGCATCGACTCGGTAAGGCGCGACGATGGCTTGGGTCGGGCAGATGTCCAGGCAGGCTCGGCAACTGCCGCAATGCGAAGCGACCGGCGTGTCGGCCGGCAGGGCCAGATCGGTATAGATTTCGCCGAGGAAAAACCAGGAGCCGGCTCGGCGGTTGATTAAATTACTGTGCTTGCCTATCCAGCCTAGCCCGGCTTTCTCGGCGATGGCTTTTTCCAGCACCGGTGCGCTGTCGACGAACACCCGGTAGCCGAATGGGCCGATCGCGGCGGCGATTTTGTCGGCCAGTTTTTGCAGACGGCTACGTAACAGTTTGTGATAGTCGCGGCCCAGGGCGTAGCGCGACACGAAGGCAGCGGCCGGATCGTTCAGCCGCTCGGCCATGCTGCTCCGATGCTCCGGTAGATAATCCATCCGCGCCGAAATGATGCTGAGCGTGCCGGGCTGCAAGTCGGCCGGCCGGCTGCGTTTAAGGCCATGCGCCGCCATATAGTGCATCTCGCCGTGCATCCCGTCCGCCAGCCAACGCTGCAAGTGGCCTTCGGCGCTGGTCAGATCGGTATCGCTGATGCCGAGTTGTTGAAAGCCCAAGTCCAGGGCCCAGGCCCGAATGTTGGCAACGAATTCTTCGGTGGCGACGAAATGACTTGGGGGCATGGCGGGCTGGAAAATATAATGGGTTTACTGCGTCATTTTACACAAGCCCATGCCCTCAGCCGACCAACTCTACAGCGTTGCCGAAATCCGCGAAGCCGAGCGGCGAGCGATGGCCGAACACGGCATCGCCGGTGCGGTCATGATGGCCAGGGCTGGGGCGGCCGCGTTCGAACAAATCCGGCGCCACTGGCCGGAACATAGGCGCCTGACGGTGTTTTGCGGTGCCGGCAATAATGCCGGCGACGGCTATGTCGTGGCGCGCTTGGCCTTGCTGGCCGGTTATCGCGTCGACGTGCATGCACTATCGGATTCGGCCCGCTTGCCGGTGGATGCCGCCGACGCCGCCGAGCGTTATTTTCAGGCCGGCGGCCGCATCGAGGTTTTGGGCGACAGTCTGCCCGGCGACAGCGTGGTCGTCGACGCACTACTCGGCATCGGCTTGAGCCGGCCGGTATCCGAGCCTTACGCGTCGGCAATCGCCGCGATCAACGCATCCGCCGCGCCGGTAGTCGCTCTCGATGTACCGTCCGGATTGGACGCGGATACCGGCAATGTCTTGGGCTGTGCGGTGGCCGCCGATTTGACCGTGACCTTTATCGGGCTGAAACGCGGCTTGTTGACCGGTTTTGCGGCCGACTATTGCGGCGAAGTCGTGTGCGATAGCCTGGCCTTGCCCGACGAGGTGCTGGCGGGTGCCGGTTCGATTTACCGACTGACCAAAACCCCGCCGCCGCCTCGCCCGCGCGTCGCGCATAAAGGCCACTGCGGCCATGTATTGGCGGTTGGCGGCAATCTGGGTTATAGCGGCGCGATTCGATTGGCCGGCGAAGCCGCGTTACGCACTGGTGCCGGCTTAGTCAGCATCGCGACGCGAGCCGTGCATAGCGCCGTCCTGAATCTTGGCCGGCCGGAATTGATGTGCCACGGCGTCGAATCCTCCGCGGATTTGGCAAGTCTGTTGGACAAGGCCAGCGTCGTCGTTGTCGGTCCGGGTTTGGGGCAAGACGCCTGGGCACGGACGATGTTCGCGGCGGTACTGGCGTCCGGCAAGCCCTGCGTGGTGGATGCCGATGCCTTGAACCTGTTGGCGGCTCGGCCGGAGCGCCGCGATCATTGGATTTTAACGCCGCATCCCGGCGAAGCCGCTCGATTGTTGGGTTCGACGACCGCCCAAGTCGGCGCCGACCGGTTTGCGGCGTTAGTGAGCTTGCAACAGCGCTACGGCGGCGTTTGCGTACTGAAAGGCGCGGGTAGCCTGGTCGGCGATGGCGAACGCATCTACGTGTCGTCCACCGGCAATCCCGGCATGGCGAGCGGCGGCATGGGCGATGTTCTCGCCGGACTGCTGGGCGGACTACTGGCGCAGGGCTGGTCGGCGCCGGAAGCGGCCAGACTGGGTGTTTACGTACACGGCGAAGCCGCCGATCGCCTGGCCTTGCGTCACGGTGAGCGCGGCTTGTTGGCCGGCGATTTGCCGGCGGAAATCAGAGAGTTACTCAATTGATCGAAATCGAATTGATCGACGCTTCGGAAACCGAGGCCTTCGGCGCGGCGTTGTGGCAAGCAATGCCGGACAAATGCCTGATGTTTTTGAACGGCGATCTGGGGGCGGGCAAAACCACGCTGATTCGCGGCGCGTTGCGCGCGGCGGGCTATGGCGGAACCGTCAAAAGTCCGACTTTCAGTTTGGTCGAGGAATACCGCTTGAACGGCCGCGCCTTGTTTCATTTTGATTTGTATCGGCTGAAAGATCCCGAAGAATTGGAATGGATAGGGATGGCCGACTATCTGGGCGAGCGGGCTTGGTGTTGTATCGAATGGCCGGAGATGGGGATGGGACAACTGCCGGCGGCCGACCTGGAATTGACCCTGAATTACGTTGGCGAGCATCGCACGGTTCAAATCAATCACTTACGTGGCGATTGGGAAAATTTGATAAAACTACACTGGAAAAACAAAGACCTATTGCTATAATCTCAACGGAATTGTCACTTTTGGGCTAACGGCTATGCAGCGAATGTCTCGAATTTTCTGGACGGTGGTCTTGTCTACCGCCGCTCATGCCGTTTTGGCGGCTCAGGCCGAACTGGCCGGTATCCAGTACGGAGCCGCGTCGCAAGTGTCGTTCGCGTTGCCGGGTCCGGTCAAACACCACGCATTCGTGTTGAAAAGTCCTAGCCGTTTGGTCGTCGATTTCGTCGACGCCAAATTCGCCGCGCCACCCGCGCAGCCGCCCGCCGATCATCCCTTGTTTCTGAATGTCCGTAGCGGCATGCACAACGGCAACGATGTGCGAGTCGTCGTCGAACTCAAAAGCGACGCCGATGCCAAGGCCGCGCTGTCCGGTAACGCCTTGCAAATTCAATTAACGCCCAAGGACGAGCCGGTAGCGGCACTGAAACCGCTGGTTAAGCCGGAAGTCGCTAAGTTGGAAAAAGCCGCGCTTGCCCAAGAGCCGGTTGCGAAGCCGGAGTTAAAGCCGGCGGTATTGAAATCCGCCGTTAAGGCCAAGGGCCGGGACATTGTCGTCGCCATCGACGCCGGTCACGGCGGTAAGGACGTCGGCGCTCAGGGTAACAACGGCACGCAAGAAAAAGACGTGGTACTGGCTATCGCCAAACGATTGGCGGCTTCCATCAATCGCCAACCGGGCATGAAAGCCGTGATGATTCGGAACGGCGACTATTTCGTCAAGCTACGCGAGCGGGTGCGCATCGCCCAAGACGCCAAGGCGGATTTGTTCGTGTCCATTCATGCCGATGCGTTCGACGATCCGTCCGCCCATGGCGCTTCGGTCTATACCCTGTCGAATAACGGTGCGTCCAGCGCGGTGGCCCGGTTTTTGGCGGACAGCGAAAACGCGGCGGATAAAGTTGGGGGCGGCGACGGTCGCGATGAGGCTTTGGCTTCGGTATTGATGGATCTCTCGCAAAAGGCGGCCAAGGATGCCAGCCTGCACATCGGCAATAAGGTCCTGAAAAACGTCAAGTCGGTGGGACATTTACATCGCAGCAACGTCCAAAAAGCCGGTTTCGTTGTGTTGAAGTCGCCGATTCCGTCGATTTTGGTGGAAACGGCGTTTATTTCCAACCCGGACGAAGAGCGCCGACTGAACAGCGCCGGGTATCAGCAACAGATGGCCTCGGCGGTGTTCGGCGGCATCATGGCGCATTTCCGGCAATACGCGCCGGCCGGCACGCTGATGGCGCAGTTGTATAAAGCCGGCGGCGGTAGCCGTTTGGCCGCGATCGAAAAAACCGAGCCGGTGGTGGCCGTCAAAACGGAGCCGACTCCGTCGGCAGTTAGCGAAACCGTTGTGATCGCGGCGCCGTCGGCCAACCAACACGTGATCGGGCGCGGTGAGACTTTATCGGAAATCGCCCAACAATACGGCGTTTCGATGCGGGCGATCCGCGATGCCAACGCAATGAACGACGGCAATCTGCGTGCCGGCCAAGTCATACAAATCCCTCGCAGCAGCTGATTTTTACCGGGTGGTTGCGTCCAAGCGCTTTGACTTTTCCGCCGGTTGCGCTGTAAATTGGCAGGTTTTTTAAAACCAAGCCTGGAGCTCGATATGACTCAACTGCCCAACTGTCCCCAATGCCAATCGGAGTTCACCTACGAAGACGGCGAAAGTTATGTTTGTCCCGAGTGCGGACACGAATGGGCGAAGCAAGCCGACACCGACGCCGGCGAAGCGGCCAAGGTCGTGACCGATGCCTACGGCAACGTGCTTCAGGACGGCGACAGCGTGACCGTGATTAAGGATCTGAAAGTCAAGGGTTCGTCGGCTGTCGTCAAGGTCGGGACCAAAGTTAGGAACATCCGTTTGGTGGACGGAGACCACGATATCGATTGCAAGATCGACGGTATCGGCGCGATGGGTTTGAAGTCGGAATTCGTTAAAAAGGCCTGAATAAACGCCGCCGGCCGGACGGCCGACCACTAAAGCAGAGCGACGGTTTTTTGCAACGTTGCTGTCATAAACGCTGGATAGAATCGGGGCTTTTCCATCCCATGATTCGAGACATCCTTCATGCGTTTAACATCCACCCTGTTTTGCTCCGGGATGCTGTTGGCCAATGCGGCTATAGCGACACCGGTTTTCGTCAACGGATTGACCATTTCCGGTGCGACCGGCGACAGTTTCGGCACGTCGGTCAACGACGGCCGGGTCGGCTTTTTCTCCGACATTTATTACGATCCCAACCGTAACGAGTGGTGGGGCTTGTCCGACCGCGGTCCCGGCGGCGGTTCGTTGAATTACGAGACCCGCGTGCAACGCTTCAGTTTGGACATCGATAGCCAAACCGGCGCGATTTCGAATTTCACGCTGCTGCAAACGCTGAAGTTTTCCAAGTCCGGCGCGGCTCTGAACGGCATTGCCCCCAATCCGACCGGAACCTTGGGTAACGCCTTCGATCCGGAAGGTGTGGTGGTCAGTCCGCGCAGTGGTAATTTGCTGGTGTCCGACGAATACGGTCCGTCCTTGTACGAAATCGACCGCAACACCGGCGCCGTGGTGAAAACCTATGCGACGCCGGCGAATCTGGTGCCGCGCAACAGCGCCAGCGGTACGGCCAATTACGCGGCCGACACCGGTAACGATGCCGGCAAGCGCACCAACCGTGGTTTCGAAGGCTTGGCGATCAGTCCGGACGGCAAATACGCCTACGCGATCCTGCAAAGCGCGATGCTGGATGAAGGGGCCGGTAACGGCAAAGTTAACCGCATTGTCAAGTTCGATACCGAAACCGGCGCCGCCGTGGCGCAGTATGCCTACGAAATGAAGCGTTCCGGCCAAGGCCAGGGCGTATCGGCGTTGGTGGCGATCAACGACCACGAGTTTTTCGTGTTGGAGCGCAACAATCGCGGTGTCGGCGTCGGCGCCGATTTGGCGACCGCCGATAAGGAAGTCTATAAGATCGATCTGGCCGGGGCGACCGATGTCAGCAACATCGATCTGGACTCCGGCGTCGGCTATATCAAAGTGAGCAAGTCCGCGCAAATTATCGACCTGGACGCCAACACGCTGGCGGCGTTGGGCAATAAGTCGCCGGAGAAATGGGAAGGACTGGCAATAGGACCTAAATTGGCCGACGGCAGTTATCTAATGTTAGCCGGCACCGACAACGACTACAGCGTCACTCAAAACGGTAGCGGCCAGCAATTCGACGTGTACTTTCGGTTTAGCGATGCCGATCCTTATGCCGGCTCGATTCAATGCCCGCTGGGCGAAACCAGCGGTTGCGCGTGGACTTCAAATGGTAGTGCCGCCAGTCTGACCGACGAATACAGCCTGCTGCCGGGCGTGCTGCACGCCTACAAGGCTTCGGCCGCCGATTTGGCCGGCTACGTCGCGCCGGTACCGCTACCGGCGGCGTTTTGGATGTTCGGTTCCGCTCTGCTGGGCTGGGTTGCTTATCGCGGGAAAGGCCGCGACTGAGATGGCCGTGGCTTTAGTCGCTCGGTCACCTTGCACCAATGATCGTCAAATGGTTTTCGGTCTGGAGAACGAAAAAAATGCTTGTAGTGGCTTCAGCCGCGATCGACGGCTTTCGAAGTAAGGAAATGCTTGAAAACCGGCTGGTGTGACGCACGAGCCGGCATTTTTCCGCGTGGCGGGCGCTTAACTGGCGGCGCCGGCCGCGGTGGCCTCCGGAACCTCGATCAGGCTGCCGGTTTTGACGTCGTAAACGTATCCATACACCGGAATGTTACCCGGAACCAATGGATGGGCCTTGATGCGCTTGACGTCTTCCAACACGCTGTCCGCTTGATTCTTAATGGTCAGCCAATTGATGAATTTGCCGTCGGTGGAGCCTGGACCCGCGCCGTGATCGTGCCAGCCGGACGCGTCGACGCTGGCGGTTTCCAGGCTGCTGGCCAGCAAATCGCTCATGATCTCATTGGTGAAGGTTTCCATGCCGCAATCGGTATGGTGAATCACAAACCACTCTTTCGTGCCCAGCAATTTATAAGAAATCACTAGCGAGCGAATTGCGTCGTCGCTGGCGCGGCCGCCGGCGTTACGGATGACGTGGGCGTCGCCCTCGGACAGACCGGCGTATTTGGCAGGGTCCAGGCGGGCGTCCATGCAGGTCAGAATGGCGAATTGGCGGGCGGGCGGCATTGCCAGATCGCCTTTGTTGAATTCGGCGACATAGCCGCGATTGGCTAGGAGTACTTCGTTAAGAATTTTGCTCATAATTACCTCGGTGGGGTGGGGGAAAAGACGTCTGGTTTAAGACAGCAAAACCAGACGATGTAACGACTATCTCCGGGGCGCATTCTACCGACCTTGCTCTCTGGTTTAAAGAGGCGAATTGGTTTATAAATCTTAAACCACAGGTTTATAAATAGGTGCCATGGATAAGTTTAACAACATGCGGGTGTTTTGCCGGATCGTCGAGCTCGGCACCTTCTCGGCGGTTGCTCGAGAATTGAAGTGCTCGACGATGATGATCAGCAAATATATGGCCCAGCTCGAAGCGTCGTTAGGCGTGGTTCTGTTGAACCGCACCACGCGTAGCTTGAGTTTGACCAGCGCCGGCGAGGCTTACTACCATCGCAGTCGGCAGTTGCTGGAGGACTTGGCCGATTTGGAAGCCGCTACCGGTCAGATGGGCGAGCGCATCAAGGGCCACATCAAGGTCAGTGCGCCGATCGATTTCGGCGGCATGTACATGGTACCGGTCATCGAACGCTTTTTGCTGACCTATCCGGAAATCAAGATATTGATGACCTTAGACAACAAACCGCCTAATTTGCGCATCGGCAACTTCGACATTTCGCTGTTGGTCACCGATACCCTGGACCCAGGCGTAGTGGCGCGCAAGATCGCAGAAACCGAACTATGCACCTATGCGTCTCCCGCCTATTTGACCGAACAAGGCACGCCGCAACATATAGAGGATTTGAGCGACCACCGCTGCCTGCATTACGTCGATACACCGCACGGCGATTATTGGTTGTTTAACGTCGCCGGCGAATTGCAGCGGATTAAAGTGGATTGGTTGCTGGCTTCCAACAACGGCCGGGCGCTATGCCAAGCCGCCGCGTTGGGCATGGGCATCGTGCGGGCGCCGCGCCTGTCGGCCGCGCCGCATTTGCAAAATGGCGAGTTGGTCGAAATTCTCAAGGATTACCAGCGCCCGGCGCTGGCGGTCTACGCCACCTATTTGCAACGCCGATTTTATCCGGCCAAACTCACCGCCTTCGTCGAATTTCTGCTGGACTATTTCGGTAAGTGACGCGAGAGGCAAGAGACGATTCGGATGGACCCAAGTTGGCCGCCGAGTCGCGATTGCGGGTCAAAAACAGGCCCGACTGATAATCCGTGAGCGGCGAATATCGTTTTGCACTGCTACGCCCGGAGTGGCAAATCTCGATTTGCCTGATAACTTCTGCCAAATCCGCCAAACCTGGAATCGCAGGCTATCGGCGTATTATGTTTAGTTAAAACCGATTTGCTTGGTTTCAGTCTGTTGCTCAAGCTTATGACTGGCGTAAATTGCTTGTGCTTCCGCGTCGTTATCCAGCGGATACACGCCTATCGCCCGGCCGGCGGCGGCTTTTGCTCCCTTGGATTCATTGGGATCGGCCAAGATATTCAATAGTGTCGACCTGACGTCTTCATATTGAAACTTCGCCTCGCCCAAGGCCGAAATCGCGATCGCCCGCACGCCGGGGTTTTCCTCGCCAAGCGCCGCTTCGGTAAAGGCCTGTAAGGCTTCGGCACCGTTGCCGCCGGCTTGCGCCAAGGCTCGTAAACCGCCGGCGCGCAAAGTCACATCGTCGCTGTGCAAATACGGCGACAAGGTATTCGTCAATTCAGCTTGCCGTTCGGCGGACGCTTCGCCGTTGGCCCGTATTGTTTCCATTGCCGCTAAAGTCAGGCTGGCGTCGCCGCCTTGGTTTCGTTGTAACAGATCGATAACGTAAGTGCGAGTGTCGGCATCTTGGATGTTGGTGTGCTTCAGCAAATGCAACGCATCGAGCTGCTTAGCCTTGTTATCGGAACGAAGCAACTGCATCGCCAAGGTCTTGACTTCCGGTAGCTCTTTAGCATTCGCCGACATGCTCAGCGCTCTGGCTAAAGTAGAACCATAAGGCGTGCCGGCGGATTGTTGCAACCTGTTTAAGGTGTCTAGTCGCGCTGCCGGGTCGCGGCCCAATAAGCGTCTCAAACGGGTAAATTCTAGGCTATTAATAACAGAATTTAATTCTGACGTTTTTTGAGTGGACAACTGTTCCAAAGCAGTCAGTAATTCGTCTACTTTTTCGGCAGACGTAGGATTTTCCACCGCATCGAGCAATTCCATTTCCACTACGTCCAGATCGCCACGCGAATAACGGATTATTTTACCGGCTTTGTCAGAATTCGGCTTTGCCTCAGGTGCTTCGATATTCGAAGCGTGGTTAAGGTGGATCGGATTTAACGCGCCACCTTGGCTTAACTTTGCTGAGCACCAATAAGTCGAAATACATAACACTAATATTACTGCACATAAAAAGAAAATTTTACGAGTATCAGGCATGTCATCCCCATATCATTAAACCATCCGAATACAGTTGAAATCTAGGTTGGCATAAAAATGCAGGACAGACGACGCCTGCCCTGCAATTATTAGCCTAATAACACAATAAAAGTCTGGCTCTTGTTAAAAATAGACTTCAACTTCAAAAGCCCCAAGATCGGTACCTGTATAATCGCTGTCGGGAACGATAGTGGTATTACCGTTTTTGTACAACCCGTTATCTCGGAACCATTCTCCCCAGGTACCTGAGTCAACAGTGTAATACAATGCCGTGGCGCTCAATGTTAAATGCCTATTGACACCACTGCCGCTGACTACTTCAGATACGGTTCCGGCTAATTTGAATAATTTCCCGTAGTAATCTTCCAACCACCAAGTAGAACCGTCCTTAACAAGAGATAACTGCGCCCATCTGACTGAACGAGTGGGGCTATCTGGATTGTTAGTATTGGAACTCCTGACTTTCAGTGCGCCAGCAAGACCTAATACGGTACCAGAATTGACGGTTGAGCCGCTGGTATAACTGACATTGGTCACGGTATTGCCGGTTTGGTAGGTTCCGCCAGTCGAACAAACCACTGGCAAATCTTTTTCCCAATCGCTACCGTTGTCGTAGCTCAGAGCGCCAGTATCAGTATATGCGGTGTAATAATAATCGCTGTAGACGGGACTAGAAACGCCAGTCGGAGAGTCGTTGCACAACATATTCGAGGCAGAATAGGCCGGGGTGTGGACCGCCGCCGGAGGCGCTGCAGGGTTACTACAACCACTATTTCCACCTGAAGACGAGTAAGTGAAGGCGCTATCGGTATAAAACTTATTCAAATAGATATTCCCGACAGTATTTAAGGCCGGGCCGTTCAGAGTAAGCATTCCAGTGTTGCTAGAGCCGTTAGTGCAACTCAAAGCGCTGGCTTCCGCCGCGAATAGCGACACGCACAACGCTGAAAAGCCTACCATTGCGGGTCTTAGTTTTTGCTTTTTCATAAGTTCCTCTTGGTGTTTGATACCGCCGGTTCGAAGAAGCTATGCCTCGGAACCGGTAGCGTTTTAAACGAATGTTTTAGGCGCCCGTCGTTAACAACTTTCTGGTCGCTATCCCTGACCTACTTCCTTCGTAACGTCCATTTTCGATAGGAGTCATGTTGTAACGGCTAGCGCCGAAAATTAGTATCCAAGAAATATGCCATCAGTATGTTGGCTAAATAAATAAAGCATATGGCTTTGATAAATAAAGAAATATATGGTTTGTGGCTAACAGGAGAAATAGCACCGTTGTGCGAGAGTCGGATACGCGAAAAAAGGTGATCGCTTGTTTAGGGAACAATCGGCCGAATGCGGCCTGAATGACGAGGACCGCGATGACTGCATGAGCGATATAACATAATTCTGAAAAAATCGGATGGAATAAATTTTAGTTAAATCAAAAGGGTATTGATAAGGTATTCGGAGCTGATTGAATTTTAGTTATTTAAATTAAATATTTAACATTAAATAACATAGTTAACTGCCTGGATGATTCGCTAATTCGATGTCGTATCCCGTATAATTGAAGAAAATCGTTGTGGTTTTGCGGGAGAATGTTGCAAATTTATTGTCGCTGTCGCCAAAAACGTAATCACCCAATGATTCGTAACACAGTTTATTTATTCAGCGTACGGTCCCGAAAGTTCACGCGAGTTAAAGTCAATGGAAATCGTGAGCTAGTTGGCATTTTATACCGGGAGTAATTCCTATCAGAAATTGTACCTTAGTGAGGTATTTCAATACTGAATATTCCTAGTCGTTATAGCATCCTGTGTCCCAGACCTACGGAGCGGAAACTCGCAATTTTCCGGTTGGTTTCAATTCCGTATAAAGCCAGGTTTGTACTCCTGGCACGCGGTGGGTTCGATAGGAACCGAGTCTTGGCATACCGGTGCATTTCGGCGAATCGAATGCCGAGAGAAATAGCGTTGTCACTACGGTTGGACTCTGGCTACGATGTAACAGGACATGTCCGTCCGCGACCTTAGGTTTCTTGGGGACTAATCGAACGGAAACGGAATCGAACTACCGGAAGATACCGGGGAGAAAAAGCGCCGCCGACCATTGCGGTCGTGGCGCTACTCGGAAGGGGGATAGGGGCGCGAGGTAGTCACAATGTCTCTCACGGATACTGAACTAACGCGAAGATTGAAGACGGCGCTTAGGGACTGCGAAGAGGCCTATTGAATCCCCGCGAATGTACGCTTGCGGTAGCCAATCAAGCCCGCCAAGCCGCTTGCAAACAACCAGGCCGCTCCGGGCAATGGAACTGGGGCGATCTGGCCGGATGAGATTGCCCATACACCAACAGTTGCGCTATTTTTTCGTGTGGTGCTCTGGTTGCCATTATTCAGATTAAATGTCCAAGCGGAGCGAGGGTTCTGGGCTTCAGTGCCGGTCCAATTCGTGCCACCGACACCGGGCTCATTGATGAAAAAGCTTGAATCGGGTAAAGCATTACCGTTTCCGCCAATCCCATTTAGCTCGGTGTAATAGAGCTGACCCAATTCGCTGGTTGTTTGCCCGGTATCTGCTTGGGGATTCGTGCCGGCGCTTGGTAAGCGCCATTGATTACCGCCGCCGTAATTAATACTGTTCAAGTAATTTATAAACGCGATTGCGCCGAACCAGTTAGTTTGGCCGTAAGTGCTAGCGCTAAAATCGCCACTGCTTAGCGTGTATTGTCCGCTGTTCGCGGGGGTGTCAAGGGAATTTGGAGTATCGTAAATCACCGACGTAACCGCCAGTATTGCACCAACTACATTACCGTAGCCCTGTTGATTCATCATGGTGCCGAGCAAATTTGCGTCGGCGGTCCAGGTCACATCGCTGACGCTGCTGTACACCAAGTCAGCCCCGGTATTGGTATATGTAGTCAGTGTCGCCTGAGCATTGAAGGTTGCGGCCAATAACAGGCCGCCGAATAGCATCGAAGTTTGGGTATTCAAGGGTTGGATCCTAATTTGATTGGTGTAATACGGATGGCGCGGCGGTTTCGCTGAGCGGACTATCGCAGCGCCTGTCCAGAGTTTACGGTTGTTACAGCGCCGCGGACTTGCGCCGTTTTAGACCTATCACGCCGAGCAAGCCGCTTAACATCAGCCAAGCCGCGCCGGGTAAGGGCACCGGAGCGACGTCGCTTGACAGATTAAGTGATAGATGGCCGAGGATTTTTGTTCCGTCAATGTTGCCATTACTACTTTGCAAAAATAGGTACCAAGCCGATCCTAGTCCGCCGTTTACATCCGAACCCCAGTTGAAATCAGCATCGATACTCAGTAGGCCGTTATCGGGGTTGATTGATATAGTCGGGTTGACCAGATGGAAAATCGTGCCGGCGGCGGCGGCATAAGCGTTGTTGCCTATCCACCAGCCGTTGGCGTCGTGGCGTAAATCCAGTCCCCGCCACCAAATCGAACCGCCGCCGTTCGGATTATAGGTAAAGACATTATTGGGATCGTCTGGGCCGGTACCCGTTGCCGCCATAATTGAAGACTGGTTGAAGTCGCTCGCGACCCGGAATGAGCCACCCAGGCTGATGATTCCGTTCGGATTGGATTCGGAATCCCAGGTCGTCACTGCGTAACCGGAACCCCAACCGGCATCGGTACCGGTAGTATAGCTATGCACCGGCAGCGCGAAACCGCTATCAGGCAAGCTCATTGGCTTTTCTTCGGCGGTTGGGATGCGCCACTGTTCTACTGCGGCAGCGTTGGTCTCCGGGTTTGGGAATTGGCGGCCGATATTTAAATCCGAAGCGTAACTCGGGTTGAGTACCGGGGCGTTGACGGTGTAATCGTCGAAGCTCTGAATATAAAAAAAGCGTTTGCCGTCTGTGTCAGCTGGTGAAAATTGGGCGCCGCCATATAGTGGCTTAGCTTTGGTGTTCATGTACTGAGTAGCTCCAATTAAGTCGGTCGCCAAGGCCGCCTGATCGAAGTTGAGATAAGCCGTGCCGCCGGCCAGAGTCGCATGAGCTCCCGGCGACGCCAGGCTGCAAAGTACTAGGCTAGCGCCAAAGGCCAGCGGGTTTAGTTTGGGTTTCATGAATCCACGACTCCTCTTAAAATCTAATGAATGTGTCCCGGAACGGCCGCCAGCGATTGCAAGCCAACCGAACCCGACTATTGTTGTTGAAGAATGAGTGCTCCGATCGCTTAGTGGTTGGTTGAGACAACCGTGGCGCGAAGCACTCGGCGAATGGCGAAGCACTTTTGATGCCAGAGTCATTCGAGCGAAACGTGCCGATTGAGGCGAGGGAGTCGCGTCGCGCGAGGCCAGGACAGCCGGGCGAAAAGGCGACTTTCACTCAGCGCCGATTCGGGTAGCCGGTAAGTTTAAAAATAGTAAGCTATGTTAATTCGGGTATTTTTGGTTAATTACCGAGGTATATCACGCACAAATACCGCCACGGCTATCTTTCGGATACCATGGCCGCCTTACGATCGTGAAACTGTGTTCGCCCCGGAAAATAAAAAAATAACGGTGTTGGAGCGAGTTTAGCCGTGATGGCGGGTGTTTCGACATTGGAGTAGCTTCGAGTCTATTTGGATATTTTCACGATAATAAACAGGATAATTTCCCGATACCGAATCGCGTACTGTGTCGTTGCCGATATTCCAAATCACAGTGTTTTGAGATAATGCCAGGCTAAGGTTATCTCTGATCGGCAGTTAGAGCGGTGCGCGCCAATTATGAAACTCGCCCAGTTCGAAGCAGCTTATATTTTCTGACCAAGGTTTATTCAACCGGCTTCCTGAATCTATCGGTTCCAATATAACCGGTAGTTTTATTCTCCCAATCCGCGATTGAAATAAAAGAGGCGCCCGTCGCGGCGGACCGGAAAATCTAGATTGGCCGGTGCGTTAAAAATCGTACATGCTCACGCTTTTATGTCTGTCACGCAATAGAGTCCAGAGGGAGCCGATTTTGGCGGCATTGGTTTACTGACGCCATTGCGCGAGCAGCGCGAGCTGTTGTTCGAGCGTCGGCAGGCCGGGTCTGGCGCCCAAGCGTGTGCAGCACAAGGCGCCTGCCGCGCTGGCGTAGCGCAACAGGGTTTGCCATTCCAGGCCGGCGGCCAGACCGGCGGCGAAGGCGCCGTGAAACGCATCGCCGGCGCCGGTGCTGTCCACCGCCAGCACCGGCGGCGCTTCCAACGCGCCGGTTTCCGTGCCGCGCCGCCAGATCAAACCGCGCGCGCCGAGCGTGATGACGGCAACCGGCGCCAGTTCGGCGAATTTGACCAGCGCCGCCTGTTCGTCGCCGGCATATTGCACGGCCATTTTTTCCGAGCAAATCGCGTAATCGACTTTGTCCAGCAAGGCCAAGGTGCCGGCGTGCAGCGAGCCGCCGTCCAGCACGCTGCTGGTCTGGTCGTCCGCCGCCGCCAGCGCGGTCAGCGATAGTTCCGGTTCGTGACCGTCGCAAAGCAGGACTTTGGCTTCCCGGCCGGTGAAGCTTAATCGCTCGGCCGGCAAGGCTTCGGTCCCGCCTTTGAAATTGATGAGGGCCCGTTGGCCGTTGGGCTTGACCAGTACCGCCGATAGCGGCGTCGGCGAATCGCCGCGCACCACCCATTGCGTACCGACCCCGGCCGCCAGGAATTCCCGCAAGTGGCTGTCGCCGTAGACGTCGTTGCCCAAATAGCCGCAGAAGCCGGCGCTAGCGCCCAATCGGGCGACCGCCACCGCCGCGTTGGCGGCCGGTCCGCCGCCGCAGCCAAGCAAGTCGTCGGCGACGGTCTTTTCGTCGGGACCGGGATGGTGCGAAATCGCGAATACCAGGTCGTAACTGGCGTGACCTATGCAAAGTACATCCAAGCGTTGGGCGTTCGTTGTCATCGGCGGATTGTGTTCGTGGTTAAATGAGCGATTATACCTTCCGAACCGACCGGAAAAGTCCGGCGATGCCTTGAGACGCAGGCGGGCAGATGATTTAATGTCGTCCGTTTTTCCGGTCGTGTCGCGGCCGGTATGTTCGCCGGCCGGCCGGTTTATCCCGTTACCTTTACCAAAACCTTGAATATCAAAGCCGTTTTAGTGTCCCTTTCCTTATTCGTTTTGTCGGAGTCCGTCTTGAGCGCTGAACCCAACCCAAGTCCCGTGGAAGAGCGAGTGCAAGCGCTATTGGCGCAAATGACGTTGGAAGAAAAAGTCGGCCAAATGACCCAGATCGACTTCAGCGTGGTGTCGGTCGCCAATGGTCAGGATGCCGAGAATCCGGTCGATCAAGCCAAATTGGACGACGCCATCTTTAATCATCACGTCGGTTCGATTCTGAATACGCCGACCACGCCGAACAACCGTGCCCAGCCTATCGAAAAATGGCGGAACATCACCCAAAGCATTCGGGACACCGCCGCGCGGTCGCGCTTGAAAATTCCGGTGATTTACGGCATCGACGCGATCCACGGCGCCACCTATACCCAAAACTCGGTCTTGTTTCCGCAGGCGATCAGCATGGCGGCGACCTTCAATCCCGAATTGTCGTTCAAGGAAGGCGAAATCGTCGCCCGCGAGGTGAAAGCCTCCGGTCTGGACTGGAATTTCTCGCCGGTGATGGACATTGGCCGCCAGCCGCTGTGGCCGCGATTGTGGGAAACCTACGGAGAGGACGTGCATCTGGCGCAAACCTTGGGCGGCGCGTTTATTAAAGGCCACCAGGGCGAGGATATGGCCGCCGCCGACAAGGCGCCGACCTGTCTAAAGCATTACGTCGGCTACAGCTATCCGTTGAACGGCAAGGATCGCACGCCGGCCTGGATTGGCGAACGGGCCTTGCGCGAATGGTTTCTACCGCCGTTCGAAGCCGGGATATTGGCCGGCGCGCCGAGCGTGATGATTAACTCGGCCGAAGTCGATGGCATACCCGGCCATGCCAATTATCATTATCTGACCGAGATCCTGCGCGGTGAGATGGGTTTTACCGGTTTTACAGTGTCGGACTGGGAAGATATTATCCGTCTGCACACCCGCGACAAACTGGCGGCCAGCCCGCGCGAGGCGGTGAAAATGGCGGTGATGGCCGGCGTGGATATGAGCATGGTGCCGTTCAATTTCAGCTTTTACGATTTGTTGCTGGATTTAGCTAAGAGCGGCGAAGTGCCGCTCAGCCGCATCGACGAGGCGGTGGCGCGCATTCTGCGGGTCAAATTCCAAACCGGTTTGTTCGAACGTACCGAGCCGGCCTTGCCGGTGGCCGGCTATGTCGCCACCGCAGAGGCGATCGAGATCAATCAACAAGCGGCGCGGGAAGCCATCGTCTTGGCGAAAAACGACAACCGCATGCTACCGCTATCCAAAACAGCCAGTATTTTGGTGACCGGTCCGACCGCCAATCTGCTCAGTGTGATGAACGGTGGTTGGACGATTACCTGGCAAGGCGCGTCCGAGGAACTGTATCCGAAACAATATCCGACATTGTTGCAAGCGATTCAGCGCAAAACCAGCGGCCAAGTCACCTTTGTTGGCGGCCAGCGTTTCAGCGATGAAATCAACATCGAGCAAGCGGTCAACGAGGCCCGCAAACACGATGTGGTGGTGTTGGCGCTGGGCGAAAAAACCTATACCGAAACCGAGGGCAATATCGACTCGTTGGCGCTGGATCCGGTGCAATTGCAGTTGGCTAGGGCGATCTTCGAGATCGGCAAGCCGGTGGTGTTGGTGACTTTTGGCGGCCGGCCGCGCATCATCACCGAAATTGCGGAAAAGGCGAGGGCGGTGGTATTGGGCTTTTTGCCCGGTATGGAAGGCGGCGCGGCGTTGGCCGACATTTTGTTCGGCGATGTCAACCCGAGCGGCAAACTGCCGATTTCCTACCCGCGCGCGGTCAACGACATCACGCCCTACGACCACAAACCCATCGAAGCTTACGAGACCAATCAATATCGGCCCTTGTATCCGTTCGGCCACGGCTTGAGTTACACCCGTTTCGAAACCAGTGGATTGTTGGTGAAACCGGCGCAAATCAAAGCCGGCGACAGCGTGGAAGTTAGCGTCAAGGTTAAAAATACCGGCACGCGGACCGGCAAGGAAACCGTGCTGGTTTACTTGAACGACATAGCGGCTTCGGTATCGCGCCCGGTCAAGCAGCTAAAAGCCTTCGAGAAAGTCGAGTTGCAGCCCGGCGAGCAAAAGACCTTGCATTTTACGTTGACCGCTCAGGCCATGTCCTTCATCGGATTGAATATGCGGCGCGTCGTCGAACCGGGCGATTTCAAGGTGATGGTCGGCGACGAATCCGTGCCGTTCAGTGTCTTGCCGAATTAAGCGGAGAATGCCATGACCGACGCGCAGAAAGCCGCCAACCCGCATCTGGGTTCGCTGACGATCCTGACTTCGCTGTTTTTCATCTGGGGTTTCATCACCTGCCTGAACGACATTCTGATTCCGCATTTGAAGGCGGTGTTCACGTTGAATTACTTCCAGGCGATGCTGATTCAGTTTTGCTTTTTCGCGGCCTATTTCGTGATGTCGGTGCCGAGCGGCCTGTTGGTCGAAAAGCTCGGTTACCAACGGGGCATCGTTATCGGTTTGGCGGTGGCGGGCTGCGGTTGTCTGTTGTTTTATCCGGCGGCCTGGCTGCGCCTGTACCCGCTGTTTTTGACCGCGTTTTTCGTGTTGGCTTCAGGAATTACCTTGTTGCAGGTCGCCGCTAACCCTTACGTCACGGTGCTTGGGCCACCGGAAACCGCATCGAGTCGCTTGACCTTGACTCAGGCCTTCAATTCGCTGGGCACAACGCTGGCGCCGTTTTTCGGGTCCTGGTTGATATTGGCGACGGCGGTGAAAAGCGCCGAGCAGATTCAAGGTTTGAGCGCGGAGGACTTGGCGGCCTATCAGGCCGTCGAAGCGGCGGCGGTACAGCATCCGTATTTGCTGTTGGCGACGGTGCTGTTTTTACTGGCGGTCGTGTTTGCGCTGCTGAAACTGCCGGCCGTCGAAGCCGAAGCGTCGTCAGCCGATGGCGTAGGCGGCGACAGCCGGGCCAGCGCCTGGTGTTACCCACATCTGGTGCTGGGCGCGCTGGCGATTTTTGTTTACGTCGGCGGCGAAGTGTCTATCGGCAGCTTCTTGGTGAGTTTTCTGAGCCAGCCGGACATCGGCGGCTTCACCGACGCCGAAGCCGGTCGCTATGTGTCGTTTTATTGGGGCGGGGCGATGGTCGGCCGCTTCGTCGGCGCGGCGGCGATGCGTTCATTGGCGCCCGGCGGGGTGCTGGCGTTCAACGCCTTGAGCGCGGCGGGTTTGGTGGCCGCGACGATGTTGATCGGCGGCGGCTGGGCGATGTGGACGATCTTAGCGGTCGGCTTGTTTAACTCCATCATGTTTCCGACTATCTTCTCGCTGGCCTTGACCGGCTTGGGCAAACATACCGGGCAAGGCTCCGGGATACTCTGCGCCGCGATTGTCGGCGGCGCGATTTTACCGGTGTTGCAAGGCGCGTTGGCGGACCTTTGGGGGATACAACATGCGTTTATCGTCCCGCTGCTGTGCTATCTGTACATCGGCTATTACGGCTGGCGGTGCCGCGCGCTGCAAGTTGCTTAATGCCTTGGCGCTTCAGCCTTTCAGGAACTTGGCGCGAGTCGGCGAATGGATGATTAACTCCGGTATCGCCGATAGCGGCAGTTCGCCGTCGGTTGCCCCCAGTTTCACGGCTTCCTTGGGCATGCCGTAGACCACGCAACTGGCCTCGTCCTGTGCGACGGTCAAGGCGCCGGTGTCGTGCAATTCCTTCATCCCGTGGGCGCCGTCGTCGCCCATGCCGGTCATGATGATGCCCAACGCGTTTCGGCCGGCCGCCTGGGCCGCCGAGCGGAACAGCACGTCGACCGACGGCCGATGCCGACTGACCAACGGGCCGTCCTTGATTTCCACCCGATATTGGGCGCCGCTACGCCTCAGCAACATATGCTTGCCGCCCGGCGCGATCAGCGCCAGGCCGGGAATAACCCGGTCGTCCTGCTCGGCTTCCTTGACGTTGATTTGACACAAACTATCCAGGCGCTTGGCGAACGCGGCGGTAAAGGCTTCGGGCATGTGTTGCACGACGACGATGCCCGGCGTGGTGCGCGGCAGTCGGGTCAATACGTATTCCAGGGCCTGAGTGCCGCCGGTCGAAGTGCCGATCGCCACGACCCGGTCGGTGGTTTCGCCTATCGTCGTCGCGGTCGAGGGCGCGATCACCGAGTCGGCGTTCAATTTCGGGTTGACGGTCAACGTGGCTTTCGGGCCGGCCGGTGCGGTCTTTTTGACGCGGGCACGGGCGGCGCCGCGGATTGCGTCGGCAACCTGGCTTTGGGCTTCCTGCAAAAAGCCCTTCAAGTTGACGGTAGGCTTGGTAATGATATCGACCGCGCCGGCACTCATGGCCTGCATCGTCACTTCGGCGCCGCGCGCGGTCAACGTCGAGCAAATCACCACCGGCGTCGGCCGTTCGCTCATCAGTTTGCGCAGAAAGGTGATGCCGTCCATCCTCGGCATTTCGATATCCAACACGATCACGTCCGGCCAATCTTTTTCCATCTTGGCTTGCGCGAAGATCGGGTCCGGCGCCGAACCGATGACCTTGAAACCGGGAATGTCGGCCAGTAGCGCGGTTAATACCTGTCTGACGACCGCCGAGTCGTCCACAATGAAGATTTTGATGTCCGTCATAGTAATCGTCCTGCCGAGGGTGGCTACCAGAAATCGATGTCGCCGGTAGTGCGTTTGGTTTCGTCCAAGGTTTTTTTCCAGAACCGACGTTCGTCCTGAACCACCGCCAGCTCCAGGCCGTGGCCGATTTTTTTGATATACACCGAAAAATCGCTGCCCATGAAATGCACGTTGCGACCGTAGTCGCCGCCCAGGCAGGCGCTAACGATCGGTATGTTTTCGTTTTTTAAAAATTCGCGAACGAATTGAACGTTGACGTCGCCGACCGTCGGCCGATTCCAACTGTCTTCGCGAAGTTTCAGAACGTTGCCGCCGCCGAAACATTTGGCTTTCAGTTGCGAGCGGTCGGCGCCTTTTTTCATCATGTCGTTGATCAACAATTCCATCGAATAAATGCCGTAGCGGCCGTAATCGGACTGAATAATAGGCGTATTTGCCGCTTGTTGTTTGTAAGCCAGCAGAAAATGGTTCATCCCGAACACGCCGTTGACCGAATCGTAAAGGCAGACCGCGACGCAAGAGCCCAGCAGCGTCGATATCACTTCCGGCTTGCGGGATACGTAATGCTCCCCCGGATCGATGATTATGCGTTGGGTATTGCGGTAAGGGGTGGCTCTCATGACAGTCGGTAGATCGAGGGTACGACGGTTTGCAGGCGTTGCGTGACCGAGTGCAGGCTTTCCGAGTGGCTGACGACGAAGTAGCCGTGCGGTTGCAGCGCGGGCAACAGATTTTCGACGACGCGTTTTTTGGTATCCGGATCGAAATAGATCAACACGTTGCGCAGAAAGATCGCGTCGAATTTACCGAGATGGCCGGGCAAGGGCTGGGTCAGGTTGATTTGCTCGAATTTGACGCGTTCGCGCAGCTCGGCGTTGACCCGGAAATGGCCGGCTTGGCTGCGGACGCCCTTCAGGCAATATTTTTCCATCAGACGGCGCTCCAATTGTTCGATTCTGTCCAGTGGATATATGCCGGCTCTGGCGACCTCCAGAACTCTGGTGCTGAGGTCGGAACCCAGGACTTCCCAGGCTCGATTGCGGCCTTTGTCGGCCAGCACCATCGCCAGCGAATACGCCTCCTCGCCGCTGGAGCAAGCCGCGCTCCAGATTCTGAGCGGCTGAGTCGGCCAGGCGGGGAGCATCTTGTCGCGCAGGAACTCGAAATGGCTGGGTTCCCGGAAAAAATAGGTTTCGTTGGTGGTCAACGCGTTGACCAGTATCTGGAACTCGTCCGGGTGTTCGGGATCGGTCGCTAGGCGGAAATAGGCGCCGTAGTTGTCGAGGCCGTAAAAGTTCAGACGTTTAGCCAAGCGGCTGGCGACCATGACGCGTTTTTCCGGGAGTAACGCGATGCCGGCGTGTTCTTGCAGCAAGCGGCGAAACCGCTCGAACTCTTCCGGCGTGATGGGCGAAATGCTGATAACTGGGTCCTCCACAAACCGAATAACGGGCCGCCGTTAAGTTGAATGATGCCATAAAACCCACTAAGATCAATCGTAGTCATTTTATTCAATTCCGGAACCACTATGCCAACCCCAGCCGGTCTATCGACAGCCGAACTTTCCGATGCCACCAGTTTCCGTCTATTGCCGATCGGTTTGAGCGTGCTCAGCAGCTCGGCCGTCGTCCTACTCGGGAATTTTAGTCCACTTTCGTGGGCGCTGGCCGCCGGTCTGGTTCTCGGCGGGTTTGTGGTCGGCCAATATTTGGCGGTGCGCTTGCGCGAGCGGGTTCAGCGTTGCGCGCAATTCTGGCAAGGCGACGAAGACGATAAAGTCAACGATTTAAAGATTTACGTCGGCGAATTGGAGCGCTTGTTCCTGCAAGTCGTGCCGATAGTACTGAGGCAAGTTCAGACCTCCCGCACCCACACCGAACGGGAAATCACCGTGTTGACCGATCGCTTCGCGGCGATGGCGGGCAACCTGGAACAGTTGATTGCCGGCACCGGCCAAAACTCAGGCGGACGTAGCGTGGATTCGCTATTCAACGAGAGCCGCGGCGCGCTATCGGCTGTGCTGGCGGCCTTGGGCCAAATTCAGGAAGTCGAGCATACCGTCGTCGACGAAGTTCGAAAATTGTCGTCGCACACCCGCCAGTTGGACTCGATGGCCAAGGAGGTCCGCAAAGTGGCCGAGCAAATTAATTTGTTGGCGCTGAACGCGGCGATCGAGGCTGCCCGCGCCGGCGAAAATGGGCGCGGATTCGCCGTGGTTGCCGACGAAGTCCGCAAGCTGGCCGGATTTTCGTCGTCAACCGGCGAAAAAATCAGTCAGGCCATCGGCGATATCAATCGGGCGATGGAGTCGACGTTGAAATTGTCGGAAGCCTCCGGCAGCAATGACGACAGAACCATCCGCGACGCGGAACAGTCGATACGTTCCGCGCTGGACGACTTGCAGCGCGCGCTGGATGCTTCCAAGAGCGAAGGCAATCTGTTGCGAGGTCATAGCGCCCAAATTCGCGACGAGATTTTCTCGGTACTCATCGCTTTCCAATTTCAAGATCGGGTCAGCCAAATGCTCAGCCATGTCGAGCACAATCTCGAAGGCCTGCAAAATGCGGTCGAAACCCGTCACGACAGTAGCGACTGGCATGCCGGCAGCCTTGATGTCGCGCAAATTCTTTCCAGGATGGAGCTAAGCTATACGATGCCGGAAGAGCTGATCAATCATACTTCAGGCGCGGCTGTCGAGAGTGCCGGGCCGGCGGACGACGGCGATATCACGTTTTTCTGATCCAAGACAAAATCGTCGGCGGCTTCGGCGATTACGATAACTTTGTGGCCGGTTCCGGTCGGTAGTGAGGGGCGTTTCGTGAGCATCCGGGAAATAACGGTGGATGGCGGCCGAGTGGAGCTCGCCGCGCAGGCTGAGTTGACGATCTATCAAGTCCGCGATGCGCGCGGGCAATTGGCGGCCTATCTGGATGTCGCCAGCGAATTGCAGATCGATCTATCCGCCGTTCGCGAGTTCGACGGCGCCGGCGTGCAGTTGTTGATGTACATGAAACAAGAGTGCGCGCGCCGGGATGTCGCAATGCGGCTGATCGGCCATAGTCAGGCCGTCGTCGATGTCTTCGAATTGTTGAACCTGGGCGAGCATTTCGGCGATCCGATGGTGTTAACCGCAAGTGGGAATGAATCATGAGCGATTTCGATGCCGCATTAAACATTTTTGCTCAGGAAGCCGGCGAGTTGCTGAACGACATGGAAGACGCGTTGCTGGCGCTGGAGTCGGCGCCTGGCGATGCCGAAATCGTGAACCGCTTGTTTCGAGCCATGCATACCATCAAGGGTTCGTCGGGGCTGTTCGGATTCGATCCGATCGTTGCTTTCACGCACGAAGCGGAAACGGTGCTTGACGGCGTCCGCCAGGGCGAGCGGCCGATCGACGCCGAATTGATTTCCGTGTTGTTGGACAGCAAGGATCATGTTGCCCAGCTGGTTGAACATTGTCTGGCGGCGCCGGAAACGGCGTTGCCGGAGGATTTGGTGGCACGCGGGCGCTCGCTGATCGGCCGTTTGGGCGGACGGTGCGAAGGTGCGGTTAGCCCGGCGCCGGAACCTTCGGTATTGACCAGCGCCGCCGGCGGACCGATTTCAGCGGACGACCACTGGCTCATTTCGTTGGCATTCGGCGAGAATGCGTTTCGCAACGGCATGGACCCCTTGTCGTTCATTCGCTATTTGACCACGCTGGGCGAGATTCGCCAGATATTGACGCTGGCGCCGGCGATGCCGGCCGGCGATTCGATGGACCCCGAAAGCTGTTATCTGCATTTCAAGATCGCTTTGCAAAGCGAGGCGAACAAGCAAACCATCGAATCGGTTTTCGAATTTATCGTCGACGACTGCGACATCAAAATTTTGCCGCCGAACGCCAAGCTCAGCGACTACTTGGGGTTATTGGACAATTTGGAGCCGTCGCAGTGGCAAAAGCTCGGCGATATGTTGGTCGAAATCGGCGCCCTGACGCGCGGCGAAATCGACTCCGCGTTGCGAGAACAGGATGCCGCCCGATGCGTCGGAGCCGGCAAGCCGATTGGTGAAATCCTGGTGGAAAGACAGGTGGTACAGCAACCCATCGTCGAGCACGCCTTGCGGAAACAGGAACAGACCAAGCAAAAGTTGGCCGCCGAAGCCAATTACATCCGCGTCGATGCCGGCAAACTCGGCCATCTGATCGATCTGGTCGGCGAATTGGTGATCTCCAGCGCGGCGATGAATTTAATCGTCGAGCGCCATGGTCTCGGCGATGCCGGAGATGTCGCGGCCGGCATGAACGCGTTGGTCGGATCGATACGCGATACCGCGTTGGAGCTGAGGATGGTGCAGATCGGCGAGACCTTTTCGCGGTTTCGGCGCGTGGTCCGGGATGTTGGCAAGGAGTTGCGCAAGGATATCGAGCTTTATATCAGCGGCGGCGAAACCGAATTGGATAAAGCCATGGTCGAAAAGATCAACGACCCGCTGACGCATTTGGTCAGAAACGCGCTCGATCACGGCATCGAACCCCCGGAGCAGCGCTTGGCGGCCGGCAAGCCGGCCCAGGGTAGCGTGCATCTGAACGCGTTTCATCAGTCCGGTCACATTGTCATTCAGGTTTCCGACGACGGCGCCGGCTTGAATGCCGACAAAATTGTCGCCAAGGCGATTGCCGCCGGTTTGATCAAGGCTGATCATAGTTTGAGTCGCCAGGAAATTTACGGTCTGATTTTCGCGGCCGGTCTCAGCACCAAGGAACAAGCGACCAGCCTGTCCGGGCGCGGCGTCGGCATGGATGTGGTCAAGAAAAACATCGAAGCGCTACGCGGTAGCGTCGCGATCGACAGCGTCGAAGGCCAAGGCACGACGATCAGTATCGAGCTGCCGCTAACGCTGGCAATCATCGACGGATTCATGGTCGGCTGCGACCGCGAGCGTTACATCATTCCCCTCAATCTGGTCGACGAATGTCTGGAGATGGGTGATAAGGAATGCAACATCGACGAGGTCGAGCACTATATCAATCTGCGCGGTCAGGTGTTGCCTTACCTGCGCCTGAGCGAATATTTCCAGCAACCCAGAACCGAAACGGGCGAGGGACGCCGGGAAAGCATGGTGGTGGTGAAATCCGGTCGCGGCAAGGCCGGTTTCGTCGTCGACGAATTGCATGGCGAGCATCAAACCGTCATCAAGCCGCTGGGCAAGGTGTTCGAAAAGTTGACCGGTATTACTGGCGCCACGGTACTCGGCGACGGTACAGTGGCCTTGATTTTGGATGTTCCCGGCCTGGTCCAGGCCGCCACGACGCGCCGCCCATCCCGATTAACCGCATCCAGCGCGTGACAGTAAATCACTTTTTCTTTTGCCAAACAGGGTCTATCGATGAACATCAACGATCTCAGAATAAAAACTAAAATATTGACGGGTGCCATGCTGTTGGTGGCGATTACCGTGGGATTCGGCTTGCTGGCGCGCGTTTACATCGGCGAAGTGTCCGGGGCGCTGTTCGGCATCACCGACAACAACGGAAAAGCCGTCGAATACGCCACCGGCGTGGAACGCATGGCATTGGAAGCCTTAGTGGCGCAACGTTCGTACCGGCTCTCCCAAAAGCAGGAAGACGCCCAACAGTTACTCGAAAGTTTAAAGAAGCTGTCGGTTTACCTGGACAAAATCGATCAGGTGGCCAAACAGTACGGCAATAACGAACTGCTGAGCCAATCGAAAATAGCCAGAAGCGGCGCCGCTAAATTTGGCGAGAAGTTTCAGGCTGTGTTGGCCGGGTACACCGCTAATAAGGAAGCCGCCGAAACCATGGTGGAAAAAGGCAATGCGGTTGCGAAAGCCGCCGATGCTTATTTGAAACGCCAAGTCGCCCGCTATCAAGAGGCCAAGGACAAAGGCGCCAACGCGGCGGAACTCGATCAATTCGTGCAGCGCTATGTTGGCGCGACCCAAGCCTACATCAAGGCCTTGGAGATCATGCGCGCCGAAAAAGAGGAGTTGAATCTGAAGGATCGCGCGGCCTGGAAAAAAATGCAGGTTTGGTTGCCCGAGTTGATCGGCATTTATGACGATCTGGAAAAGATCGCCGGGACGGAAGAAGGCAAGCGGATTATCGCCGATGCCAGAACGGCGGCGCACGATTACCATCAGGCCGCGCAAACCTGGATAGACAACGACGAGCAAATGAAGCTGATGCGCAAGGAAATGCTCGACGCCGGCGACGACGTGATCCAGCAAGCCCAGACCGCCGAGGAATCGGGCTTCGCGCAACTGGGCATTGCGCGGCAGGATGCCGACAGCTTGGTTTCGGAAGCCAATAAAATCATCTTGGTGACGATCGCGGTATCGTTGATCCTGGGGGTGTTGATCGCCATCTTTTTAGCCAATTTAATCACCCGACCCATCGTGACCGGCGTCGGTTTTGCAAAGGCTTTGGCGGATGGCGATCTCAGCGCCGATCTGGAAGTCGAAGGCAAGGACGAAATCGGCCAATTGGCTCAGGCCTTGCGAGACATGCGCGACCAGTTGGGGCGGGTGGTTCAGCAGGTTAGGTTCAATTCGGACAATCTCAACAATGCGTCGGAACAGGTCAGTATCACCGCTCAGTCGTTGAGTCAGGCGGCCACCGAACAGGCGGCCAGCGTTGAGGAAACCACATCGTCGATTGAGGAGCTCAACGCCTCGGTTCAACAAAATACCGAAAATGCCCACGTTACCGAGCAAATGGCGGTACGTTCCGCGAACGACGCTCGCGAGGGCGGAGCGGCGGTCAACGAGACCGTGGCGGCGATGAAGAATATCGCGAAAAAGATCGGCCTGATTGAAGACATTGCCTATAAAACCAATCTGTTGTCGCTGAATGCCGCGATAGAAGCCGCCTCGGCCGGCGAGCACGGCAAGGGCTTTGCGGTAGTGGCGGCGGAAGTGCGGAAATTGGCCGAGAGCAGCCGGGTCACGGCCGGGGAAATCAACGAACTCGCCAGCAGTAGCGTCGCGATCGCCGAAAAAGCCGGGGCCTTGATCAACGCCCTGGTGCCTAATATTGCAAAAACCTCCGACCTGGTTCAAGAAATCAGCGCCGCGTCGGTGGAGCAATCCAGCGGCATCAATCAAATCAACGACGCCATGCGGCAATTGGATAAAGCCACTCAGCAGAATGCCGCCAGCGCCGAGGAATTGGCGGCGACCGCCGAAGAGCTGAACGGTCAGGCCGTGCAACTCCAGCAGGCCGTGGCATTTTTCAAGGTGAACGAAGGCCGGCGCGGGGCCGCGTCGAACGGTCGCGGCGCTTCTTCGATGCGCGGGCCGGCGCGTAACGTTGCCAAGCCCTATAGCATCAAACCAGTCGTGGCGCCTGCTTCGGCGGACAACAGTCTGGATTTTAACGATCAAGACTTCGAACGCTTTTAGGCGGAGCCGGCCATGACGAATTTAATGCGGAGCGAGTTGGGAAATTCGTTGGCCGTGCCGGAGCAGGTCGGCCAATATTTGACCTTTCTAGTGGGTGACGAGACCTTTGGCGTCAGCATTTTGGATATCAAGGAAATCATCGAAATCGTCAACGTGACTCGGGTGCCGTTGACGCCGGATTACATACACGGCGTGATCAATCTGCGCGGTAACGTGGTGCCGGTTATCGATCTGGCTGCCCGATTACGCCATAAGCCCACCCAAATCAGCAAGCTGAGCTGTATTGTGTTGGTGGCCGTGCAAGTGGCTGAATTCAGTCAATTAATCGGAATGCTGGTCGATGAAGTACGGGAGATTTTGGAGATACCGCCGGCCAATATCCAACCGGCGCCGGATTTCGGTACCGATATCCGCACTGATTTCATTCAGGCGATGGCGCGAGTAGACGACGCCTTCATCATTTTGTTGGCGATCGGGCGAGTCTTGTCTTTGGAAGAGTTGTCGCAACTACGCGAGTTGGTTGCAGACCGGGACTGACTCGGCTTAACCGAGCATCGACACTAGTGTCTCCGGCCGCGTGAGGCACAGGGCTGGCTCAGTGCGAATGGAGTCTGAGATCGGCTTGGCTCGGCGTGGTTGACGCCGCCATGTCGGCTAGGAAGTCGCCTAGCAAGCGGTCGACTTCAACGATGTGTACCAATATCCAGTCGTTGACAAAGCGGGTGATTTCCGAACGATTCCAACGGTCGCCGCGCACTTCGCTGCTGAGGTGGATGAGTTCGTCCAGCATTTGATCGTGCGCGGCGACATGGGCTTGGTAGCCGGGATAATCGAGGCGCTTCATCAGCGCTTCCTCGCAATGGAAGTGTTCGCGGATGTGCCGGAAAAAACGAATGAACAAATGAATCAGTTCGTCGCGGTCGCTAGCGCCCAGAACCTGTTCGGCCAGCTCGAACACGTGCCGATGCTGGTCGTCCACTGTCGCGTCGCCTATCGAATATCGGTCCTGCCAAATGAATGTTGCCATGCCAGTGCCTCCGTTTGGCGCCTTCAACGCATCGATAACGAAAACACCGTTAGCGCAAACCTACCGCTGACGTGTCGTCGCTATCAAAATGGTCGATTAAGCATAGCAGAACGCCAAACAAGCGGCGATGGTGGCAAATGACTCGGAGCTTGGAACCGAAGCCGCCAGCCCAAGCCCTTTCGCTGACGCTCAGCGTTAAAATAAACCGCTGATGACACCGTCGTCGCTGATGTCGATGCGCTCCGCGGCCGGCACTTTCGGCAAGCCGGGCATGGTCATCATGTCGCCGGCGATGGCGACGATGAAACCGGCGCCGTTGGCCAGCCGCACTTCGCTGATTTCGACCGTGTGTCCCGACGGTGCCCCCTTGCTGTTGGGGTTGGTCGAAAACGACATTTGGGTTTTGGCCATGCAGATCGGAAAATGGCCGTAACTGGCTTGCAGGGCCTTGATTTCGCTCATCACTTTTGGACTGGCCGAGACGTTGGCGGCGCCGTAGAGCTTGGTGGCAATGGCTTCGATCTTGTTCCACAGCGGCAACTCGCTGTCGTAAACGAAGCTGAATTCCGGTTCGCGGTGGTCGACAATATCCAACACGGCGTTTGCCAGCTCTTCCGCGCCGGCGCCGCCATGCGCCCAATGTTTGGCGATCACGCATTTCGCGCCCAAGGCCTCGCACTTGCTTTTCAGCAATTGGATTTCGGCATCGGTGTCAAAGGTAAAATGGTTGATGCTGACCACGCACGGTAAGCCGTAATGATTTTGGATGTTGCTGAGATGGCGTTCCAGATTGGCGAAACCTTTTTCCAGCGCGGCCAGATTTTCCTGATTCAACTCGTCCTTGGCCACGCCACCGTGAAATTTCAGTGCCCGTACCGTCGCGACCAATACCACGGCCGACGGTGTCAAGCCGGCCATCCGGCATTTGATGTCGATGAATTTCTCAGCGCCAAGATCCGCTCCGAAACCGGCCTCGGTGACGGCATAATCGGCCAGTTTCAACGCGGTTTTGGTGGCGGTGACGGTGTTGCAGCCGTGGGCGATGTTGGCGAACGGGCCGCCGTGGATGATGGCCAGATTGTTCTCCAGGGTTTGCACCAGATTCGGTTTGATCGCGTCTTTCAGTACCGCCGCCATCGCGCCGTGGGCCTTCAGGTCGCGGGCGTAAACCGGCGTGACCTTGTCGGATTTATAGCCGACGACGATGCGGCCCAGGCGCTCCTTCAAATCGGCGCGACTGGTGGCCAGGCACAAAATCGCCATCACTTCCGACGCCACGACGATGTCGAAGCCGTCCTCGCGCAAATAGCCGTTGGCCACGCCGCCCATGCCGACCACGATCTTGCGTAAGGCTCTGTCGTTCATGTCGACGACGCGCTTCCATTGGATGCGGCGCGGGTCGATGTCGAGCGGGTTGCCGTGGTTGATGTGATTGTCGATCAAGGCCGACAGTAAATTATGGGCGACGCCGATCGCGTGAAAATCGCCGGTGAAATGCAGATTGATGTCTTCCATCGGCACTACTTGCGCATAGCCGCCGCCGGCCGCGCCGCCCTTGACGCCGAAACAGGGGCCAAGCGAGGGTTCGCGCAAGCAGATGATGGTTTTCTTGCCGATTCGATTCAAGGCATCGCCCAAACCCACCGTGGTGGTGGTTTTGCCCTCGCCGGCCGGGGTGGGGCTGATGGCGGTGACCAGGATCAGTTTTCCGTCTTTCTTATCATGCAGGGAATTCAGGTATTCCAGCGACAGCTTGGCCTTGAAATGGCCGTAGGGGTCCAAATGTTCGGCGGGTATGCCGAATTTCTCGCCGGCGAGCTCAATGATCGGGCGCATTTTCGCCTGTTGGGCGATTTCGATGTCGGACATGGGGTGTTTCCTGAATGACGGTTTGTGGCGATAGGGTAACGGTAAGCAATGGCGGACACCGTTGACATTGGGTCCGCCGGTAGAGCGCGGTGGGCGGAGCTTAGTAGCTGATGACTTCGCTGCCTTTGCCAACCAGCACCACGTCGGCGTCGCGCAACGCGAACAGGCCGTTGGTGATGACGCCCGGAATATTATTGATGGCTTTTTCCATTTCGACGGGGTCGACGATATTCAGATTGTAGACGTCGAGAATCTCGCAGCCGTTGTCGGTGATGTAACTGGCCCCGGTCTCTTTGTTCATCCGCAGCTCGGGTTGACCGCCCATTTTCACCAATTGACGGGCGACGAAGCTGCGCGATAGCGGTAGCACTTCGACCGGCAGCGGGAATTTACCCAGGATGTCCACGCATTTGGTTTCGTCGACGATGCAGACGAATTTCTTGCTGGCGCCGGCAATGATTTTTTCGCGGGTCAGCGCGCCGCCACCGCCTTTCAACATTTTTTTATGCGGCGTCACTTCGTCGGCGCCGTCCACATACACTTCCAGATCGCCGGTTTGGTTCAGTTCAAGGACCGGAATGCCGATGGAGCGTAAATGCTCGGTGGTTTTGCCGGAACTGGACACCGCGCCTTCGATTTCGTTTTTGAAGTCGCAATCGGCCAATAGGTTAATCAGATGAGTTACCGTCGAACCGGTGCCCATGCCGATGATGGGCACGTTTTTCAAGTATTGCAAAGCGGCTTGGGCGACTTGTTTTTTTAATTCGTCTTGCGTCATGGTAGGAAATCCTGATGAGTATGCTCTTATAAATCTGACTCGGCGTTCGACCCGTCATTGTATGGGATAATAACCGATTAACGCCGATCTCTCAGCTGTTTTTACGCCGACCAACCGGTCGGAAACGGGGCATGCCGACCGGTTCATGCCGAGGAATTCAATGCACAATTACATCGAAAAAATATTGCGGGCAAAAGTCTACGACGTGGCCGAGGAGACACCGTTGGACTTTGCGCCGACTTTGTCGGAACGGATCAATAACAAGGTTTATTTAAAGCGGGAAGACTTGCAGCCGGTATTCTCGTTCAAGCTGCGCGGAGCCTATAACAAAATCGCGTCGCTGACCGCCGAGCAGATTCAACATGGCGTGATTGCCGCCTCGGCCGGCAACCATGCGCAAGGTGTGGCGCTGGCCGCCAAAAAACTGGGCATCAAGGCATTGATCGTGATGCCCAGGACCACCCCGGAAATCAAAATCAAATCGGTGAAGGCGCGCGGCGCCAAGATTGTGTTGCACGGCGATTCCTACGACGAAGCCTATGCGCATGCGATGGAATTGGTGGCCGAGAAGGGCATGATCTTCATTCATCCCTACGACGATCCGGACGTGATCGCCGGCCAAGGCACCGTGGCGATGGAAATTCTGCGCCAACACAATGCCGACATTCACGCGATATTCGTGCCGGTCGGCGGCGGCGGATTGGTGGCCGGGATCGCCGCCTACGTCAAATTCGTGCGGCCGGATATCAAGGTGATCGCGGTCGAGCCCGACGACGCCGACTGCCTGAATCAGGCCTTGATCGCCGGCGAGCGGGTGGTCTTGGATCAGGTCGGATTGTTTGCCGATGGCGTGGCGGTCAGGCAAATCGGCGCCGAGCCGTTTCGAATCGCCAAGCAATCGGTCGATCAAGTCATGACCGTCAGCACCGACGAAATTTGTTCGGCGATCAAGGACATCTTCGACGATACCCGTTCGGTCGCCGAACCGGCCGGCGCGCTGGCGGTAGCCGGTTTGAAAAAATACGCCGAACAGAACGGTTTGACGCAGCAAACCCTGATCGCGATCGACAGTGGCGCCAACATCAATTTCGACCGTTTGCGCTATGTCGCCGAGCGCACCCAGGTCGGCGAGCACCGGGAAATTTTATTGGCGGTGACGATACCGGAAGTACCGGGCAGCTTTCTGAAGTTTTGCAAAATGCTCGGCAAGCGCTCGATCACCGAATTCAATTACCGCTATTTCGACAGCCGTTTGGCCCAGGTCTTCGTCGGGATCAGCAGCAGCGGCGCGGAAACCGATCGCCAGCAATTGATCGCGCAATTGCGCGACGACGGATTTCCGGTCACCGATATGACCGGCAACGAACTGGCCAAGGACCATATTCGCTACATGGTTGGCGGACACGCGCCCCGCGAGCTGCGCGAGCGGGTTTATAGCTTGCAATTTCCGGAACGTCCCGGTGCCTTGTTAAAGTTTTTGATGGCCCTGGGCAGCCAGTGGAATATCAGCCTGTTCCACTACCGCAATCACGGCGCGGCGTTCGGCAAGGTTTTGATCGGTCTGCAATTGGCCGACAATCAGTGTGGACCGTTTCAACATTGTTTGGACGTGTTGGGTTTGGCTTATCGGGAGGAAACCGCCAATCCGGCGTATCGCTTATTCGTGGGCGGCAGCGAAGCCTGGTTGGATTAATCTTTCCAAAGCCGGTCAGGGTAGTACCGCTGGGCGGCGTTCGAAACCTACGTTGGGTGTCATGGATTCTTGGGTAAGGCCTTCGCCCCCTTCACGGGCGTCGTGTCGAGCGGTGGGTGCCGCCGAGTGATTCGGAATTGACTGGCGATGTTGGTACTGCCCGGTTCGGTGGAAGTCGTGACTTAAGGTTTGTCGTATTGACCCAGCAGGGTTTCCAGTTCTTGAATGCGGCGGTCGCAAGGTTCTATGCTGTCCTGAACCTTGGCTTTGAAGCGCCAGCTCATACTGTCGCCGTCGCTCTCCCGTTCCGCGTATTCGTTCAACCAGTGGCAGGCGTCGTGCATACGCTCTTCGGCTTTATCCAGCAGGTCGGTGTCGCTCAGCTCGTCGTTGTCGTTCAGCATCATTAAGCGGCTGATCAACGCGTTTTGATGGCGAAACACCGACTCGGCGTAATCGGCGAAATTGTCGTGAAGACTGCCGGCGGGAACGGTCGCGCAGCCGGCCAATAGGCAAACCGGCAGCAGGTTGAACAGAAATAACGGGCGCGAAAACGGCATTGATTTCTCGATCAGGCTTTTTGGGCGGTAATAATACAGTACTCGGTGAGTTTGTCGTGAAACAGTCGATGCTGCGCCAGTCCGACCAAATAGTTCGCGGTTTGCGCCTTGCTGCGCAGGCCCAACCATTGACTGACTTTCTGAACCGGTTGCAGGCGTTTGGCGACTTTGTACATGTGCTCTACCGACGGTTCTGTCTGCGCGGTGATGTCGTGACAAACCACGTTTTGAAAGCCCTCGCGGCCGGCCAATTCGGTAATTTCATCGCGGGAGCATAGGTTGGGTACGGCCCAGCCGTTCAAGCAAGTTACGACGGCTTGCCACTGGGCTTCGTCGAATTCGCGCTGCAATAAAAAGCCGTCGCAAACGATCAAGCGGCCGCCGGGCTTTAAGACCCGCCAGGCTTCCCGCAAAAAATCGCCTTTATTCAGCGCATGACACGAGCTCTCCAGCGCCCATACCGCGTCGAAACTGGCGTCCGCGAACGGCGTCGCGCAGAAATCCGCTACCTGGAAGTCCACCAAATCGGCCACGCCGTGGCGTTTGGCGTGTTGGCGGGCGTACTCGGCCTGCTTGGCGCTGATCGTGATACCGGTTACCCGATTGCCGTGGTTTTTCGCCATCCAGATGCTGCTGCCGCCGATGCCGCAGCCGGCATCCAACACCCGGTGGTTGGCGTTCAGGCCGCCGGCTTCATATAAAACCCGATTCTTGTTTAACAAGGCCTGATGTTGGTCGTAACGCGCGTCGCTGTTCCAATAGCCGTAATGCAAGGCCAGGTTGTCGCGATTGCACCAAGCGAATAGGTAGTCGCGGTAGCAGTCGTCGTAATGCCGGGCGGCATCGGCTTGCAATTGCGAGGCCGACAGCTCGCCGTGTTGGCGCAGGCTTTGGTCGCGATAATCCTGGTTGGGTTCTATCGTGTACATGAATCGGGTGCGTTCCGGAAAGGCCGGGCCGGGTGATCGGTTGCCGTTGCTTGGGTTTATACTGCGCGGATTCGACAAATTGCTGTCCTTATCTCGCCTGGCCGAGCATTATAAGCCAGTTGCCGGTTTGGCTTCACACCGGTTTTCGATTCGGCCAGCCGGCCGCGCTTTTGGAGTTTTCGCGATGACCGATCACCGATTCGAAGGGCTACGCGCCGCCCAAGCCTCGTTTCCGCGCAGTTGCCGCACTTGCGGGCGTGTCTATAGCAGCGCCGAGGACTTTCTGGCGCAAACCGTCGATTTACCGGCCGGTAACACCGGATTGCGGGAAATGTTGGACGACGACGACCAGGCGGTCGTCGCGGTGTTCAGAAATTGCGTGTGCGGATCGACGTTAATGGACGAGTTTCAGTCCCGGCGCGATGATAGTCCGGAGGGCCGTGCCCGCCGTGCCGAGTTCGCGCGCCGCGAACAACCGGACGACGACGCGGCGGACTAACCAGGATGTGGAGTTAACGTCGTTGGCCGACGGGCAAGCCCAAAATCCGCGCCGCTTCGTTGGGTGCTAGACTTTCCAGCTGCTCGGGATAGACACCGTAACGGATTTTGAACAGGCTGCGTTGCTTGCCGGGCGGCAGTTGTCGCAGGATCTCGGCCAGGCAGCGGCTGACTTCCAGTTGCAAGCGCGCGCTAGCGGCATCCGGGCCAGCAAGCGGCGGAGTTGAGCCGTTCCGGTTCGATGGACCGGATTCCGCGGCTGTCGATCCCGAGCGCAAGGCTTGCAGCCGTTTGCTGTTTACCAGATTGATCTGGCGCGGGCCGTTACTGGGTGTGGATTTTGACATGGTGGCTCCGGTTGGTTCGCGTCAGTGATGGGCCGGGTCGTGGATCAAATTGCGGATCACCACCGACGCGCAAACCCCGCCGAAAGCCGCCGGCAGATAGGAAATCGTGCCGTAGGCCGATTTCTTGTAATTGCTGCCGTCGGTGAACATCAACGAATCCTTGTTCACCACTTCCGGCGAAAACACCACTTTTACGCCGCGATGAATGCCGTGCTTGCGTAAGCGTATTCGAATGAACTGGGCGAACGGGCAGTTGTAAGTCTTGGATATGTCGACGACTTTCAAGTGGGTAGGATCGAGTTTGCCGCCGGCGCCCATCGAACAGACGATTTTCAGCTTGCGCGCCTTGGCCGCCCGGATCAGATGAATTTTCGGCGTCAAACTGTCGATCGCATCGACGATGTAGTCGTAGTGGCATTCGTCCAGCAGCGTGGCGGCGGTATCCGGCGTGATGAATTCGTATTTGATGGTCAGATCGAGGTCGGGATTGATCGCCAGCAGCCGGGCGCCCATTACGTCGGCCTTGGGCTGGCCGTGGGTGGTCGCCAGTGCCGGCAGTTGCCGATTGCGGTTGCTGGCTTCGACGACGTCGCCGTCGACGATGGTCATTTTGCCGACGCCGGCCCTGCAGATGAATTCCGCCGCATAGGAGCCGACCCCGCCCATGCCGACCACCAACACGTGAGATTGTTGCAGCTTGTCGAGTTTGGGCTTGCCAATCAGCAATTCGGTACGGGACAGCCAGCTTAAGTCGGTCATCGAAACACTCTATCGAAATTGGCAACGAGTTGGCGTTGCAGCGCGGTTAAATCAAGGCCGCGAATTGTAGCCGCTTCGGCATGGATTGTCGCAATCGAGATGTCGGCCGCGTCGGTTTCCAGGAACACCCGATCCAGCGGCGTCGCGCGCCAACTGTCTCTCGCCGAGGCGCGCGGGTTCAGCAAGGCCTTGCCGAAACTCAAATAGCAGCCGGCGCCGACGAGTTGCTCGGCCAAGCCCGGCTTGCCGGTAAAGCCATGCACGATCCAAACTTGCTTGGGTTTTAACCCTTGCCGAAGCGCCAGCAAATCGCCGTAAGCTCGCACGCAATGCACGATCAACGGTTTTTCCCAGCGTTCGGCGCATTCGATCTGACGGATGAAAGTCCGCCGTTGTAGTTCGTAAGGCGTAGCGGCGCATCGATCCAAACCGCATTCGCCGACCGCGGCCAGATAGGGCGACAAACGCTCCAAGGCGTCGAAGGCTGGCGTCAAAGTAGGCTCGGCCAAGTACCACGGATGCAGTCCGGCGCTGATATGGCTTCGCCCGGCCGCTTCGATGGCGGCGTCGACGTCGTTGGCGTTTAGCGAGGCCAAGTCGAAATTGATCAGGCTAAGCTCGGCTTCCGGCCGAGCGGAGTGGCAGTGTAGGTCTGTATACATCGAACGCGCGGCGGCAAGTCCAGGTTTGGAAATGGATGCCGCTGAGTTTAACCAAAGCCGATCCGGCGCGCGAATCGAGCGCTCAAATCGTCGAAGTCCAAGATCTCGCGGAGAGATCGGCCGGATCTGCGGCTTATCCGGGTTCGTCCAAAAGCAAAAATCCCTGCTTCGGCGCACCGCATCGCGGACAACTCCAATGGTCAGGCAAATTGGCAAAGGCGGTACCGGGCGGCACCTGCCAGACGGCGTCGCCTTCGGCCGGGTCACAGACATGCCAGCAAATCTTGCATTCCAGCTTGGCTTCCGCCGGCAAGCGCGAGGCATCGCCGAAGAAAGCTTCGCTCACAAATACACCTGCAAAATTTCCTGTAAGCGCTGATGGCTGTCGGCGATATCTTCCGCCGACGCACAAACTACGTTCGGTACCTCGCTGACTTCCTGCGTATTCAGGATTAACTTATCCTGCGAGTTAAAATAACGCACCCACCTATGCTATTCGCCCTTTCTCGTTCCCACGCGCCGCGTGGGAATGCAGATTAACCGCGCCGGCGGTTAGATAGGTATAAGGAATCCGACCAGGTAACACTGATGGGCCGCAGCCGCTACCGCATTCTCCAGTCTCGATATCCGCACTTCATAACCTGCACCGTGCTCAACTGGATACCCATGTTCACCCGGCCGGCCACCGTGCAAATCGTATTGGATGCCTTGCATTATCGCCAACTACGGAACGGCTGGCGAATTTATGCTTTTGTGATACTGGAAAATCACATGCATCTGCTAATACAAGCCGACGATCTAGCCCATCAAATCGCCCACTTCAAATCCTACACCGCCCGCCAATTGATCGACTATTTACACGAAATCAAAGCCGAGCGGCTATTGGCCCAACTCAAATGGTTTCGCAAAGCACATAAAACCGACCGGGACTATCAATTGTGGGAAGAAGGCAGCCATCCGCAGTTGATCGATAATCCCGAAGTCTTACGGCAAAAACTGGATTACATCCATCTCAACCCGGTCAAACGTGGTTATGTCGATTTGCCGGAACATTGGCGCTATTCCAGTGCGCGCAGCTATGCCGGCATGGAGGGCTTATTGCCGATTTATCGAGATTGGCTTTAACCTGACCGCGGCGCGGTTAGTCTGCATCCCCACGCGGCGCGTGGGAACGAGGAAATTGAAGTCGTTAAATAATGAAAAACGCGTAACTTCCGTGATCAACTTAATCAACGAACATTCTTTTTTGCTTTTTTTGGTGTACCAAAGCTAAAATCCTTGTCTTTTGATAATTTTATTAAGTAATCTCTATAAGCTGGATGAACTTCCCAAAGAATAGCTTGCATATCATTCCATCTCGCTGGCGACACTAGCTCTGGATCTTCATCAATTGAAATATGCCGGAATCCATACTTCTTTCTTGTATCTGAAACGCGCCCATTTAAAAATCCAATCTCATGCAAATAGCGCCACAATAAAAAAACATCATCTTTGTTTCCATTTTTTAGCGCAATAGAAAATAGTTTTATTGAAAATCTGCTTGGTAAAGAGTTTAAAAAATCAGCTGTCGCTTGCGGAGACAGTGTGAATGTCCCCGAATCGTACGTTACATTATGAAACGCCCTAATAACTTCCTTAATTTGTGGGCATTCCAGATCACATTCTCGTTTTAAATCATCAACGCGTTCCTCGGAATAAGCAGGCATTACTTGCTCAACATCTCCAGCCATAATTTTTGATTCATTTTTTGATATTGCTTTGTCACATAATTTAAATATCAATTGAATAGAGTCCCTTGGCCTTTCTCTTGACCGTTTAACAATAAAATCATCCCAATACCTGTACTCGCCATCTGTTGTAGGTATATGAACATGATTTGTATCAAAAAATAGGTTATATACAGTTATATAAGATGGTATAGAAAGCTCTTCGTGTACTTTTTCTAACCTGCGTTTTATCACTTGTTTCAGGTTGTCTTCCGTCATTGCAATTTTTTTTGAGAGATTTCTAAAATGATCGACTTGATCCCTTTGTCCGGCCTCATCCCGTTTTAAACGTCTCCAGACTTCGTCGCGAATCGTTATTATAAATTTTATATTATTACATCTCTCGTTTATCGATCTTGCAGCTAATAAGAAAGCCCAAATTCTATTCAAATGATTGGGTTCATTTGGAGAGGCAATTTGATCCGTGTCATCTATCAACACATAAAATAAATTTTCATTCTTAGTTAGAGACGATTCTATGGCATTTCGTAATCCTCCAATATTGGAACCATCTTGCGATTTCAGGATTTCAGAAAAATCAATTTTTGAAAATGCCTTACCTAATGGGCTGAGAATTGAAGCAAGTTTCTCAATACAATCTTGTGTCTGTAACCCTTGCCTTTGCGATTCCTTTAGCAAGTCCTTACTTGCCTTGTTAATGACAAGTCCTTTTATTTCTGATCCTATTTTTCCAGCAATTGCTGTTAAAATAGCCTTTTCGCTCACTCTTGTAAGGGGGCCTAGAGCGTGATCGGCTACACTATCTATTTCAATATCCTTAGGTCTCAGCAATAAAACAGGAACTTCAGCATCTTCAAGTTGCTTTCTAAAAAAACGCAAAATTGCCGATTTACCAGCGCCTTTATTTCCAAGTACAATTCTTGGACCAGCCTTAGGAACAGATACAATATCAACGTATTCATCAAACGGAATAAACACATCCCTGAGAAATGCTTCATCCCCTTCAGCGGTTCCTGACTCAAAATACTTCCTGAGAATTTTTAATTCTTTACTCATAGAAAAACATCCTATTTAAAAAATAGTTTAATAGTCTAGTTTGCTCTGAAAAATGAGTTGAAAGTATGAAAACTCCAATCACTATCGCCGAGCTTACAACAGGCGCTTTAGCTTAGTTGATTTGCCAAATTAGTGAATAACAATTAATTTTCGGCGGGGAGTTTCCCGTTATTTCGCCCCGATCATCGCAGCCGATAGACTGGCCCGCAGGGCGAAAACCCTGGATGGCCGCGCGACTGATCCTTAGCGGTTACCGGCTCAAGCTGCGTTTCTTACGGCTCTGCCTCGGTATTATCGGCTTAGAAGCCAGCTACGCCAAACGCGCCGTCGGCTAGTGTTTGATTACTTTATCGTGGACAGCGTAAGGAAATACCGGGCCTAAACGCCGGCGACTTGAAGGGCGCAGAAAAACATCCGGATCAGAGGCTGAATTTCCGGTGGTTAAATTCGATTGCCGAGTTCGGTGTTTTTAATTCCGGGAACGTTCGAAAAGTTAGGCGAGCAGAACGGCTGACAAGATAGAAAGTCGCGGATGCGGGCCTATATTCGGGGGTGTTTTAGGGTTGCGATAGTGCTTAGAGCAGAAAATTTTTTCGCTCGAGCCTTGTTCCGGCGGGGACGGACCACTTCGCCTATCGACGTTTTACCGCGCCGCCGTCCGATAGCTCAAAGTCCGGATGTTGTCGCCGATTGTAAAATCGATCCGTATCGACCCTGTGGTTGTAAGCAGTGTCCGGCGCCGCATGTCTAAAATATCCGTCCAAGTCTCGGAAAAACGCCGAACGCCGCCGGACGACTAGGCGGCAGCGGTCGTTGAAGTTTCCGGTTGCCGTTTAGGGAGCAACTTGGCTCCCCGATTAAACGCCAACGCGAGTCCGAACGACGTCCAGAATCTTTAAAAGTCGACGCGGACCGAGCCCATTAGGCTGAGCGGCGCACCGAATTGGATTTGATTGGCGCTGTTGGTGCCGACGAAGTACGTTTTATTCAGTATATTGTCGGCGTTCAATTGCGCGGTGACTTTTGATCCGCCAATTCTGGTTTGGTAGCCGGTCATCAGATTCAGAGTAACGTAGCCGGGTACTTGATAGGTATTCTCCGGGTTGCCTTGTCTTTGATCCACGGCCACCAGGCCCGCGCCTAATTTGAATCCTTGCAATTGGCCCTGTTGAAACTCGTAGGTGTTCCAAACGCTGCCAACGTGTTCCGGGGCAGCGAACAAACGGTGGCCCTGATTGCCGATATTGCCGTCGCTATCGACATCCTTGGTGATTTTCGCGAACGGCATATAGGTATAAGACGCGATCAGGTTCCAACCGGGCAGGATTTCACCGGTACTGTCGAATTCGATGCCGCGGGTTTCCGCGCCTCCTAACGCGCGGTAGTAAAAGCTTCCGGGAATGGACGTCGGCAAGTTTTGCTGTTTCAGGTCGAAGTAGGACAGGGTGGAGCGCAATTTGCCGTCGAGCAATTCGGTTTTTACGCCGGTCTCCCACTGTTGTGCGGTTTGCGGCGGCAAATTATGGCCGTCGGCATTGAACGAGCTATTGGATACCCCGAAATTCTCGGTGTAGCTGCCGTACAAAGACAGCCAGGGCATGGGTTGCCATAAAACCCCACCGCGAGGATTGAAGCGGTCTTCGCCCGGCGAATCCAAACCCGAGACGTTGTCGCGCAAGTTGGCGTTGTCGTAACGCAAGCCGCCCATCAAGTGCCAGCCGTGCGGCAACGTAATCTGGTCCTGAAAATATAGGCCATACCAGGATTGAGTTTGCGAATAGGTAAACTGTGCCGCCGGATCGAATCCCGGCGGCGACGTTTGATACACCGGGTTAAACAGATTGTTGGGCCACAATGCCGAGGAATTATTGATGTTGGCCATGTACCGGACGTTCATATAGTCGAAACCGAACAATACGTCGTGCGTTAGCTGGGCATGTTCGATTTTGCCGAGCAGATTCACGGTGGTGAAATAGTTTTCGTTGCGCTGCTTCGGAAAACTAATGGTTTTGAGATTGAAGTTGCCGTCCGACAATACCGGCTCGAAGGTCGCGAAGCTAGTGTAGGCGTTGTCGATGTCGACGCGCTGTGTCAGGAATTTATTGACGATTTTCCAGCGGTCGTTAAATTCGTGCGACCAATTGACGCCCAGCAATAGACTGTCGCCGTTCCATTGGCTGTTGAAGGGTTCGGCTAGATTTCGATTCCTGGCGACTTGCGCGGGCCGATTGCCTATAGGCGGAATGCCAATATCTTGAATCGTGTTGAAGTGTTGGTATTCGAGTTCGAACGATGCTTGGGTTCTCGGACCGATATTCCATTTTAAGACCGGTGCGAAAAAGACTTTATCGGTATTGACAAAGTCCCGATTCGATCCGGAGTTCTCGTACGATAAATTCGCTCGATAAAGCAAGCTATCGTCGCTGGATAGCGGGCCGGTGGCATCGACCGTTGTCCGATAAAACGCATACGAGCCAAATTGTTGTTGTACCGAATAATAAGGGGTGGATAGCGGTTGTTTGGTGACGATATTAATCACGCCGCCCGGCTCCGCTCTACCGTAAAGTAGCGAGCCGGGGCCTTTAAGAACCTCGACGCTTTCTAGATTGGCGGTTTCGCGTTTGGTGGAGGCCAGAGCAAAGCTGATCGGCATCAACGTGCCATCCCGATAATAATTGGTGGTTTGAAAGCCGCGAACCATGAAACCGTCCGAAGTCTGCTGGTTGAATCCGCCTTGAACCACCCCGCTGACGTATTCCAGCGCTTTTTCCAGGCGCACCGCTTGGCGATCCTGCAGCACTTGTTTGGATACTACTTGTACCGAAAACGGCGTTTCCATGATTGGCGTATCGGTTTTGGTGGCCGTCGACGCATTCGGCAACTTGTAGTCTGGGTTGAATGGGGCCGTCGCGTCGTAGACCGCTTTCCCGACTATAGAAACCGGCGGCAACGTGTCGGGGGCAGGCGTGGTGGGTGTCTCGGCGGTTTTATCCAACGTCACCGTGTTTTGGTCGATGAAGCGGAAGCGGTAGCCGCTGCCGCGCAATAGACGTTCCAAAGCCTGTTGCGGCGTCATTTGGCCTTCGATCGCTTCGTTGCTCAGGCCGCGGACTTGGTCGGCGGTAAACAGGATTGTCAGGCTGGATTCGCTGGCGAATTTCATCAGCGCGTTGTTTAACGATTGAGCGGGAATGTGGTAAGCGCGCGGCAGTGCTTCGGCGCGTGCAGAGTCGATGCTATACGAGCCTCCGACAAAAGCGGCCAACAACGCCGTGGCGCAATTCAGCATGACGTTGCGGTTTCGGGGGCGTTTCGAGTGATTTGCTGTCACGTTCTCTCCAGTAGTGGTATGAATCTCCCTATACAAAACGCACGACTAAAAAAATCGTCTCAAAAAAGTTGGCGCGAGCGGATGCGAACGCATCGATCAGCGGTTACGCCGGTATTCAGCGACGCTTGGCGATGGCGGCTGGTTGCGCGCTACCATTGAAACTTCGGCGGAACCATCAGCGGTGCAGGATCGTCAGCCAAGGTCCCAAGTCGGTTTGCCGTAAATGAAGAATGGTGCGAACGGCGGATAAAATCCGGTCCGGCTCGCTTAACGGAAATACGCCGGTTACGCGCAATTTTGCTAAGTCGGCACCGGCGAGCAGAATGCGCCCGGACCGGTAGCGTTCCAAATCCGCAATCAGCTCGGCTAAAGGCCGGTCGTTGATGGTTAGTTGCCCCTGCTGCCAGGCCGTGGCTTGATCGAGATCGGCCGGTTCCGCGGCGGCCAGCGCTTGGCCGGGCCGATAGTCGAGTTGTTGGCCTTCGCCCACTTCGCGGCGGTCGCTGGCACCAGCGCTCACCGCCACCGCGTGTTCCTGTACGAGGATGCGCGTCTCGCCGCTTTGGCTGACGTAGACCTCGAAGATCGTGCCTAAGGCGCGGACGGTAAGATCGCCGGCTTGCACTTCGAAGGGCCGGTTTCGATCGGCGGCAACCCAGAAACGGGCTTGACCGCGATACAGTTTGAGTCGTCTGACCGTGGCGTCGGCGTCGACCGAAACAGCGGTGTCTGTGTTCATCAGCAGTCGACTGCCGTCGACCAGTTCGATCTCGCGCTGTTCGCCGGTCGCGGTGCGATAGTCGCTACGACAGCTGTCCAGCCAACGGCTGCCTAGCGGTGAGACAGTCGATACCGCCAGCAGTAGGGTCGCCGCGATCGCCAAACGTTTTACCGCAAATATGGTGTTTAGCCGGCGGGCGAGGCCACGCCGGCCACGCCGGCCAAGCGCGACGCCGGGGGCGTCACGGGGGATCGATAGTGCCGGTGCGGCGCGAGTTTCCAGCGTGGCTACCGTCGTCATATCTTGAAAGACTTGTTCGACGGCGGCGAGCGCTTCCGAGTGTCGGTAATCCTGAGATAACCAGTCGGCGAAAGCCTGTGTTTCCTGCTCGCTCAAATCGCCGGCATTCAAGCGGATCAGCCAATGGACGGCTTGTTGCTTGGCGGCGGTTAAACCGTCGGAATCGGGGCCAGGCGCGGCTTGCGGTACGGTGGTCATGGTTCCAGTTTCCGCGTGCAGTGGGCTAGGGCTTGTTCCAGCAGGCGGCCGACCTTGCTGCGCGAAATGCCCATCCGCTGAGCAATTTCCAGGTAACTCAAGTCCTCGACCCGGTTTAACAGAAAGGCGGTGCGGCAATCGGCGGGTAGCTCCGCCAGCGCGGCTTGTAGCGCGGCGTAACGTTCTCTCGAAATCAAGATCTTCGAAGGCTCGTTACCAGCCGGGTCGGCTACGGTATCGGCATAGGTATCGCTGTCGGAGTCGGCGAGATGCTGATTTCGAACATTCAACCGGCGCTGGTAGTCGATTGCCAGATTCACGGCTATTCTAAATGCCAGCGCCCTGGCATTGTCCGCCGGTGCCCGAGTCATGCTCTGGTGCAGGCGCAAATAGGTTTCGTGCGTCAGATCGGCTGCCGCCTCCGGACATTTCAAGCGATTGGTGAAAAAGGTCTGAAGTTCAAGCGCGAAGGCCTCGGTCCACAATAGCGGAAGACTGGCGGATTGGCTCATGCGGCTGTACGGTGGCGGGAAAGGTCGTTGGTCGATAGTGGGCGCCGACGATACCACAAGTGTTGCCGTAAAGTGTCGGCGGTTTTTACAGTGTCAGGTAAGGCGATGTGGTTTGGATATTAAAGTATTGAAATTATTTTCAAAAAATAGTTGGCGTATTTTCTGCTTAACAAAACTTGGTCGCAGTGGCGGACGGTTTCATTGATGGGATATTCGGAGATTTTTATGCAATTTAAGTTTGGCGGAATACACAAAGCAATATTGGGGGCGACGCTAGGCTTGATGTCGCTGACCGCGGATGCGGCACATCAAATCGTTAACGTTGCCGGCACAGCCGGTCCTTGGAATTGGGAACTTGGCGGCTTGAACGGCGATTACGCTTACGGTCTCGGCGCGGACGGTAGCGATGCGATTCCGGATTACACGCCTCCGGCCCGGTTGAAGCTGGCCGATATTGGCATCGGCGCGGGCGATTCAATTTACATTACCTACCTTGACGGTCTAACCAACGCGTTCGGCGATGTGCCGAACGTTAATAATAACGGCCATGTAGGCAGCGTATTCAAGGACGACGAGTTGGGCTCCAGCGGCCAGGTGTTACCTAGCTATTATTACGAAAGCGAATGGGGGAAAAATCAGGATCCGGACGATCCGGCGCCCTACGGTCTGTTCTTGCAATCCCTGGTCGGTGCTTTGACCGACGACGGCGGCAATATCGTGCAATTGTTGAGCGTGGGCAGCGTGATTAAATTGGATAGCGGTCAGGGCTTTGTATACGGCATCAGCTTCGAATTGCCGGTTGGCGCGACCTATGTGCAATTTGGGCTGAACGACGATATTTTCGGTGACAATACCGGTTCGTTGAACGTGTGCGTGAGTAGCGTCGACGAGGAATGCGGTACTTCGCCGGTACCCGTACCCGGCGCGGTTTGGATGTTCGGCAGCGCCATCGCCGGTCTTGCGACGTATCTGCGTCGGCGCGTTTAAGCGGTATTGAAGTGTCCCGCAAAACCGCCGCCGATGATCTCGCGGCGGTTTTGCGGTTAGATATAAGCAAGTCGGACCGGGGAATAGCGGTTCTAATCGATACAGGTGGGCTCGACCGGACGGGGGCGATAGTCGCGTCTGAATTTTTCGAATTCGGCGATAGGTAGCGGTCGGCTGGTCAGATAGCCCTGATACTGATCGCAATCGCGGCTGCGCAAAAAATTCAATTGCTCCGCAGTTTCGACGCCTTCCGCGATGACCCGCATTTTTAGCGTCTTTGCCATCGCGATGATGGTTGCCGTAATTTCCATATCGTCGGCGTGGTCCGGAATGTCCTCGATAAAACTCTTGTCGATCTTAATGACGTCCAGCGGAAATAGTTTCAGATAGGCCAGCGACGAATAGCCGGTGCCGAAATCGTCGATGGACAAGCCCAGCCCTAGTTCGTGCAATTGTTGTAGGATCTCGATCGCTTCCCTTTCCCGTTTCATCAGCACACTCTCGGTCAGCTCCAACTCTAGATGTTCCGGCGGAAATCCGGTCTCCCGCAGAATGTTGCCTATCGCTTCGCCGATGTCGCTATGCAGAAATTGTTGAGACGATAAATTCACCGCCAACTTTATCGGCGCCAGCCCCCGGTTCAGCCAGCGCCGGCCTTGTCGGCAAACCTCTTGCAACACCCAGTTGCCGATGGGCACGATCAATCCGGTTTCCTCGGCGATCGGTATGAAACGCGACGGTGAGATAATTTCTCCGGTATCGGTTTCCCAACGCAGCAGGGCTTCCGCGCCGACCAAATGGCCGCTGGCGATGTCGATTTGCGGTTGAAAATACACGCGCAACTCGCGGCGCTCGATGGCGAGGCGTAGGCGGATTTCCAGGTCCATCCGTTCGCGGGCCGCGCGAGTCAGATCTTCCGAGAAATATTTGAAACAGTTGCGACCGTCGTTTTTGGCTTGATACAAAGCCGTATCGGCCTGTTGAATCAGTTCGTCCGGGGTCTGACCGTGTTCGGGAAACAGGGCGATGCCGACACTGACGCCGATTCTGACTTCGTGACCGCTGCTCAGGCGCCAGATTTGGCTTAGCGCCGCGATAATTTGCGAGGCTACTTGGGCGGCCGCTTCCGGTTGGGGGATTTCCTCGAGCAACACGACGAACTCGTCGCCGCCCAGCCGGCATATCGTATCGCTGTTGCGCAAACGGGCGGTGAGCCTTTGCGCGACCAACTGCAACAGATCGTCGCCCGCCAGGTGGCCAAAACTGTCGTTGACGTCCTTGAAGCGGTCAAGATCCAGCATCAATACCGCCATCACGCCGCGCCGGCGGCGGGTTTGGTCGATACTGTGACGCAACCGGGATAGGAATAGCATCCTGTTAGGCAGTTGGGTCAGCGGATCGTGGTGGGCCAGAAATTCCAGTTCCTTTTCGGATGCTTTCAGTTTGGAAATATCCGCGAACACGCCTACGTAATTGGTGACATCGCCTTGGCCGTCGCGCACCGCGCTGATGCTCAACAACTCGGGAAACACTTCGCCGTTCTTACGGCGATTCCAGATTTCGCCTTGCCAATGATCGGTGTTGGCCAGCGTTGCCCACATGTCGCGATAAAAATCGACGTTGTGGTGGCCGGAGGCGATGATTTTCGGGGTCTTGCCGATCACCTGCTCCGGCGAGAAACCGGTAATGTCGCTGAAAGCCTTGTTGACCAGCTGAATCTGCTTGTCGGCGTTGGTTATCATCACGCCTTCCCGAGTACTTTCGAACACGGCGGCGGCTTGGCTTAGCCGGTCTTCGTTAGCCTTGATTTCGGAAATATCGGTGACGGTTCCGACGTAGCCGCACAAGTCGCCGGAATCGGTAAGCTCCGGCTCGGCTCGGCAAACCACCCAACGCGACTCGCCGTCGCCGAGTTGGAAGCGGAATTGTCGGTAGAACGGTTCGGCCAGGCTGACGCATGCTCGCCAGGCGGCGGCGACCTCGGCGCGGTCTTCGTCGTGTAGGCCGTCGATCCAGGCGTCGCCGTGGGAATGGCTGAAGGACAGGCCGGAAATTTCGCACCAGCGAGTATTCACATAGTCGAAGGCGCCGGTCCGATCGGTACGGAAAATCCCGACCGGCGCGACCTTGGCCAAAGTGTGGAACAGCAACTCGCTCTCTTGCAGCGCAATTTCGGCTTGTTTGCGAGCGGTAATGTCGCGCAAGCCGATGACGAAGCCGGGTTTGCCTTCCCAGGTTAGCGGCGTAGAGCGCATTTCCGCCCAAGCCAGGCCGCTGGGCCTAATCAAATTAATGTCCTGAAAATGTAAATGACTGTCGGCGACCGGAATCGCCAGCATCTGGCCGGCCAACTCGCCCCGTTCCAATAATGATTCGGCGGCCTGATTGGCATAGATGACCTTGCCCGACGGATCGACGACCAGCACGCCGTCGGTGATGGTGTCCAGGATCAGGTTGAGCTGGCTGAGGGTTTGCGGCATGAGGTCCGGTAAAAGCGGTTTTAGACGATGACGGTTTGCGCGCCGGTACTTTGAGTCTGGGTAGTAATCGCGGCCATCACCGACGACATGCGCGACAGGTCGCCGAGCAACTTCAACACCGGTTTCGGTAAATCGCGGACCAGCATCGGCGTCGCGAAGACCTCCTGTTCCAGCGCTTTTTCAGGCATCCCTAGCACTTCGACGACATCGAACACCCAGTGGCCCGGTTCGTAGATACCGGTCAGCACCGCGCTGATTTGTTCGACCAAGCGGCGGGTTTCCGCATTCAGCGACACGACGTACAGCGTCAATACCAGCTTATGGTGGTTGGCTCGGCGGGCTTCGTGATCCTTGGCGATCCGGACCACCTGGGCGATGTTCTTGATTTGCGAGGCCGACAACGGTTTGCTGGCCAGTTCGAACTGCAGGCCTTCGTCGTGGGCGGCCTTGAGCTGATCCATGAATTCGGTGGCGAAAGCGGTCACCAGATAGACGTTCAAACTGTCGTCCATACCCTTCAGGCGCCGTAGCGTTTCCACGCCGTCGATGCCGGGCATCCGCAAGTCCAGAAAGATTAAGTCCGGGCGCAGGCTTTGCGCCATCGCGATACCGTCTTCTCCGCATTCGGCTTCGCGTACGTTGTAGCCTTCGTCTTCCAGGATCAATTTGAAGGCGCCCCGTACCGCAGGGTCGTCGTCTATTACTAAAATATTGTTCACCATCGCTAGTCCCGCGTTAAAAGTGAGGAAATTTTAACCGCATGCAACAGCCTTCACCAGAGCGGCTCTCGACGCTGATAGTGCCTCCGATGTCCTGGATCAGCCGCCGCGTTACCGACAAGCCGAGGCCGGTGCCCTGGCCCGGCGGCTTGGTCGTAAAAAAGGGGTCGAACATTCGGATTTGCACTTCGTCGGCGATACCGGAGCCGTTATCGGTTATCGTCAACTCTAACATCTTTTCCGCGCTACGCGCTTGGATATCGATGCGCGGATGCTCGCTGCCGGCGAGTGCGTCGCGCGCATTGATCAACAAATTCACCAAAATTTGCTGTAGCGTTTCGGCGGTGCAAGCGATCGGCGGAAGGTCGGCCGGCGAGTCGACATGCACCGCGATCGCGAATTTGCGCAGTTCGCCTTCGAGCAGCATTAGCGTTTGCTGCAACACTTCAGCAAGCGAGCAACTCCCGGTTTGCGCCGAACGGTTGTGCAAGAAAATCAGCATGTTGGAAACGATGGCCTTGATCCGCTGAATTTGTTGCAAAGCTTGCCCGAGCACTTCGCGGGACTTGGCGTCTTCGCAACGTTCCGCCACGTATTCGACGAAGTTCATCACGCCCATCAACGGATTATTGATTTCGTGGGCCACGCCGCCGACCAGGGTGCCGAGCGCCGACAGTTTTTCCATTTGCAGCATATGGTCCTGATTATCTTGCAATTGGTGGTAGGCATGGCGAGTTTGCTCGACCAGTCGGGCGTTTTCCAGCGAGATGGCGGCTTGCGCGGTCAGTAATTCGGTCATCGCGATTTTTTCCGACGTGAACACACCGTCGGCCAAGCGGTTCTCCAGATACAGCACCGCGCCGAGTTCGTTTTGTTTGACGACCGGCAAGCACAACACGGAGCGCAAGCCCAGCGCGACGACCTCCGGCGCGGTTTGAAACTCGCCTTCGCTGCCGGCGTCGCGCAACACGACTTTTTCGTGGGTGCGAGTCACGTAATTGACCACGGCCCGGCAGATGCCGCGCACTTTGTGTAAGGGCGCGTACTCCTGGCGGGGCGCGCGCTTCTTACCGACATGTTGCTCCGCGGCGACCACCCATTCGTCCTGCTGGCGAATCAACAGATAACCGTGCTGCGCGCCGGAGCTTTCGAGCACGACGGTCATGATTTTGCGCATTAATAGCGGTAAATCGATCTCGGCGGATAGCGCCAGCGCGGATTTCATCAAGTAGCCGATATCCAGGTTAGGGAGTTTTGAATTCGGCGATTCGGATTTGACAATCCTGGCGCCCGTTTCCGGGGGAACGTAGCGGTGCCGCTCCTGTAGTTGTTGGTTTTTAAGATCGGCCCGGCACAGCCGGTAGTGACGGCGAGCCTCGCCGTAATAGAGTTCGGCATCGCCCAAGTCGTGTTCGGCGATCAAATCGGCCAATGCTTCGTAGACATGGCCGGCCAACAGCCCGTATTGCTGGCGGAAGCAGTCGGCGGCAGCATCCAGATACCGATTGCGTGCCTCGCGGACATCGCCGCGAAACCGGGCAATTTCGGCCTTGGCAAAACTCAGATAGGGTTGCAACAGCGGCCCCAGACCGGCCCAAGTTTCCAACTGTTCCAATACCGGCGCGATTTCGGTTTCCAGTTCCGACCAGGGCGGCGCGTCGGCTTGCCGTAAACGGTTCAACAGTCGGTAGACATACCACAAGCGTTTCAGCACGTTATCGGTCAAGCCGTGTAAGTGGCGCTCCACTTGGTCCAAGGCCTGGGCCGCGCCGGCATAATCCCCGAGAAAATAACGGGCGAAGCCGAGCAACGCATAATAGCTGCCGGAGGCCGCGACGTAACGATGGGTGTCCCAATCCGCCAGCGTGGCGGTCATATCAATCGGCTTGCCGCCTTTCATCGGCGCGATCCACCCCGCCAGAACGGCTTCCGCCAAGCCGACCGAGAACGCCAGTTGATTCTTGCGGGAGAATTGCAGGCATTCCTCGGCGGCTTCCTCTATCCAGCGCAGATTCTTGCCTTGGGCCTGCAAGTTCCACATCAGCGGACCGTAGGATAGCCCGGCGTTGTACAAGTCTCCGCAATTGCGACCGCATTGTATGGCTTGATGAGCGTAGTCGACGATGTCGGCCGGGTGCGAACGGCTGTGCATATTGCACCAGACGATGCCGTTCATGCCGCGGGTGGCGCCGAAGGTGTTCGGATATTTGGCGCACAAGTCGCGCGCCAGATTTTCGTAACGGAAGGCTTGCTCGAAGCGACCTTGCTCGCCCAGATTCAATCCCATGATCGAAAACGAGTAGATCACCGACTCGTCCATACCGCCGCCCAAACAATGCTGGGTGGACAGCGCGGCCGATAGGTAGAGTTGCGGCACCAGTCCGCACATATACAAATCCGGAATCAATTCGGCGTAAAAGGCCAGTTCGATTTTATTGCGGCGCTCCCGGGTAAACGGCATCGCGGCGATTTTGCTCCAGACGTCGCCTTGAGCTTCGATGTCGGCCGTCAAACTTTCCATTTGACGGCGGGCGTCGTCGGCATCGGCGGGCAGCGATTTGCCGAAATACGCCAGGCCGCGGTTGGCGGTCGCAATCGCCTGTTGAAAATTGCCGAACGAGGATAGCGAGGTAGTCTGTTCGGCCAGGGCTTCCGCCTTATCCAAATCGCTGACCGCGTGTTCGATCAATTGGTTGAGCAAGGCTTCCGAACTATCGTAACGACCCCGCATCAAGTCGGTTTTGGCCAGCCGTTGGTAAATTCGGAAGGTCAACTCGTAGGTCTGGGTCCAGCAGTCGCCCGGCAAATAACGATGGGCCATTTCGAAGAACTCGTTGGCGGCTTCGCCGGCCAGCGCATCCAGCGCTTTATTGCCGGCGTGAAAATTGATTTCCGCCAGCCAATAGCGGGTGCGGTCGTCGGGCGAGCTGGGTTTGCCCTGGTTTAAGTGTGCGGCGATGGTGAACAAATGATCCATGTGCGCCAGTTCGGTGCCGACCGGGGTCGTGCCGAGCAGGCGCTGACCGATGCGCCAATGAATCGCCCGGCGCGCGGCCGGATCGACCTGACGCAGTACCGCTTCTTGTACTCGGTCGTGGACGAATTGCAGATCGGATTTGTTTTCCAGCATTAATCCAAGACTCAGTACCGGCTTCAGGTCCTCGAACAAGGGTTCGATGCGCAATTCCAATACCTTGGCGATTTCGTCGGCACTGAAACGATTGCCCAGGCAGGCGCAATAATCGAGGATACGCAAGGTTCGCTCGGGCAGTTTGCGGACCTTGGCGCTGAATAGCTCGACCACGTTGGCCGGCATCCGCGTGTCGCGGATGCGTTGCATGTCCCACAGCCAATGCCGATCGGCGTCGATGCCGAGTAGGCCTTCGTTGTATAGCCAGGCCAGACTCTCACTGACGAACAGCGGGTTGCCCTCGGTCAGTCCGGCGATGAATCGAGCGAGAAGGGCGGTGGCTTCCAGAGACGAATCCAGAATGTAGGCCACCATATCGTGGCAGTCCGGCTCGCTCAACGCGCCGAGGCGAATTTCGGTCAGCGGGCCCTCGGCTTCGCCGACCCGGCGGATCAATTTCGTCAATGGGTGGCCGGCGTCGACTTCGTTGTGCCGATAGGCGCCGAGCAACAATAGAAATGGGTGATCGCGATGGTTGGCAAACAGGTTTTGTAAAAAATCGAAAGTCGCGCTGTCGCACCATTGCAGGTCGTCAATGAAAAGCACCAGCGGATTGTCCTCGCTGGCCAGACAGGCTAAAAATCGGTCGAACAGATTGTTAAAGCGTTGGCGCGCCTCGACCGGCGGTAACGCCGGCGGCTCGGGTTGCGGTCCGATGATGAAGTTCAGTTCCGGCACCACCTCGGCGATGACGCCGCCTTGGTGTTCGACCGCTTCTAAAATCCTGGCCCGCCACTGTCGTACCTGAGCGTCGCTCTCGGTCAGGAAGGTGCGGATCAGGTTGCGCAAGGCCTGGATCAGCGAACTGTAGGGAATGTTTTTCTGGTATTGATCGAACTTTCCGGACGTGAAGTAGCCGCGATTTTTCACCAAGGGTTTTTGCAGTTCCTGAATCAGCCGGGTTTTGCCGATGCCCGACAGACCGGAAATCAGTACCGATCGAAACCGACCGCGCATCACCTCGTCGTATTCGCGTTGAATGGTTTCGGATTCGGTTTGCCGTCCGACCATTTTCGAGATGAATATCACCCGGCGGCTACGGTCGTGGCGGCCGATCGCGAAATTAGACACCGCGCCGTCGCGGCCGTATTCGCTCTGACAACGCCTGAGGTCCGCCAGCAGTCCGGCGGCGCTTTGGTAACGTTTTTCCGGTTGCTTGACCGTCAGTTTGGCGACGATCTCGCTCAGCGTTTCCGGTATGCTCGGGTCGAGTTCGTGCAGATACTCGGCTTCCTCCGCCAGATGGGAATGGATCAGTTCCAACGGGTCTTCGGAGACGAACGGCGGCCGGCCGCCGAGCAATTCGTAGAATACGATGCCCAGCGAATACAAATCGGTGGCGAAATCGACCCGGTAGTTGATGCGGCCGGTTTGTTCCGGCGACGTGTAGGCCAAGGTATGGCGAACGAATTGCGGATCGTAGATGAAATGACTGACATCGCGGATATCCAGCGGCGTGATGAAATCGGTCAGCCGCAAGCCCAGCGTACCCGCATGCACCAGAATGTTGTGCGGCTTCACGCCGCCGTGAGTAATGCCGCAGTCGTGAACGGTTTGCAGGATGTCGGCGAGCGGACAGGCCAGCGCGAAAAAACTGTCGAGACCCGGCGATCCTTGGGATTGCACCCAGTCGCTCAAGGTTTGGCCGGCGAACCACGGTTGGACGATGAATTGTTCGCCCTCGTCGGATTCCAGCGCCAGCGGCGTGCTGACGCGCGGGTCGTGCAACACCTTCAGACGTTCGATTTTTTGCCGCAAATGCCGGGATTGATCTTCCCAACTAGACAGTAACTTCAGGTACTTGATGACCAGCGGATACTCGGGCACGTGTTTGTGGTAACCCTTGTAGACCGAAGCTTGCAAGCTTTCGCCGAGTTTCTCTGTCAGTACGTAGGCGTCCGGTTGCGGAAGGTGGTTCGAGTGGACATTCATGGCCTATCCGATCATGCGTTTCGGCAGCGAGTCGCGGCGCTTAACTTATAATGTCTCGGATTTTGTAACCGAGAGGAGATGCGATGGCCGCCACCCAATCCACGATGATGCCGCTGGGCACGATAGCGCCCGATTTCGAATTGCCGGATACCGTGACCGGTAAGACGTATCGCTTGCAAGACCTGCGCGGTAAGCAAGGCACGTTGATTCTGTTTATCTGCAATCATTGCCCCTACGTGCTGCACGTCAAAGCCCAATTGATCGCGATTGCCGGCGACTACGCGAGCCGGGGCGTCGCGACGCTGGCGATCAGCGCCAACGACGTTGTCGCCTATCCGGACGATGCGCCCGACAAGATGCGCGAGCTGATGGCGGCCTGGGGTTACCCGTTCGCGGCCTATTTGTACGACGAGACCCAGCAAGTCGCCAAGGCGTATCAAGCGGCTTGCACGCCGGACATTTATCTGTTCGACGCCGATTTGGTCTGTGTTTATCGCGGCCGGCTGGACGCGGCGACGCCGAAAAACGGCGAGCCGGTGACCGGCGCGGATTTGCGAGCCGCGCTGGATGCGATGTTGAATGGCCTTCCGGTTGAGGCCCGGCAAATTCCCAGTGTCGGCTGCAACATCAAATGGAAGCAGGACCACTGAACGCGAGATTTTCATCCGGCAAGCGCGGCTGGCTTAGTGTTGCTGGTCGTCGAATTGTTCGACCATCAAATCCAGTTCGCGACTGGATTCCGAAACGCTGCCGGCCGCTTCGCTGGCTTGAGCCGCATGCTCGCTGGTTTGCCGGGACAAATTGCCGATGGCTTCGACGGTTCGAGCGATGCCCTCGGAGACCACGTGCTGTTGCTCGGCCGCGCTGGCGATCTGCACGATCATTTCGTTGATGTAGCCGACCGATTGCAGCGTTTCGTGGAGCAGGCTAGTGGAGTTTTTGCCATGCTCGGAGCCGGCGGCCGCCATTTCTCGAACCCTGGCCATTTCGGCGACGGCGTTTTCGGTGCCGCCGCGCAGATCGTTGATCATTCGATGAATTTGTTCGGTCGATTTTTGAGTGCGGCCGGCCAAGGTGCGTACTTCGTCGGCGACCACCGCGAAACCGCGGCCCTGATCGCCGGCTCGGGCGGCTTCGATCGCGGCGTTCAGCGCCAACAAATTGGTTTGTTCGGCGATGCCTTGAATCACGTCCAGCACGCCGCCGATATTCTGGCTATGGGTCGAGAGCACCTGAATCACCGCTTCGGCTTGATTGACCGCGCCGGCCAGACTTTCCATCATGCCTATCGTGTCGTTGACCCGCGCAACCGAAGCCTGGGATTTTTGGCTGACATTGTTGGCGGCATCGGCGGCATTGGCGGCGCTACGGGCTACTTCGCTAACCGTGGCACTCATTTGATGGATCGCCGAGGCAATTTGTTCGATTTCCCGCAGTTGCTGGTCCATCGCGGTGCTGACTTGCCTAACCGCGCGATGGGTGGAATCGGCCTTGCCGGCCAAGGGTTCCGTGGCTTGAATCAAACGGCGGATGATGGTTCGGGATTTGGCTTTCAGCAATTTGATCGCTAACAGCAGTTGACCGACTTCGCCATCGTCGGCGGTGTAGATGCGTTGGGTTAGCGGGTTGTCGATGACTTTGCGCGCTTCGGCGGCGGCGGCGCTCAACGGTTGCAAAAGCAAAGCGGCGGCGGCGTAGCCGACGGCCAGCGCGGATGCCGCCAGACCGGCCGCGACGCCGGGGCTAACCAGGCCGTTAAGGTACAGGATGCAGGCTAGCGCGGTCTGGGGCAGGCCGTAGCTCATCGTCAGCTTCGCTGTCAGAGTGAGTCGGCCAAGGCCCACCGAGTCCGCCTTGCCGGCATTCATTTTTTCGTAGATTTCCCTGGCGCGGGCTACGGTCGAGGGATCGGGTTTAACACGCACCGATTCGTAGCCGATGATTTTACCTTGGTCGAAACGCGGCGTCACGAAGGCGTCCACCCAGTAGTGGTCGCCGTTTTTACAGCGATTCTTGACGATGCCCATCCACGGCTTACCGCTTTTGATGGTTTGCCATAAATCGGCGAACGCCGCCGGCGGCATGTCCGGGTGGCGGACGATGTTGTGGCTTTGTCCGAGTAGTTCGCTTTCGCTAAAACCGCTGATTTTAATAAAATCGTGGTTGATGTAACCGATTCGTCCGGCGGTGTCGGTGGCCGAGGTGATGGTGAGTTGGGTGCTGTACTCGATCTCTCGTTGGGTAATCGGAAGATTTTTTTTCATCGTTATCCCTGATCGTTATTTTTTATGGTGGAAGCGGCGAACAAGCGGTGCTTATGCCGCGAGTTAGTATAACCCTCGTTCGAGACTTGTCGTCTGAGGTGCCGGAAAAATTCTCGGGCGCCGATACAGCGGAAAACTCGCGCAAACTGGATGCGTCGGCGCTCCGTGTCACGTTTGAGCGGGCCGTTGGCGAGGCCGGGGCGGCACGGCTTGACGCTACGGTGTTCGGCCCGCTACCATCGTCGGGTAGATCCAGACGACCGTACCGATTTCGTTGCGACGGGGATTTCAAGTCAATGCAGTAGCGCGCTATGCGTTGCGGCAGAGGCCTTACGTCGCCGTCCGCGCGCTTGCCCGATATTTTTCGGCGATTGTTAAAACAACGGTGTTCAAGACCGCAGGTTATGACAAACCTTGGGCGGATCGCCCCGAACTTTGAGAAATCGATGACTAGAGTGTATTGCTTATTGCCGCTGGTGCTCGGTGCTTGTCACGTGTTGACGCCGGACCCAATTGCCCCGAGCGGCGGTTCGGTTCATCACGTCGCGCTGGTGTGGTTGAAGCAGGCGGGCGATCCGGCGGCGCGCCGTCAATATATCGAGCTGAGCCGGCCATTGGAGCATCTCCCCGGCGTACTGAGTTATCGGCTAGGAACGCCGCTGGAAGTTCGCCGCGAGCGGGCCAGCACCGCGCTGGATAAGGGGTACGACGTGGCGGTTTCGGCGACTTTCGCCGATCCCAATGCATTGGAAGCCTTCTTGAAAAACCCTGACTACCAGGCTGTCGCGCAACAGCAATTGCGCCCCTTGGTCGACAAATACAAGGTGTACGAGTTTGCCGAATGACGCTGGCCGACGAGTTAACCCTCGCTTTGCCGCTCACGCCGATTCGGCGACGGCTTGCGTCGCGCGTGTTCGGCGCAAGCCCGCGCAACTTCTCGGCGAACCGGACCGTACCTCGCCGCAAATGTCGGGAAACGAGTGGTTTACCTGACGATCATGAAACCGCTGCATCGCCCCGGCAAATGAAAGTCAGTGGCGTGGGAGCGGCTTTAGCCGAGATTGACCGCGTTCCGACATCGGATTGTGTGACTGCTCCGGTGACTTTCGTGGCAACCCTTAGCCAACCCCAGTCCTAAATATGCGTCGCATCTATACGTGTTTATTCGGTTTATTGTTGCCGGCGATTTTGCTGCGACTGTATTGGCGGGGAATCAAGGCGCCCGCTTATCGGTTGCGCTGGCGGGAACGCTTGGGAATTTATCGTGGACCGGTCCGTGGCGGCGGAATCTGGTTTCATGCCGTCTCGGTCGGCGAGGCCGAAGCGGCGTTTCCGCTGATCCAGCGTTTGTTGAGCCAGTTTCCCCAACTGCCGATTTTGGTGACGACGACGACGCCGACCGGTTCAGCTCGGGTGGTCGCCGTATTGGGCGATCGCGTCGAGCACGTGTATTTGCCCTACGACTTACCCTGGGTCGTCGCGCGCTTCTTCGAGCGGTTTCGGCCGAGTCTGGCGGTATTCCTGGAAAAGGAGCTATGGCCCAATCTGTTTGCCGAGTGCCGTGCTCGCGAGGTGCCGCTGTTTCTTGTCAATGCCCGTTTGTCGGCACGGTCGTCGCGCGCCTATCTGAAAATTCCCAGCCTGATCCGGCCGGCCCTGGCTTGTATCGACACGATCGCGGTGCAAACCGCCGAGGATGGCGAACGCTTCGTCGAAATCGGAGCCCGATCCAGCCAAGTTCGGGTGGTCGGCAACGTGAAATTCGACGTCACCGTCGATCCCAACACCCTGGCGGCGGGTAAAGCCTTGAAAGCGTCGGCATTCGCCGGACGGTGGGTATGGATAGCCGCCAGCACGCATGCCGGCGAGGAAGAACTGCTGTTGGCGCAGTATCGGCGCCTGAAAGCGGCAATGCCGGCGCTATTGTTAACGATCGTGCCGCGCCACCCGGAACGCTTCGGCTTGGTCCAAAAACTGTGCGAAACTCAAGGCCTGCGGGTCTTGATGCGCAGTTCCGGACTGGCGTGCCGGACCGAAACCGACGTTTACATCGGCGATAGCATGGGCGAATTAAAATTATTGTATGCGGCCGCCGATGCGGCGTTCGTCGGCGGCAGTCTAGTCGAGGTTGGCGGTCATAACGTGTTGGAGCCCGCCGCGATCGGCACGCCGGTGTTGTTCGGCCCGTGGATGTTCAATTTTCAGGAAATCGCCGAGCGAATGTTGGCGGTAGGCGCCGCACACCAATGCGCCGACGCCGAGGCGCTTGGCGTAGCGGTGTTGGCCTTATCTCGCGACACGGCTTCCGGTCGCGCGATGGCCCAGTGGGCTCGAGACTTCGTGCAAGCCAATCAGGGTGCGACCGAACGGCTGGTCGAGTTGTTGGTCGCCGGTCTGGCCGAATCGGCGGCCGGCCGATTTTTGGTATAATCCGGCCATTTTTCAATGGGCACAGGTAAGAACGCAATGTCGGAAGTTAAAAAAGTGGTGTTGGCCTATTCGGGCGGCTTGGATACCTCGGTCATCCTGAGATGGTTGCAAGACGTTTATCAATGCGAGGTCGTCACGTTCACCGCCGACATCGGTCAAGGCGAGGAGTTGGAGCCGGCGCGGGCGAAAGCGCAAGCGGCCGGCATTAAGGAAATCTACATCGACGATTTGCGCGAGGAATTCGCCCGCGACTTCGTGTTTCCAATGTTCCGCGCCAACACGATTTACGAGGGCGAGTATTTGCTCGGCACCTCGATTGCCCGGCCGCTAATCGCCAAGCGTTTGATCGAAATCGCCAACGAAACCGGCGCGGATACGATTTCTCACGGCGCGACCGGCAAGGGCAACGATCAAGTTCGTTTCGAGTTGGGTGCCTACGCGCTACGCCCGGACATCAAAATCATCGCGCCGTGGCGGGAATGGGATTTGAACTCCCGTCAAAAACTGTTGGCCTATGCCGAGAGTCACGGTATTTCGGTTGAAATGAAAAAAGGTAAAACCTCGCCTTACTCGATGGACGCCAACTCGCTGCATATTTCCTACGAAGGCCGCATTCTGGAAAATCCGTGGACCGAGCCGGAAGAAGATATGTGGCGCTGGACCGTGTCGCCGGAAAGTGCCCCGGATCAGGCGACGTATGTCGAGCTAACCTATAAACAGGGCGATATCGTGGCCATCGACGACGTTCCGCATACCCCGCATCAGGTGATGGAAAAGTTGAATCAAATCGCCGGCGCCAATGGCATAGGCCGCTTGGACATCGTCGAGAACCGTTACGTCGGCATGAAATCGCGCGGCTGTTACGAGACCCCGGCCGGTACCGTGATGTTAAAAGCTCACCGGGCGATCGAGTCGCTGACCTTGGACCGGGAAGTGGCGCATTTGAAGGACGAACTGATGCCGCGATATGCGTCGTTGATTTACAACGGCTATTGGTGGAGTCCCGAGCGGGCGATGCTGCAAACGATGATCGATGCTTCGCAAGTCCGTGTCAACGGCAAGGTGCGCGTGAAGCTGTATAAGGGCAACGTCATCGTGGTCGGCCGTGCGTCGGACACCGACAGTCTGTTCGACGAAAACATTGCCACCTTCGAAGAAGACGGCGGCGCTTACAACCAAAAAGATGCCGAAGGCTTTATCAAGTTGAATGCGTTGCGGATGCGAATCGCGGCAAAAAAGGCGCGCTGAGTGCAACCGGTTTAATGCGGGACATTTTTGGCGAAGCTTGTATAATGCCGGGATAGGCTGACGGCGAAGTTTGCCCGGTCGGTACTAAGCTTCCCGATTAGCACACTAGAACAATAATGAGCGATATGCCTGAGATTAATCCGGATGATGCCAATACCGACAAGCACGCTATTGTCTACTTGCCTGGTGCTCACCGGGATCAGGCGCTGATCAAGGCAAACCGCTTTCTGTTAATGCTGGTGACGGCATTGACGGCAGCGGTTTTTTTATTGGGTTTCGTTTTGTTGCCCAGACAAAATCTGCTGAACGAAATTCAGAAAAACCAAGCCGTGTCGATGGCCTATGCCACCCAAAACCCGGCTTTATCGGCCGAAATCAGTGCGTTGAAAGGCCAGCTTTTCGGCTTGGTCAGCGGTTCGATCGAGAGCAAATTGCGCTCGTTGGAAGATAACATCAAGCGCGGTAGCGTCGCCGATTCCTTGGATACGATACGCGATCTGAAGGGCGACGTAAAAATTCTGACGTCGTATTCCGGCGCGGCTGAGGCTGCATCGGCCAAGCCCGGCGAAGCGCTTGTCGTCAATCAGGTATTGGTTCAAGAGCTGGAAGACATCAAGGATTTGGTCTATCTGACCTTCGTATCCTGTGGCTTGATGATCGCGGCGGTGGCTGGCGTTTGGTTACGCGGCCGTCGGCGTTTGCCGTCGTATCGGCAGAGTGCTCGTCATTATTTGAGTCGGGACTGAACGCGAGCCTAAAACTGACTAGGAAATAAACTCGGCACACAAAAAAGCCGCCTTCCTAACGGAGAGGCGGCTTTTTTTCGCCTTGGAGCTTGAGCTTATTTGCTCAGATAGGCGTAGATCGCGTCGATGGCTTGATCTTCGGTGTAACCTGCTTTTTTGACTGGGCCAACTTCCATAATCGCCGCAGTTGCTTTGGGCATGCCGTTTTTGCCTTCTTTTACCACTTTCGTGAATTGATCTTTAGGCAGTTTGCCGGCTTTGATCAGTTCTTTCAGTTGTGGGTTGGATGAGATGTCGTGGCAAGCGCCGCAACCACGGCCAAAAGCGCGTTCGTAGATTTTTGCACCGATTTCTTCTTGTTCGTTAGCCGCTACTTGACCGCTCAGAGCGATTAATGCCGCACCTACGGTAAAAACGAATGATTTTTTCATTGTGTTCTCTCGTTGTGATTAAAAAAAGAACTGCATTGGCAATACAGCTCCTGGGAAATCAAGCCGGTAAAGGATAGGGAGTTTCGCCGGAAAATTCAATTAATTTTCACCGTGAAAGCCGTCCCGAGTCGGCTTGCGGGGCGATTCTTCCAACGAAAACTTAATTTCCGCTGAATTCGGGATTTTTTCACGCGCGCTGGGCCGTTTCCGGATGGAACCACTGTAATTTTTCCCGCAATGTGACGACGCTGCCGACGATAATCAGCGTAGGGGCTTTGAATTCGGCGGCTTCTACTCGCGCGGGCATATCGCTCAACGTGCCGGTCAATACCCGTTGATGACGGGTGGTGCCTTGTTGGATGATGGCAATCGGATGATCCGGCGGGCAGCCGTGTTCTATCAGCGAACGGCAAATCACATCCAGGCCAACCAAGCCCATGTAGATGACGATGGTTTGATTCGGTGTGGCAAGCTGGCGCCAGTTCAGATTGATGTTACCGTCCTTAAGGTGGCCGGTGACGAAGGTGCAGGATTGGGCGTGATCGCGGTGGGTCAGCGGAATGCCTGCATAACTGGCGCAGCCGGCGGCGGCTGTGATACCCGGAACCACTTGGAACTGGATGCCTTGTTGCATCAGGGTTTCGATTTCCTCGCCGCCGCGCCCGAAGATAAACGGATCGCCGCCTTTCAAGCGGGCCACCCGCTTGCCTTGTAACGCCAGTTGCGCGAGCAAGGCGTTGATGTCTTCCTGCGGCAAGCTGTGATTGTTGCGCTGTTTGCCGACATAGATTTTATCGGCGTCGCGGCGGGCCATTTCCAGAATCTCGGTCGAGACCAAGCGGTCGTAAACGACCACGTCGGCCTGTTGCATCAGCCGTAGAGCGCGGAAGGTCAATAAGTCCGGGTCGCCGGGGCCGGCGCCGATCAAATAGACTTCCCCGCGCGGGGACTGGGTAGAATCGGCTGCCAAGCTTTCGTTGAGGCGGGATTCGGCTTCGTCGATCCGGTCGGCAAACACTAATTCGGCGATGGGGCCTTGCAAGACACTTTCCCAAAACATCCGACGGCGGTTGGTGTCCGGCAAATGTTGTTTGACCGTTTGTCGAAAACGTTCGGCGAAGGTCGCCAGTCGGCCGTAGGCAGCGGGAATGGCGGTTTCGACCTTGGCGCGCAGCAAGCGCGCCAACACCGGCGAAACGCCGCCGGACGAGATCGCTATCGTTAGCGGCGAGCGGTCGACGATGGCCGGGAAAATGAAGCTGCACAAATCCGGATTGTCGACCACGTTGACCGGAATTCCGCGTGCGTTGGCTGCCTTGGCGACGGCTTCGTTGGTGGCGCGGTCGTTGGTTGCCGAAATCACCAGGCGCGCGCCGTCCACGTCGGCGGCGGCAAAGGGCTTTTGGTGCAATTCGAGATCGCCGACGCCAATGACATCCGCGCTAATTTCGACGGCAACCACCGTGATTCGAGCACCAGCCTTGCGCAGCAGCTCGATTTTTCGGGCCGCGACGCCGCCTGCGCCGACCACCAGACAAGGTTGATTCTTCAGGTTTAAAAACAGCGGGAAGTACTCCATGGCTCGATTTTCGCGGTGTGGTGTGGGATATTATGGTAATTATTAATTAAACGGCGAGCGAGTCGCGTGAGTTATGATTAAATTTGATCTGGAAGTCGATGCCAGCGGATTACAATGTCCGTTACCGCTGTTGAGGCTCAAGAAAGCGATTATGGAAATCGACAGTGGCGCGGTCGTCAAGGTGATTGCCACCGATCCGGCTGCTCATCTGGATTTCGGCGTCTATATCGATCAAGCCGGGCATATCCCGCTGAAAATCATCAGGGAAGTTGATAAACAGGTGTTCTTTATACAGAAAAAATAAGAGCGATTCAATATTAACTTGTCGGTGGCGTGCGGCGCCTATCGCAAGCTGATGATGGGCCAATGGGCTTGCTCGGCGGTCAGCCGCAACTTGGGGTCGGGATCGACCGCCACCGGCCGCTCCACCAGATTCAACAGCGGTAAATCGTTGTGGGAGTCGCTGTAAAAGTGGCTGCCGAGCATCGATTCGCCGGATTCGGCCAGCCATTGTTGTAATAACGTGACCTTGCCTTGCTGGAAACACGGCGTACCGTTAAAGCGGCCGGTATAGCGGCCGTCCTTCATTTCCGGCGTCGTCGCCAAAAGATTGTCGATACCGTAGAGCTTGACGATAGGCTCGGTCACGAAGCGGTTGGTCGCGGTAATTACCAGCAAGGTATCGCCTGCGGCGCGGTGCCGTTCCACCAGGGCGTGGGCGGCATCCAACATAATCGGCTTGATCAGCGTTTCGACGAATTCTTCCCGCCAGCGGTAGAGCTGGGCCGGTTCGTGGCAGGCCAGCGGCGCCAGCGAGAAATGCAAAAACTCGACGATGTCCAGGGTGCCGTGCTGGTAGTCTTCGTAGAATTTCTGGTTGGCTTGTTCGTAGTGGTCCTTGTCGACGATGCCGGCGTCCACCAAAAATTGTCCCCACAAGAAATCGCTGTCGTCGGCGATCAGCGTGTTGTCCAGATCGAATATCGCTAAGCTCACGGCCTTCCCGTCTTGATAAAGAAAAAAACGGCCGCCGGTAGCGTCGGCTGCCTATTTATGGAACAATTGCGACATTAATTCATGATCGCTGGTTGCCGATTTTAGCATTTCACCATCGGTAACCGGGCGGCAAATCATACAGGTTTTTTGACATGATAGACTCGAAAGGATACCGGCCGAATGTCGGGATTATCCTTTGCAATGACGAGGGTCGCGTGTTCTGGGCTAAGCGCAAGGGAGCCAATTCCTGGCAGTTTCCGCAAGGAGGCATCGACGGCAACGAAGATCCGGAAACCGCGATGTATCGGGAGTTGTGGGAGGAAACCGGCTTGCGCGCCGAACATGTGCATTTGTTGGGGCGAACCCGCTACTGGTTGCGTTACAGGCTGCCGGATCGCTATGTCCGCAAAAACTCGACACCCTTGTGCATAGGACAAAAGCAGATTTGGTTCATCCTGAAATTGATGAGCGACGAGTCCTTGGTGCGTTTCGATTGCGGCCACAAGCAAGAATTCGACAACTGGAAATGGGTCGAGTATTGGTACCCGATGAAGGACGTGGTGTATTTCAAGCGTCGAGTCTATCGGCGGGCCTTGGACGAGTTGGGCGCGTTGCTGGTCGCCAACGATGTCGGTATTAATGCCGAAGGCTATCTGTCCGGCCGTTTGCTGGCGGGTTAATAATCGGCCTGCAATTCCAGTTCCGGTTGCTCGATGTCCAGCCGATGACAGCTTGAAAAGATTTGGCCGTCGTCGCTCAGCTCGAACACCCGATAACCCGGCGGCAGCGGGTCTAGTTCCAACTTATCGGCGCCCGGTTTGAATTGAAAACAAGTCGCCGGCATCCCCAACCATCTCACCCCCGAGCGATCCGCTTCGAATAGCTGGTGTACGTGACCGCTGGTCACCGCCTTGATTTGCCGGAAGCGGGAGGTCAATTCGATTAACGCGTCGCCGTTCTCGATTTTCATTCGGTCCATCCACGGACCGCCGCAGGGCAATGTGTGGTGGTGGACCGCCAATAATGCCGGTTCCGGATTGGCCGTCAACAGCTCGGCGGCTTCAGCCAGTTCCGATTCACTCAGAAAGCCGGCCGGACTGCCGGGTTTTCGGCTATTCAGCGCGATGATCTGCCAGCCCGGCAAGGCTATCCTCCTCCCGCAATCGACACTGCCACCCGCCAGCCATAGCCGCATCAAATTCGGATCGTCGTGGTTGCCGGGCAGGCACAGGCAAGGCGTGTCGTAGGCGGCGAGGATGCCGGCCAGACGCCGGTAACTGTCGGGGCAGGGGTCTTGGGTCAGATCGCCGGTCAGCAGGATTAAGTCGAACGGCCCGTGCGCGGCCAGCGCCCGATTCAAGGTTTCCCGGAAATAAAATTCGGTATCGACGCCCAGCATCGTGCCGTCGGCCGTGGCGCGCAGATGCAGGTCGGTCAGTTGCAGGACTTTGGTTAGTCTCATTTAGCGCAAGTAAGGGAAATAGGCAAGGCTGTTGGCGTGAACCCGGCTCAAGTCGTCGTGTTCGCCCAGCCAGCGGTAGCCCGAGTGTTGCGCGTTGGGCAGTTGCTCCAGTGATAGCGGCAGCCGCAATTGGTAGGCCAATACCACGTAATGTGTGCCGATGCCGGGTGCCTTGGCGAAATTGGTGTCGTACAGATGCGTGAAGCCGCCGAGCAATTGGCCTTGACTAATCTCCAGCTCGATACCGAGTTCGGCCCGCGTAATCCGTCGGAAGGCCTGTTCCAAGGTCTCGTTTTTGAAAATCCGGCCGCCGGGCACGAACCAATAGCCGGCCGCCGGCTCGTTGAGGCGTTCGCCCATCAAGATCGCGTTCGTTTCCGAACGAATCACCAAATCGATCGACACCAGTGGTGTCAGATCGACGACATTCAAGAATGCTTGTTTGTCCAGCATGCCATTTCCCTAAATCTTAATCCGGATAAAGGTCCGATTATACGATGTCCTTGACCAGCAACTTGGAATTGCGCTGGTAGTTGTAGCCGTCGCGCATCGTTTCCGGCAGATCGCCGAGTTCGCAGGGGTGAAAGCCGCGTTCGACGAACCAATGCACGGTTTGGGTACTGCGCACGAATAAGCGTTTGACGGCTTCGGTCTTGGCCTTGGCGAACAAATACTCCAGTAGGCTGTTGCCGCGCGCGCCGCGCCGGTAGTCCGGGTGTACCGCCAGACAGGCGATTTCGGCGCTGTTGCCGTCGTCCATCGTGTGAAAGGCGGTACAACCGATGATTAGGCCGTCGCGCTCGATGACGACGTAATCGCCGATCTGCATTTCCAGTTTCTCCCTGGAGCGCTTGACCAGCACGCCTTCCGCTTCCAACGGTTTGATCAGTTCCATGATGCCGGCAATGTCGTCCAGCGCCGCCGGCCGAATGGTTTCGAAAGCGGTCGAACTGACCAGGGTGCCGACGCCGTCGCGGGTAAACAACTCCAGCAGCAAGGCGCCATCGACGTGGCGGTTGATCAAATGCGCCCGCTGCACGCCTTGCCGGCAGCTTTGCACCGCCGCGCGTAGAGAGCGGGCCAGCGGCGGCGGGAAATCCGGCGTGGTTTCCAATAATTCCTCGGCCTGCGCCGTCGTCAGTTGCGGCAGCGGCCGTTGTTCGTCCGGCGACAAACAGTCTTGTTCGGTCAACAGAATCAATTTATCGGCTTGTAAGGCAATGGCGACCTCGGTGGCTACCTCCTCGGCGGATAAATTGAACACCTCGCCGCTGGGTGAATAACCGATCGGCGAAATCAGCACGACATTGTGTTGATCGAGCTGCTGGTGAATCGCCTCGCTGTCGATGCGCCGCACCTTGCCGGTATAGCAATAATCGATGCCGTCCAACACCCCGAGCGGACGAGCGGTGACGAAGTTGCCCGACGCGACCCGAATCTTGGCGCCGGCCATCGGCGAGCCGGACACGCCCATCGACAGCAAGGCTTCGATTTCGACCCGCACCAACCCGGCGGCTTGCTTGACGTACTGCAAGGTGGTCGCGTCGGTGATGCGCAGATGGTGATGAAACTTCGGCGTATCGCCGCGTTCGGCCAGCCGTTCGTCGATCTGCTGGCGTATGCCGTGCACCAACACCAGCCGCACGCCCAAGCTGCGCAGCAACGCAAAATCGTGGATCAGATTGTCGAATTCGGCTTCGCCGACCGCGCTGCCGCCGAAAAAAATCACGAAGGTGCGGCGCCGGTGGGCGTGGATGTAGGGCGACGAATGGCGGAACCAGGAGACGAAGGCGGATGGTTGTGGCATGATTGGATCTTAGAACGTGTTTGGCCGGATAGTGTAACTCGGCCGGCGCGGAAATGGCGCACGGCGGTTCTAGCTTTGTGGGAGCGGCTTTAGCCGCGATTCGACACAGTGTCAGCGCTGACTTTTCCAGCGTCCGGCCACGTATTCCAAGGCTTCCTGTATGTTCAGGTCGCGGGTGGCGCCGCCGGTGCGGACGAACAATTTCGGCGTACCGGCTTGGGTTAAAAACACCGGGCGGCTGGCCGGCGAGACGATGACCCGGCACACGTCGCGGTCCGCCAGTTTATGAAACAGCACATGGATCAACGGACACAGGTCGGCGCCCAGGTTGGTCGAGACCGCCGTCATCAGGGTTTGCTCGAATCCGTCTTGATCCGGCTTTTTCAAGGTTTGGAAGTCCTCGGCCAAACCGAGAATCTCGCCATTGTCGGCCACGCCGATCAGCAAGGTACCGCCGACCGCGCTGTTGAAGAAACCCGCCAGGGTTTTCAGAATCACGCCTTCCAACGCTTTATTGACCCGCTGTTCCTGCAAGTCCCAGCGCAGCGAAGACTTAAACTCCAGCAACGGCCCTTCGCCCTGGCGGATGATGGTCGGCAAATCCTTCTCCAGCTCGGCTTTCAATGCGTCCAGGTCCACCAGCCGTCTATGTAGCATTTGATAAAAGCCCAGCGACAACAGCCCCAGGATCGCGCCGATTTCGGCGTAGAACAGAATCAGGTTGTTCTGATTGATCTGGCCGGTCATCACTTCGCCGAACTGGCCCAGCACGAATTCGATCGACGACAGCGGATCGGCGTTACGCTCTCGCGAACTGATGTAATCGTAACTGGGCGCCAACAAAAAGATGCCCATGCCCGCGCCGATCCAGCCGGCCAGGAAATAGATTTTCAGTTTTTGTTTCCAGATATACAGAAGTTGGAGCAGGAAGCGTTTCACGGGAGCGTCGGGACAGTGGCTGATGCCGGCAGGCGCCGGTCGGTTAGGATAAAGCGGCGGCGAGCGGCGGCTTGCGAATATTGTACTTGCTAGCGTCGTCGGCTCGCCGGTTTTTTGTGCCCGCCGCCCGGTCAACCGAAATCGCTAAGCCGGAACAGCCGTGGGTCGCGTCATCAAGTTGTCCACCGTTGACTCGCTTACATGCCAAGGCGCTTTGTTGTTCTCGGGATGTAATCCCGACGGCTTCGGGTTAAACTTCCCAGCCGCGAGGTGGCTGGCCGGCGTTGGTTCGACGTTGCGCGCCCGATGCCCAATACCGCCACTGAGCCCGATTCTTCAAGCTCATTTCAAGGAATTACCGATGCCATCGATTAAATTCGCCGGCGCGGCATTTGCCGTGCTGTTCGTCGCCAACGTCCAGGCGGAAACCGTGTTCGTCACGCTGGAAAAGGACAATGCCATCGCCGTCGTCGATCCGGCCGAAGGCAAATTGTTGAAAACCGTCAAGGTCGGCCAACGGCCGCGGGGCATCGCGATCAGCCACGACGCCAAGACCTTGTTCGTCGCCACCAGCGACGACAACACGATCCGGATGCTGGACAGCACTACCTTGAAGGAAATCGGCAAATTGCCGTCCGGCGAAGACCCGGAAACCTTCGCGCTGAGTCCGGACGATAAGCTGATGTATGTGTCCAACGAGGACGACGCCGAAGTCACCGTCATCGACATCGCCAGCAAGAAGGCGGTAGCCAAGATCAAGGTCGGCGTCGAGCCGGAGGGCATCGCGGTCAGTCCGAACAACCAATGGACGATCAGCGCCTCTGAAACCACCAACATGCTGCACTGGATCGATACCGCCAACCGGCAAATCCAGGACAACACCTTGGTTGACGCCAGACCCCGCGCGGTAACGTTCACCGACGACAGCCAGCAACTTTGGGCGACCTCGGAAATGGCTGGTACGCTGACCATTATCGATACCGCGACCAAGCAGATTGCCCAGAACATTAAATTGGAGGTGCCGGGCTTGAGTAGCGATTTGGTGCAACCGGTCGGCATCGCAATCGACAAGCAGCGCCGCTATGGCTATGTGGCGATGGGGCCGGCCAACCGGGTCGCGGTGATCGACGCCCAAAATTACAAAGTGGAGAAGTATCTGCTGGTCGGTCAGCGGGTCTGGAATCTGGCCTTTTCGCCGGATCAAAAGCGCTTGTACACCACCAACGGTGTCAGTAACGACATCTCGATCATCGATTTGGAGAACCATAAGGTGACCAAGTCGATCGCGGTGGGGCGTTATCCCTGGGGCGTGGCGGTTAAGCCATGAGCGCCGCGCTGCAAATCGATGGCCTGAGCTTTGCCTATGGCGCCAAGAAGGCGCTGGATAATGTGGCGTTTCAGGTCGAGCCCGGCGAATGCACGATTCTGCTGGGGCCGAACGGGGCCGGCAAAAGCACGCTGTTCGCGTTGATCACCCGGCTTTACGATGCTCGGGAAGGGCGCATCGCGCTGTGCGGTTTCGACGTCAAGCAGCAAAGCCTGCAAGCCTTGGCCAAACTGGGCGTGGTGTTTCAACAGACCACGCTGGACCCGGATTTATCGGTGACCCAAAACCTGCGCTACCACGCCGCGCTGCACGGCATCGGTAAAAAGCAGGCCGACAAGCGGATCCAGGAAGAGCTGGAGCGTTTGGCTATGTATGAACGGCGCGGCGAAAAGGTTAGGCAACTGAACGGCGGCCACAAGCGCCGGGTAGAGATCGCCCGAGCCTTGTTGCACAAACCCAGCTTGCTGTTGCTGGACGAACCGACCGTCGGCCTGGACGTGCCCAGCCGGCAGGCCATCGTCAAACATGTGCACGACTTGGTCAAACAGCAAAATCTGGCGGTGTTGTGGGCGACGCACTTGATCGACGAAATCGATGCCGACGACAGCTTGGTGGTCTTGCACAAAGGCCAGATCAAGGCCAATGGCAGGCTTGCCGAGATATTGAAAAACACCGGCTGGGCCGATCCCGGTCAGGTGTTTCAGAAGCTTACCCAATCCGATAAAGGAGGGACGGCATGAGAATAGTGCATTACTGGCGGGCCACGGCCGGCATCGTCGGCCGCGAACTGCTGCGTTTTCTGCATCAGCGCGAGCGTTTCGTCTCGGCGCTGGTACGACCCTTGGTGTGGTTGTTCGTATTCGCCGCCGGCTTCCGTGCCGCGCTGGGCATCGCGATCAGTCCGCCTTACGAAACCTATATTTTGTATGAGGTCTACATTACCCCCGGCCTGCTGGGCATGATCTTGCTGTTCAACGGCATGCAAAGCTCGCTGTCGATGGTCTACGACCGCGAGATGGGCAGTATGCGCATGTTGATGGTCTGCCCGCTGCCGCGCTGGTTCTTGCTGTGCAGCAAATTGATCGCCGGCACCGCGGTCGGCGTGCTGCAATGCTATGCCTTCCTCGGCATCGCCTGGCTGTACGACATTCAGGCGCCGCTGCCGGGCTATTTGTGGATATTGCCGGCGCTGGTGTTGGCCGGCATGATGCTGGGCGCGTTGGGCTTGCTGCTGTCGTCGTTCATCAAACAACTGGAAAACTTCGCCGGGGTGATGAATTTCGTGATTTTCCCGCTGTTCTTCATGTCCACCGCGTTGTATCCGTTGTGGAAGATCAAGGAATCCAGTCCGTTATTGGCGACCCTGGCCGAGTACAACCCGTTCTCGCAAGCCGTCGAACTGATCCGCTTCGCGCTGTACGAGCAGTTCAACCAATTAGCGCTAGTCTTCACCGCTGCCGCGTTTTTGCTGTTCATCGGCGCGGCGATTTTGGGCTACAACCCGAGCAAGGGGATGATGGTTAGGAAGGGTGGCGGGGATTAATGGCCGGTAACAGGCACGAGAGTCGGGTATGAGTTTAGCGTTTCCCTATTTAAGCGATTTGGTGAAAGCGCTAACGGGTTTGGACCTACCGTTGCCGTTACCGACGTTCGGAATGATGGTTGCAACGGCGGCGATTGTTTCAATTCGGATATCGCGGGTGGAGGTTCAACGCCTTTTCGAGGCGGGGCGTATCGGGTTGGCTAAACGACGAATAAAATCAGACGACGGTCAGTTTGTCGATCAAACGATTTTTCCTCAAGATGTCATCTCAGATTTGATTACATTCGCGCTGATTATTGGCCTGATCGATGCGCGAGTTTTCCACATTATCGAACATCCGAACGAGTTCATCGCCGATCCATGGGGCATGATATTCAGCCGTGGCGGTTTTACTTTTTTGGGAGGTCTGATTTGCGGAACGCTGGCGGGCTTTTGGTACGCGAAGAAGCACGAGCTTTCGGTTACAACGTTATGCGATGGGTTAGCGCCGGCAATTATGTTGGGATACGCGATCGGCAGGATCGGTTGCCAGTTATCCGGCGACGGAGATTGGGGCATCCCAGCAAACATGGCTGCCAAACCCGACTGGCTTCCGGTTTGGTTTTGGGCTCAGACTTACGACAATAATATCGTTGGCGTGACTATCGCCGCGCCGGGTGTCTATCCAACCTCAATCTACGAGACAGTACTAGGCTGTATTATCTTTGGTATCCTTTGGCGGCTGCGTAAACACCCTTTTAAAAGCGGCTGGTTATTTGCGCTCTATCTGCTGCTCAGCGGTGCCGAGCGTTTTTCCATAGAACAAATCCGAGTAAACACCGTTGGGAATTTCTTGGGTGTCGTGGCGACTCAAGCCGAAATGATTTCTTTGGGATTAATGTTGTTGGGTGTTTTGGGTTTGGTATTGAATACCAGATCGGCCAAGTAGCTTAGCTTGCGTGATCGCAATATCCGATAGCGCCGTTTCTGTCGAGCATCTGGACTTTCAAATCAGCGGGCAAACTCGCATGAACAACATCCCGATCTCCGATATTCTCGAATGACCGGTCTCAACTCGTGGAACTGATTTGGGACAGTATCGCGGCGGTTCCGGAGGCCCTGACGGCTTCACCGGAGGTAAAGGGATGGTGGTTAGGAAAGTGGCCGGGACTAGTGATCGGTAACAGGCACGAGAGTTGGATAGGAGCCGGTTTACCGGCAAGCTAACGATCCCGTCCGCGAGGTCCGTGCCTCAATTTTGGTTATTTTGATTCGGACAATCATCACCGAGCACATTCCGGTTTGCAACGACGCATCAGGCGTATCACGATGGCTTGCAAATCCTCAAGTTGGTCGCCTTGATCCAGGCTGGGATTTCACTTTAAATTCCGGATATCCTGTTCAAACAAAGGATACGATTTCCAACCCCGGCGCTATCGAGAACTAAGCGTGTCCGGCACCGCAAACCGTCCCAAGATCAAACTGCGGCGGTTGCCCCGCTTCACTTGTCAAAATCCTGGAAAATTCCTGCCCGTATTCCGCCCAATCCTTAATCCCGGTAATGACGCCCAAATATTCGCCACCGCGCAAAAATACCAGGGAAGGCCAACTGGTAAACCGAAATCTGGCTTGCAATTCGCGCTCGATGGATTTGTCGATCAGCGCACCGTGCAAACGATCGGCAAAGGCTTTTAACAGTTCCGGCAAAATCACTGCCACGTCATGACTTTCCGGAAACATCTGCGGATCGTTGGCAAAGAACAACACAACTGTGTCATGACCGTGCACGAATAAGTCGTAACTCTCCGCATCCAACAGCGGCAGGCCGTGGCGGGTTTGCAGCTGTTCCAGCAAGGGCGTACTCATGTTCGTAAAAACTCCGGCAGTTCGGGTTCGCGGTCGACCAGGTCCGCGAACAAATGGTCGAAATCGGTTTGACCGGCCATCGCCAGTCGCATCGCTTCCAGCGCGTCGTTGATTTGCGCGGCGCGTTCGGGCGTGAGCACTTCGCGGGCGGTGTCCAGAAATACCAGCAACCAAGTGCCGGCCGCTTGTTCGCCGACCAGCATCATATCGATTTGACTATGCTGACCGCGATAAGCGCAGATCGCCGTCTCGCCGCGCGATTCGACGATCTGCATCGGAATGCCTATACACATCCGTATTTCCCCCGATAGTCGACATCGACTTGTAAACTCGGTTGCTCGGACGCTTGCGGCGGCCGCACTTCGAAGGCATTCGACAACACGATGCGTTCGTCGCCGAGTCGGCAGGCTTGTTCGGGTGCCGGGCGCTCTTGTTCGTAGCGCTGGATGTCCAGGATGGGATCGGTCAAGTCCTTGGGCGCGTCGGCGCGATCGGCGACTACGCCGAACTCGGCCAGGTAGGCAAGGGCAATGTCGATCGCCGGCTGGATTCGCGCCTTCACACTCGGCCGCAAACTGCCGCCGTAGTCTTCCAGCTCTTCCGGCTGCACGCCGATCAGCAGCAGACGCTGCGGATAGTCGCCCAACATCTGGGCCATGGCTAATACTTCTTGAAAGCCGGTCTGGTGTAGGCTCATTTTCTTGGCGCCGAGAAAGTTGGGGACGTCCGCATCTTCGACAATTTTCAAGGTGGCCGGCGGCAGGCCGTAGTCGACCGCGTCGAACACCACCAGCACGTCGGCGTTTTGCACGTAGTCCACCAAATACACGCCCTGGGTGCCGCCGTCCAGCACCGTGACCTGCTCGGGAAATTGGTAGTACTTCCGCAGATGTTCGACGACGCGAACGCCGAATCCTTCGTCGGCCCATAGTAGGTTGCCAATGCCCAGCAACAGAATTCGCGGCGTAGCGGTCATGTTCAATGGGCGTCGTCGATGGGTTTGTCGTCCTTGAAAACGCGCCAGCCGGTGACTATCGTCGAAAGCATGCTTTGTCCGGATAATTTTTCCTCGCGTACCGCCACGTAGATGTGAATCACCACGAAACAAACGATGAGCCACATCACCAAATGATGCCAGGTATGCACGGTCTGACTGTCGCCGAACAAGGGCAGCAGCCAACTGCTGAACAGCGCGTATTGCCAACTACCTTGACCTTCGCCTTCGCCGTACAACGCGAATCCCGTCACGATCATGAACAAGGCGCCCCAAACGAAGGCAAAATGCATCGCCAGGATAGCCAGCGGATTGTGACCAACATAATGGCGCGGCTGCTTTTCCAGAAAGCAATACCAGCGGATTTCACACCACACGCCGTCCCAAAAATGCGCTTTCAGCAGCGGCGGCAGAAAGATTTGCCGAGCATGCTCGTTGCCGGCATAGGCCCAGTAAGCCCGGCCGGCAATGCCTATCGCCAGCACGTAGCCGGCGGCGAAATGCGCGAAGCGGATATAGCCCATCAAAAAATGCTCGGAGGCTTCGCCGGCCGGCGATGTCAACGGCGAGGCGATGAGATATCCGCTAATCGCCAACACCACGATGGCCAAGGCATTCACGGAATGCCACAGGCGAACCGGCAATTCGTAGACGTAAACCGGAGCCGTCGGCGTGCTCATTTCGAGCTCCGACGGCTGTTGGTCCAGCGTTTGACGGCCGCGATCGCGACCAAGCTCAACGAGCCAGCGGCCGCCAAATAGGGCAGCCAGTGTTGATAGGACAGAATTAAGTGTTCCAGGCTGTGGCTCAGGTTGTCGATGCCGGGATGGCTGTGAGCTTCGGCCTGGCTGAAAGTCAATAATAAGGCGACGGAGGCCAAAAATTTGTTCATTGTGTTCTCCTGAACTGCGGCATTTGATGACGGCGGATGACGCTGCGCTGATCCGCCCTACATTGTTTAATCAACGCACCTTCACTTGGGTTAGTTCCTGTCCATCCGGACTCATCACATGAGTCGAACAAGCCAAGCAAGGATCGAAGCTGTGCAGCGTCCGCAAGATCTCGACCGGCTCTTCCGGGCGCTCGACCTTGGTGTTCATCAGCGAAGCCTCGAAGGCGCCGATATTGCCGTGCTCGTCGCGCGGCGAACCGTTCCAAGTGGTCGGCACCACGCATTGGTAGTTGGCGATCTTGGTGTCTTCGATTTTCAGCCAATGGCCCAGCGCGCCGCGCGGGGCTTCGGTGAAACCCACGCCCTTGACGCTGCTTGGCCAGGTGTCCGGATCCCAGCGCTCGACGTTGGCGGTCGCCAAATCGCCGGCCTTGACGTTGGCGATCAGTTTGTCCATGAAGTAACGCATCTTGCCGGCCGCCCACTGGGCTTCCAGGCCGCGCGCGGCGGTGCGGCCCAGTGTCGAGAACAGCGCGCTGACCGGCACGTCCAGCGTTTTCAATACGAAATTGATTTGTTCGGTGATTTCCTTATTGCCCTGGGCGTAGCCGATCACATAGCGGGCCAACGGGCCGACTTCCATCGCGTGGCCGCGCCAGCGCGGCGCTTTGATCCACGAGTATTTGGCCGATTCGTCCAATTCTTTAATATGGGTGCGATCGCCCTTGGTATTCGAGCCGAGCTTGTAATTGGGATCGGTGATGCCGTCCCAGGGGTGCAGGCCGGCGGCTTCGTCCGGGTATTTGTACCAGGAGTGTGGTACGAACTCCTGAATCTGTTTCGGGTCGGTCAGATCGACTTCGTGGACCTTGCTCAGATCGCCGTTGATGATCGCGCCGCGCGGCATCAGCAGATTGGCCGCCGAATAGTCGTTGGCTTTATCCGGAATGTCGCCGTAGGACAGCAGGCTTTGGCCGGAAATGCCGCCGCCGTACAACCAGCCTTTGTAAAACTGGGCGATCGCCAGTAAATCCGGGATGTAGATTTGGTCGATGAAGGTGATGGTTCTGTCGATGATCGACGAAATCAGGTTCAAACGTTCCATGTTGACCGCGCCGACCGCGCCGACGCCGTCGATGTTGATCGCGCACGGTACGCCGCCGACCAGCCAGTTCGGATGCGGGTCCTTGCCGCCGAATATCGTGCGGATTTTCATGATGTCTTTTTGAAAATCCAGCGCTTCCAGATAATGGGTGACCGCCAGCAAATCGGCTTCCGGCGGCAGCAAATAGGCCGGATTGCTCCAGTAACCGTTTTTGAACGGACCGAGCTGGCCGGATTCGACGAATTTTTTCAGGCGGTTTTGGGTGTCGCGGAAATAGCCGGGCGAGGATTTAGGATTGCTCGGCGAAATCTGTTGTTGCAACGCCGAGGTCGCGACCGGATCGGCTTTCAGCGCGTTGACCGGGTTGACCCAATCCAACGCGTGCAAATGATAGAAATGAACCAAGTGGTCGTGCGCCTGCAGGCTGAGCTGCATGATGTTGCGGATCGAGTTGGCGTTTTCCGGAATCTTGATTTTCAACGCGTCCTCGACCGCGCGCACCGAGGTCAAGGCGTGGGTGCCGGTGCAGACGCCGCAGATGCGTTGCACGAAGGCCCAGGCGTCGCGCGGATCGCGACCTTTTAAAATCACTTCCAGGCCGCGCCACATGGTGCCGCTGGACACCGCGTTGCGAATGATGTTTTCCTCGTCGATATTGACTTCGCAACGCATGTGGCCTTCGATCCGCGTGACCGGATCGACCACCACGCGGCGGCCGGCGTCGTTCAGATGAAAACCGTTGGGGGTAGCAGTGACGGTCATGATTATTCGGCTCCGGGTTGTTTATCGGCTTGTTTGGCGCGGTTCAAGGCAGTCAGACCGGCATGAGCGGCGACGCCGGCGGTGACGATCCCGGCGGCGGTGCCGCCGACCACATCGGCATTGGCTTCGATGCCGAACTGGTTGATGCCGGTCAGGCGGTCGTAGAAACTGCCTTTATCCCAGAAACCGTCTTCCGAGCAGCCGATACAGCCGTGGCCGGACTGGATCGGGAATGAGGTACCTTCGTTCCATTTTACGGTCGAGCAGGCGTTGTAAGTAGTCGGCCCCTTGCAGCCCATTTTGTACAGACAATGGCCTTGGCGGGCGGCTTCGTCGTCCCATTGCTCGACGAACTGGCCGGCGTCGAAATGCGGCCGGCGGTAGCATTTGTCGTGGATGCGCTGGCTATAAAACATTTGCGGCCGGCCTTGTTTATCCAGCGTCGGCAGTTTGTCGAAAGTCAACAGATAGGCCACCACGGCGGTCATCACTTCGGCGATCGGCGGGCAGCCGGGCACTTTGATAATCGGTTTGTTGGCCAGACCCGGTACTTTATGCACCGGCGTGGCGCGGGTCGGATTGGGTTTGGCGGCCTGCACGCAACCCCACGAAGCGCAGGAGCCCCATGAAATAATGGCCTTGCAACTCTCGGCGGCGTATTTGAGTTGCTCAACAAACGGTTTGCCGCCGATGATGCAATACATGCCGTCCTCGGCCAGCGGCGGATTGCCTTCCACGGCCAGGATGTAATTGCCTTTGTATTTTTCGACGATTTCATCAATGATGGCTTCGGCGTTATGACCGGCGGCCGCCATGATGGTGTCGTCATAGTCCAGCGATAGCATGGACAGGATCACGTCTTTCGCCAGCGGGTGGCCGGAACGGATGAAGGATTCCGAACAACAGGTGCATTCCAGACCGTGCAGCCACAACACCGGAATCCGCGGTTTGGTTTCCATCGCATGGGCGATTTTCGGCGCGAACGCCGGACTCAAACCCAGCGAGGCGGCGGTCAGGCTGCAAAACTTCAAGAAGCTGCGGCGGGTGATGCCCTGCCGGCGCATCACATCGTAAAAGGTTTCGATCATGGACACTCCTGGCGTTGCCATACGCGATCCGCGCGCGGATCGGCGGATTCGGCCGTCCCGGCTCGAATTCGCGGTTATTGTTTTTTCCGGCGGCGCTGCGGCCGGCCGGTTGAAGCCCGCAGAGCTTACGCAACATCCATGCCGGTCGATTTTTGGCGAGATTACCTTGAAGTTCCCGTGGGAAATACCGATGAGCTTGTCGAGATTACGACAAAATAGACAATCGATAGCGCTAAATGATGTGTATGCGACAAGCTGGCTGGCGAAGTTAAGGTTGACCGCTTAGGGTAGAATCTCGAATTTTTGCGAGGAAGCGAGAGTTGACCGTCGAGATCACCACCGTCGATTTACTCCGGCACGGCGAGGCGCGCGGCGGCGCGGTCTACCGGGGTAGTCGCGACGACGAATTGACCGCGCTTGGTTGGCAAGCCATGGAAGCGCGCTGCGCGGGCGGCGACTGGGATAGCGTGGTAAGCTCGCCGTTACTACGGTGTCGGGGGTTCGGCGAAGTCTATGCCGCCCGTCGAGCCTTGCCGTTTCATACTTTGCTGGAGTGGCGGGAGATCGATTTCGGCGCATGGGAGGGACGGTCCGCCACCGAAATTCAAGCGTCCGACCCCGCGCGCTGGGCGGCATTTTGCGAACGCCCGCACGCCTGCCCGCCACCCGGCGGCGAAGCCTATGCCGATTTCGCGGCGCGGGTCGGCGCGGGATGGCGGCGCGTGATCGACGACCACGCCGGTCAGCGGGTGTTGGCGGTTTGCCATGCCGGCGTGATTCGCTGTTTGTTCAGCGTTTTGCTGGGTTTGCCGGTGGAGCGCGGCTTCGCGATTTCGGTACCGCACGCCGGATTGACCCGTTTTACTTGTTACCGGGACGGCGGCGGCGAATTCGTTAGACTGGAAGCGCATCTGGCCTGAAGACTCTATACTAGACGGCAAACTCAGCGAGTTCGGCATCCGTGATCAATCGACTTCCCGCTATTCAATTGGGCGCTCCCGGCGAAGACATCAGCCGCAAGGATTTGCAAGCCGTCGTCCAACGTTTCAAGCATTTCAATCAGCAGCGCTTGCAACGGGTGCAGAGTTTGCTGCAGCCGCGGCAACAAGAGTTTTTGAAATTGTTGCCGTTGTTGTTTCATCAAAATCACCCCTTGTTGCCCGGTTTCATCGCGCTGGATACGCCGGCCGGGATTCCCGACTACGCGCCGTCCAAACAAACGCTGGACGCGGCGAAGCAGTTCAGCAAGGGCTTTGCGTTCAAGCGCAAGGCCTTGCGCCAACATCCGATCGATGCGATCTATCTGATGGGCAGCGTTGGCAGCATGGCCTTTTCCAGGGACAGCGACATCGATATCTGGTTGTGCCACGCGCCGGGTTTGGCGGCCGACCAACTGGCCGAACTGGAACAAAAGGCCCGCGACATCGAAAAGTGGGCAGCTTCGCTAAAGCTGGAAACCCACTTTTTTCTGATGGACGCCGGCCAATTCGCGCGCGGCGAAAATACCCCGATTTCGAAGGAAAGCAGCGGGGAAACTCAACACTATCTGCTGCTGGAAGAGTTCTATCGTACATCTATTTATATTGCCGGCCGAATTCCGCTGTGGTGGCTGGTGCCGCCGGAACAGGATCATCAATATCCGCAATATGTAAAGCATTTGCTCGAAAACCGTTTCGTCTCCGAGCCTGAAGTGATCGATTTCGGCGGCATGCATCAAGTGCCGGTTGCGGAGTTCGCCAGCGCGACGCTGTGGCATATCTTCAAGTCCCTGACTTCCCCGCACAAATCGCTGTTGAAACTGTTTTTGATGGAAAGTTACGCCAGCGAATTTCCGACGCCGCAGTGGTTGTGTCTGGCTATGAAGCGCGCGATTTATCAAGGCGAGTTTAGCGTCGATAGCCTCGATCCCTATCTGATGATCTATAGCAAGGTCGACGCCTATCTGCGCGGCATCGACGGCGGACGGCGCCTGGAATTGGCCCGCGAATGTTTTTACCTGAAAATCGTCGGCACCGGCGCTGCGCCGATCGAAAACCGAGCGCGCCAGATGCAGCAGGACTTCTTGCGGGAGGTGGCCGAGCAATGGCAGTGGCCCGACGATTTGCTGGACAATTTGGCGACCGTGCGTTTTTGGGATATCGCCAAGGCCGGCGCCGAGCACGCGGTGATCCGTCAGCAGTTGCAGCAATGCCTAAAAATGATTCTGCAATTCGTCGGTATGCCCTTGGATCAGGCGCAGCGCGAAAATCAAGATTTGAAATTGGTCGGCCGTAAGTTGAAAGTCGAGTTGGATTTGCGTCCCGACAAGATCGAAGTGCTGTCCACCCGCCAGGCGGTGCAGAACAAACCGGATTTGCTGGTTGCGGCGGAAGTCACGGCGGGTTCCGACGCGCCCGTCTGGTATTTGTTTACCGAACGGCCGTCCGCCAAGCAATTAGCGCTGGGTCGGGCGATCAAACAGGGCGACAGTCTGCTTGAATTGCTGTGCTGGGCCGTGATCAACGGGCTGTATAAAAAGAGCATCAACCTGCACGTATTGGAGAGCGGTAGTGCGCAAGCCGGCGGCGAAGCTCAACAGTTGCTCAATGAGTTAAACCAGTTTCTGACCCGGCACTTGTTGAGCCGGGAAGCCGATCTGGCGATCTATAACCGCCCGAACCGCGTGCAAGCCACCTTGCTGCTGGTCAATTGGCGGGAAAAATTGCCGGTCGACAGCAGTCATGCCAAACAGCTGGTGATGAGCGAACGCGCCGATCCGCTCAGTTACGGCGACAACCGTTTGTGTTTCGTGCTGGGGATGCAACGCCTGTCGATCAGCGTGTGGGGCGAGGCAACCTTACACCGTTACAGCGGCTTGGAGGGCGTCTTCACCTGCTTGACCGAGTTATTCAACGACGGCGTCAAACCGCCGGCGGCCGATCAACTGCAGGTATTGTGCTATACCCCGGTGCGCGGCCGCAGTATCGTCGGCCGCCTCGAAGCGCTTTTCGCCAGACTGACGGCCATCGCCGATCGGCCGGTCGCGCCCTACCAGCGTTACGTCACGGCGGCCGGGGGGGGGTACGCGATGTTTGCTATGAGCGGCGAGCGTTTGAGTTATTACTTGCTGGACACTCAGCAGCAGCTGTTACAAGAGTTGGCCAAGTCGCACGGCGGCTACGCGCCGGTGTTTTTCGACGATTACGTACTGGAGCAGACCTATATCCCGTTCCTCTATCAATATAATCAGCCGGATACGGTCCAATTGTTCTACCACGTCACCAGCAAGCATGTTGGCGTTTATATCGTCGACGAGCACGGGGCGCTGTATTTGCGTCAGCATGCCAACGCCGGCGCGGAGCACGTGCTGGCCCATTATTCGGTATTTTTCTCGACCTTGATTGCCCAGGATCGCTTACCCCAGGTCCCACTCCTGAAATACTACGAGATATACCGGAACTCGGCCGGCGTGATTTCGTGCCATCCGGCCCAGCCCAAATTAAAAGCCAGCGCGATGGAACTGAGCGTGCGCATCGCCGGCGAGACGCCTAGCCGGTTGGGGGTGTATTGCAACGAGCGCTGGTTTCCGCTCGACGATCCGAGCGGCTATGGCGCGGTTCGTCAGCACATACTCGGCTACCGGAAGGCCAGCGAGAATTATCCCTTCCACATCACCGAGATCGAGGTGCCCTGTCAAGCGATGGGCGCCGAAACGCCGGATCGATTGCAAACCGTGCACTTTCTGAACTTCAAACAAAAAATCGAGGATAAATTAAACATATAGGCCGGCTCGCCGATAACTGGATCACACCATTTTTGAAGTAGGGGGCTTTATGATCATTGACAACTCCGCCATCAAAATGCAAGGCCGGCATCAGCAGCAGCAAGTCAGCAATCGCCGGGAAGTGTTGAACATCCGCCATCCGGACCGACGCTCGGACGAAGCGCGCCGCCCGGCCGACGATCGCTTGAGTCTCAGCCGAGCCGGTCAAGCTAAACAAGCCAAACAGGCTAGCGCGACCAAGGCGCTGGATACCGAGACACCGGTCGAGTCGAAAGACAGTTTGATGATGCAAATCATCCGGCGCATGGTCAAGGAAATCACCGGCCGCGATCTGAAAACCTTTAGTCCCGACCAATTGACCGCCGGCACCGACCAGCCGACCTACCAAGATCAACAACCCGCGCCGGCCGCGCAAGCGGATAACGGCGGTCTGACCTATCAACAGACGCTGAGTTATTTCGAAAGCGAAACCACTTCGTTCAGTGCCGAGGGCACGATTAACACCCAGGATGGCCGATCCCTGAGTTTTTCGCTGTCCCTAAACATGAGTCGGAGCTTTTACGCGGAAGTCAGCAACACGATACAGGTCGGCGACGCGCAAAAAAAAGACCCCTTGGTCATTAACTTCGACGGCACGGCCGCTGAGCTGAGCAACACGTCGTTCCAATTCGATATCGACGCCGATGGCACGCCGGATCAGATTGCCGGGCTTAAATCCGGCAGCGGATTGTTGGCGCTTGACAAAAACAACGACGGCAGCGTCAACGACGGTTCCGAATTGTTCGGCGCGTTGACCGGCAACGGCTTCGCCGAATTGGCTAATTACGATCAGGACGGTAACCAGTTTATCGATGCCGCCGATGCTATCTATCAAAAGCTCAGAATCTGGCAGCGCAACGCCGACGGCAGTCAGCAATTGCTGGCCTTGGGGGCGAAGAATGTCGGGGCGATTTACCTGGGGCATCTGACCACGCCGTTCCAACTGAAGGACGACAACAATCAGTCGCGCGCCGAAGTTGCCAGCAGCGGTTTCTATTTAACCGAGCAGGGCCAAGCGGGTAGCGTGCAACAATTGAATTTCCTAGTTTGACGGGCTGTCGCTCCCGGCCGCCGTCGGGAGCGATTCACGCCGATTCGGGTAAAACAACCGCTTGAAGAGGCTTCCAACCGGCTTATCGACATAACAGAACTTCTCGCCAACGGACAAAAGGTTGGTCTAAGAGGTTTTCCTGGGTCTCCCGTTTTCCGACCGAGCGGCCGTCGATGAGGCCGCATTCTTTCTCGTACTGTTCTCCAACGCGCCGCTGTACGTCGTTTGAATTGATCCGCAACAAGGTACCCCCCAACCGACGCACACCGCATCGCTGCGGATCAAGGCATCCAGTCTCAAACCGGCCTGTAAGCGCTAACTAATTCGCATTTTTTTCACTATGCTTGCTATGTTGTTAGGGATTTTCTAAGTTTTTGCGGACGTGGACGGACCAAGCATTTGTCAATCTCGCTGGTAAAGTAATGGCTATGAGAAAAATAATCGCCGGTTTTCTGTTGGCAGGGGGGCTGGCGGTTGAAGCCGCAACAGATGGTAAAGATGCGCTGGAATTGAATGTCGAGGATTTGCTCAATGTCGAAGTGACATCGGTATCGAAAAAAGCTCAAGCGCTGAACGATGCCGCCGCCGCGATTTTCGTGATCAGCAACGAAGACATTAAACGGTCCGGCGCCACCAGCATACCGGAGGCTTTGCGGATGGCGCCGGGTCTGGACGTGGCGCGGATCGATGCGAACAAATGGGCGGTCAGCGCGCGCGGCTTCAACGCCCGCTTTGCCAATAAGCTGTTGGTATTGATCGACGGGCGCAACACCTACAGCCGGCTGTTTTCCGGTACCTACTGGGAAAATCAGGATGTGATGATGGAGGATGTCGAGCGTATCGAAGTGATACGCGGACCCGGCGCGACTCTGTGGGGGGCGAACGCGGTCAACGGCGTGATCAACGTCATCACCAAGCACAGTTCTAAAACCCAGGGCGGTTTGGTTGCGGCGGGCGGCGGTACCGAGGAGCAGGGTTTCGGTGCGTTTCGTTACGGCGCGGCGTTGGGCGAGAACACCACCGGTCGAGTCTTCGCCAAGGGCTTCAAGCGCGACCAAAACACCGATGCGCGCGGCAATGGCGCCGGCGACGATTGGGACCGAGTCCAGGGCGGGTTTCGTATCGATTCCCGGCTGACGCTGGCCGACGATTTTAAATTGCAGGGCGATCTCTATCACAGCCATCTGAATCAAACCCTGCTGGTGCCCAGTGTCGTTCCTCCCTATGGCGACCTGGGTCGCGACAAGGCCGAAGCCTACGGCGGTAACGTTTTGGGCCGCTGGCAGCACACGTTTTCCACCCAGTCCGATCTGTCGTTGCAGTTGTTTTACGATTACTACCGGCGTAACGAAAGTTGGATGTCCGAAGGCCGCGATACGCTGGATTTGGATTTCCAGCACCGCCTCAACGTCTTCGACAAGCATGAGTTGATCTGGGGCTTGGGTTATCAACTCACCGCCGACAGGCTCGGTTCCAGCGTAATTTTCAATATGTCGCCGGCCCACCGAAAAAATCAACTCTATAGCGCTTTCGTCCAGGACGAGATGGAACTGATCGATCAAACCCTGTGGTTTACGCTGGGTTGCAAATTCGAGCACAATGATTTTACCGGCTTCGAAGGTCAGCCGACCGCGCGCCTGATGTGGGCGCCCGACTTGAATCATCGGTTTTGGGCGGCCATGTCGCGAGCGGTGCGTACGCCCTCTCGGGGCGAAGCGAATATGCGCTTGACGACTACCGTGGCACCGCCGACCGCACCTTTCTTCGTGCCGGTGGACTTGACGCTGCAAGGTAACCGAAATCAGCTTAGCGAGGATGTACTCGCCTACGAGATTGGCTACCGAACGACGATGATTAAGTCGTTGTCGGTGGATGTGACGGCGTTTTATAACGACTACGCCCATTTACGCGACGCCGTGCAAGGCATGCCTTATTTCGATCCGTTGCGCGGCGTCGTAGTCCAACCCTTGCTGTTCAGCAACAATATAAAAGCCAAGACTTACGGTGTCGAGTTGGCGATGGTCTGGCAAATGTTGGATTGGTGGCGCTGGGACGCCAATTACAGTGTGTTGAAAACCGAATTGCCGTCGGCGGCAACGGCGGTGATCGGTGTGAGTCCGCAACAGCGGGTCAATCTGCGCAGCGCAATCAACGTTATCCCGGAGCTGGACTTCGATGTCTGGTTTCGCTACGTCGATACCAATGCCTCCGCGACGTCCGGCGGCGACCGCTATATTCGCGACTACGTGACCATGGACGCCCGGTTGGCTTGGCGGCCGGCGGCCGGATTGGAAGTTTCGCTGGTCGGACAAAACTTGTTAACGAGCAGTCATTTGGAATATGTACAGGAGAATTTGGTGGTCCCGACGCTGATCGATCGCGGTATGTACGGCAAAATCAGTTGGAGTTTTTAAAATGCGTCACGTGGCCAATATCCCCGCGTTTGAATATTTTAAACCGATTTTTGGACGCCGATTTTAAGCGCGATATGTCGAATATCACTAGAACTTGTGCAATCGCCGTGATGCTGGGCTATCTGCGTATCGCGTCCGGGGAGCCGGTTGCGTTCGAACAATATGCGGTGTTGGCGGCATTGACATTGAATTTCGCTCGTTTTACGCAATGGCCCGATCAGGCCTTCACGGATTCCGATAATCAATTGAAAGTCTGCCTGGTTGGCGATAATGTGTTATTGCAATCTTTCGATTCCATAAACGGTAAAGCGGTCGGGAATAAAGCGATTAAGACGTTAAATTCCGAGAAATTGAGGAATCTAAACCAGTGTCATATTTTGTTTATTAGCGAGATTTCCAACAGTCTACTTTCTCAAGTATTTTTGGATATTCAAAACAGGCGGATTCTGACGATTGGAGAGAGCCTGGATTTCGTCAATGCCGGCGGAATGGTGGCGATGCTGAACGTCGACGGTAAAATACAATTGTACGTCAATAATCACGCCGTCAAGGCCGCCGGACTGGCGATCAGCTCCAATCTGCTGCGCTTGGCGAAGATAGTCGGCGAAAATTAAACAGGGCGACAGCATGTTCAAATGGTTTAACAATGCGCCGATCAAACTGAAATTAGTGTCGATCTTGACGGCGATCGCTATGATGACCTTATTTTTAGCGACATCGGTCATCGTAATTAACGAATATTTTGCCAGAAAAATTGAAACGGAACAGCAATTGGTATTAATCGCCAATATTGTCGCTTCGAATATTTCCGCGTCCTTGGTGTTCGACGATGCCGTGACCGCCAACGAAATGCTCAAGAGCTTGAAAACCCGCGACAGTATTCTAAATGCCGAGTTATATAATAGAAGCGGCAAATTATTTGCCGATTATCACTCCGAGAAAAATCCAGCCAGCCATTGGAATTTCGACCAGGCTTACGCGGTTTTGCGAGAAGCCGGACCCGCCGATAAATCCGTTCATCCGTTCAAAATCTTGATGACGCTTTTTTCCGAGTGGTACGACAGTCTGTTTCATTATTTTAGTGTCGCCGATGTTGGCGGAAAATATGTCGTCGAATATGACGCGGAGAATAATCTGCATTTTGTCAGGCCAATTTATTTGGACGGCGACATGATAGGCGTATTGCATCTGGTGGACGATCAGAGCGGGTTTTACGCCATATTGAAAAGTTTTTATTTGATTATTGGGCTGATCGTGGTGTTCACGATGTTGTGGATCGCCATGCTGACGTCCAAGCTGCAACATATTTTCTTGGCGCCGTTATTGAATTTGATGCAAGCGATGAAATCGGTGGGCAGCGAAAAAGCCTTTTACCATCGCATAGAAAAAACCAGTACCGACGAATTCGGCGATTTAGCCGAGGTGTACAACGCGATGCTGAGCGAAATTCAGGTACGCGACCAGCGTCTGGAAAGGCACCGGAATGAATTGGAACGTCAGGTCGCCGAGCGCACCGCCCAGCTCGCCGAAAAAAACGAGGAACTGGAACGAACCGTGGTTGAAACCGTCGCCTCCAAGGAACTGGCGGAGCAGGCGAGTCTAGCCAAGTCGCAATTTCTGGCGACGATGAGTCACGAGATCCGGACGCCGATGAACGGCGTGTTGGGGATGATGGAACTGTTGCAGTCTTCCGGACTGGACGCCAGGCAAGTCCGATTCGCGGAAACCGCTTACCGTTCGGCCAACTCGCTACTCGGTATCATCAATAACATATTGGATTTTTCCAAAATCGAAGCCGGTAAGATGCAATTGATCGTTCAGGAGTTCGATTTGCGGCGCTTGTTGGAAGATACCCTGGAATTGTTGGCCGAACCGGCGCATCGCAAGGGCATCGAGTTGATCCTGAACATTCCGCACGATTTTAACTACGTGATTCAGGCCGATGCCGAGCGCTTGCGCCAAGTCCTGATCAACTTGCTGGGCAATGCGATCAAATTTACCGAGCGCGGCGAGGTGCAACTGAAAGTCTCGACGCTGGCGGTGGTCGCCGGAACCGATACGATCGAATTGTTGTTCGAGGTCGTCGATACCGGGATCGGTATCCCGGACGACCGCCAAGCCAAAATCTTCGACAGCTTCACCCAATCCGACGGCAGCATCACCCGTCGCTACGGCGGTACGGGCTTGGGCTTGACGATATCCAAGCAACTGGTGGAATTAATGGGCGGCAAGTTGGCCGTGGACAGCCGGGTCGAGCGCGGGTCCCGATTTTATTTTTCGTTGCGCTTGGGTTTGGGGATACAGTCCGGCATCGATCGCGCCGAAAGCCATGAACTGTCCGGCGTCAACATTTTGGTGGTCGACGACAATCCGACCAATCGGGAGATTTTGTTGGACCAATTGACGCTGTGGGGCGCCAACGTCACGACCGTCGATAGCGGACCCAGGGCCTTGAAGCTGTTGACCGATGTCTCGGCCAATCCCCATCAGGCTTTCCGGATTGTGTTGCTGGATTGGCATTTACCGATCATGGACGGTTTAAGCTTGGCGAAAACGATTCAAAACGACACTCGAATTGTCAAACCCGCGTTGGTGATGCTGAGCTCGGAAAGCATATCGTTGCAAGCCGACAAACTTCAGGATTACGGCATCAGTTTTTATTTGAACAAGCCGGTATTTCAACGCAAGTTGCACCAGTGTCTGTTGGAAATTCTGGCCAACAAACCTGTCGCGGCCATGCCGTCTGCCGCAGCGGAGGCCGAAAAACTGTCCGGCACGGTGCTGGTGGCGGAAGATAATCCGGTCAATCAGGAAGTCGTCAAAAGTTTCTTGGTGGGCATGGGCTGCGCTGCCGATGTCGTCGCCGACGGCGCGGCGGCGGTTCAGGCCGCGCGCGACAAACGTTACGACCTGATTTTGATGGATTGCCATATGCCGGTGATGGACGGTTTTGCGGCGGCTGTCGTGATTCGCGCCGAAGAATGCGCGGCGGGACGCGCGCGTACGCCGATCGTTGCATTAACCGCCGACGTCCAAAAAGGCGTGCCCGAACAATGTCAGGCCGCCGGCATGGATGCCTATCTCAGCAAACCGTTCCGCCGCGATCAATTGCGCGCCGCGTTGGCTGCTTGGCTTGGCGAGGCGCGGATGCCGCCAGAGACCGCCGCCGCGACTAGGCCGGTAAATTCGCCGGCGGTTATCGATTTGAGCGCGTTGCAAGGCTTGACCGACCCCGACGGTAACGATTTATCGAGCAAAGTGGCGCGAGTTTATTTGGACACCACGCCCAAATTGGCCGAACGGCTTACGCCGCTTGCCGAGACTCGGGATTTCGATGCACTCGCGGATACCGCGCACAGCTTGAAGTCGGCGAGCGCCAACATCGGCGCGGCCGAGCTGGTGGCCGCTTGCGCCGCATTGGAGCGCGCGGCCCGGCAGTCGGATGCCGCCGATCTGCAGGCGTTGGCGGCGACGGTTACCGAGTGTTGGACTGCGGCGATTGACAGTTTAAGGCTGGCGCTGGGAGCGGAATCGGTCGGCGAAGCTCGGTCGTCGGAGTCGGATTTTGCCGACGTAGCGACGGACGGCGAGGTCGCTCGCATCTTGTTGGTGGACGACGATCCGGGTTTTCGGATGGTGACCGGCGCCAAACTGCGGACCGCCGGCTATCGAGTGGCCGAGGCCGATAGCGGCGAGGCGGCTTTGGCATGGTTGGACCGGGAAACGCCCGATTTGGTGATACTGGATGCCATCATGCCGGGCATCGACGGTTTCGGAACTTGTCTGGCCATGCATGCCGTGCCGGCGATGGCCGGCGTCCCGATCATTATGTCCACCGGCTTGGACGACATCGAATCGATCAATCGTGCGTTCAGAGCCGGCGCCGCCGATTTCATCGTTAAACCGATCAATCACGTGGTGCTGATACATCACATCAAATTTTTGTTGCGCGCCAGCCGGACGACAGCCGAGCTGAGGCATAACAAACAGCAACTGTCCGCCGCGCAACGCGTCGCAGGCTTGGGTTACTGGACTTGGGAACCCAGGCTGCGGCGGTTCGGGACCTCCTCTTATCTCGCCGAGTTGTGCCGATTGGAGCCCGACTATTTTCAGGGCAATCTCGATCGCTACATCGATTTGATCGAGACCGATAAACGGCCGACGGTGAGGGCGCTGATCGATGCGGCGGCGGTTGGCGAAGTGGTCGACGACATCGAATACCGCTTACGCGTCGATTTGGAAGAGCCGATCACGGTGCGCCAGCATACCGCGTTGGTCGAGGGCGGACCGAATGCCTACGTTACAGGCACCGTGCAGGACATCAGTAAGCAGAAGGCTTCCGAGCAACTGATTCACCAATTGGCTTATTTCGACGCCTTGACCGGTTTGGCGAGCCGCGTGCATTATCAAAAACGTATCCAGCAAACCATCAAGGCCGCCCAGCGCAGCCAACAACAGTTTGCGTTTCTGTTTCTGGATTTGGACGAATTCAAATACGTTAACGACAGCTTCGGTCACAACGTCGGCGACCAGTTTTTGACGGCGATCGCGCAGCGTATCCAGCGGGTGATGCGCGATGAGGATTTTGTCGCTCGCCTTGGGGGCGACGAATTTTGCGTGATCGCCAACCATATTACCGACGAGTTTCAAGCGATGGAGATTGCCGAACGCTGCCTAGAGGAAATCAATTTGCCGCTGATCCTGGGTAGCCATCACTTAAATCCGCGCGTCAGTATCGGTATAGCTATCTATCCGAAGGACGGCGACAACGAGCACGATTTGATGAAGGCCGCCGACACGGCGATGTATTCCGCGAAAAGCGCAGGTAAACAGCGCTACGCCTATTACCGGCCGGAAATGACCGGGTTGGCGATCAAACGCCTGCAAGACGAACAAATGCTGCGGGAAGCGCTGGAAAACGAGGAGTTTGAATTGTATTACCAACCTCAGGTTAGTATGGTGACCGGCCGGATGATCGGGGTCGAAGCCTTGTTGCGCTGGCGACATCCGCAGCGCGGCTTGCTCGGGCCGGCCGAATTTATCGGGCTATCGGAAACGCTGGGTTTGATTCATAAACTCGGTGGTTGGGTGATCGGCGCGGCGTGCCGCCAGCTCAAGGCTTGGCACGATCTGGGCTTGACACCGCTCACCGTCGCGGTCAACGTCTCGGCCAGCCAGTTTCGCGATCCGCAATTGCTGGAGATTCTGAATGCCGCGTTGAAAGCCTCGGATTTGCCGGCCGAAGCGCTGACGCTGGAAGTCACCGAAAGCGTGATGCAAACCGAAGCGGATATGGCGATTTTCCGTCAATTGAAGGCGATGAACTGCAAGATTGCCATCGACGATTTCGGCACCGGCTACTCGTCGCTGGCGTCGCTCAAGCATATGCCGGTCGATTGTTTGAAGATCGATCGGGTGTTCGTTCAGGATGTACTGAGCAATCCGCAAACCCCAATTTTGTTGGGCACCATCATCGGCATGGCCAACGCGATGGCGTTCAAAATGGTCGCGGAAGGGGTCGAAACCATCGAACAAGCCATGGTGATGAGCGGTTTGGGTTGCCAGATCATCCAGGGGTTTTATTTCAGCCAGCCGTTGCCGGCTAACGACTTGCCGGCGTTGTTCGAGAAGGACTTTCGGCTGGAACAGGCGGAAAACCGGCTGGCTTCTGGAGTGCCCGGCGATGGTCACTGATGCGCCGCCGCTGTGGCGGAGCGGCTTGGAAAGGGTGTTGGTGTTGCCGCATGATGTCCATCATTTGTTGAGGGCATTGGTCGACGACGATTTGGACTACCCGGCGCTGGCCAAGGTATTGGCATATCATCCGACGATCTGCGCCCGTCTGCTGGCCTTGGCGAACTCCGCTTGGGCCAACGGTCACGGCGAAGCGGTGACCTCGATAGAGCGCTGTTGTCTGAAATTGGGCATGAATGTGGTCAGGGCGGTCGGTATCGGCTTGGCGGTAATGAAGCCGTTTTATCCCGGCAAATGTCGGGAATTCGATCTGCGCCGCTATTGGGTGAGCGGCATGTTGACCGGCCAGGCGGCCGCGCAATTGGCAGAACCGCTGGGCGGCCGGCTGGCGCAAACCGTCAGAACAGCGGGGATTTTGCACAACATCGGTATCTTATGCCTGGCCGATACGATGCCCGAGCAAACCCAAGCCGTGTTGGAATATAAGCGGCGCCATCCGGAAATCGCATTGAGTCGATTGCTGCGGCAAGCCTTGGATTGCGATTATTGCGAAGTAGGCGGCTATTTGGCCGAGCATTGGGGATTGGCTCCGGAATTGGTCGCGACTATCGCCCAACACGGCGAGCCCGAATATCGTGGCTGTCACTGGCAGTCGGCCCAAACGGTACACGCCGCCGCCCGCATGGCTTGCCGGGCCGGCAAGGACGAGGAATGGCCGCCGGCGAGCGGCTTGAGCGAGATCGGTATTAGTGCCGAACGGCAGGCGGAAGTGTATCGGCGTTTGGGCGAGCAGGCGCCGACGGTTCGGGAGTTGGCGGCAACCTTGTTTCATTAACCGCCATCGAGGCGTTCCGGATGGCGGCGGCATTGGGTTCCTTGGCGGCCCGACACCCCCCGGTCAGCGTCGCCATTTGGCGCTGAAGTCGCGTAACATCGGTAGTAAGCGGTTCGCCAGCCAGCCGCGCATACGGCTGGCGCCGGCGCGGCAGGCGTTTCTGTAGCGTTCGGCCAAACCCGGCCAATCGATCGCGCGGTCCGCCAACCAGCCGCGCCGGTACGACCAATGCAATAGGCCGCTGATGTAGAGCAGGGCGGGGGTCAGGCCGGTCAGGAACCATAGAAACCGGCCGGTCGCGCCGAACGCTTCCCCGGTATGCAGCGGCCACAGCCAAGTCGTGAAACGCTGGCCCGCCGAGAACCGGTGCGGGTTGCGCACGTCGCGGATCTGCCCGCTCCAACGGTCTACCCAGACCGTCGTGAACGGATGATGTTGGTTGATTTCGTCGCGCTGGCGCAGATTGATCCGGTAGGTGCCTAGTTCGCCGACCGGGGTCGTCACCCGCCGCACTTCGGATTTTGGAAACGGTCCGCGCGCCACCAGCACGGCTTCGGCTAAGTTAACCGGCCTGTTGTTCGGTACGCCGGTGCTGCGTACCGCCGGACCGTCGTCGCCGTGGCCCATGCCGTCGGCGGCGGTAATGGTTTCCAGCAGACGAGGGTAGGCGAGGTGAAAACCGGTAAACGCCAGTATCAGCAAGCCGCAGGCACTGATCAGTCCCAGCCAGCGGTGTAAATCGAAGGCCAGTTTGACCAGACTGGCGTGGCGCAATCGGAATACCTCGCCGAGTCGGTCGCGGCCAGGCCACCATAAACCCAAGCCACTGATGACCGACAGCATCAATAGTCCGCCCAGCCACGCGACAACAGTGCGACCGGTGGCGGCCAAGCGCAGATCGGTGTGCAAGTCCATGATCCAGGTGGTCAGGGTTTGTCCCCAGAAGCGTCGGTCCAGAACTTGGCCGGTGTAAGGGTCCAGCGAGACCATCAACGGAGCGTAGAATTGCTCGTAACTTTCCTTAGGTTTCTCGAACCAAGCGGTGATCGGACCATCCGCCGCGCGCGGCATTTCCAGGGTCCAGGCGCCGTGGCGATTGGGTTCGGCGGCGCGTAGCATGGCGTACAGTTTATCGATAGGCAGTACTTCCGCGCCTTCGGCTACCGTGACGCGCAGTTGCGGGTTCAGTAGGCCGTCGAGTTCCTCTCGATATACGCTGAGACTGCCGGTCAAGCCCAGCAGCGCGAACAGTAGTCCGGCCGTCAGCGCCAGCCAGACGTGGCAGTTGACCCAAATCCGGCGTGCGGCGAATCGGAAACGGGGACGAACGATGATCGGGTATTGCAATTCGGACATGGCGACGAGAGCAAAAAAGGTAACCTGCTATTTTGCCGGAATCGCCGGACCGGGGCCAGTCCGACCCTTGCCGCGAATTTTTAGCTAGACTCGGGCGCCAGAGGTAATATGCAGGCGATACCAAGACCGCGTTCCGGGCATGCGCTCATTTCAAGCGCGGTCGCTTGTGTTGGATATCAGCCGCGCCGCGGAAGCCTTGGCGCTTGGGCCCGGTTTTGAACTCATGGCGCGATTTCCACCTTCGAATTGGTTATTAATGGACACTCGATGAACGACACTGCCGTACACCGCGCGGTACAGACCTTATACCGCGACGAATCGCGCCGGATTTTGGCGACCTTGATCCGGCTGCTTGGCGACTTCGACCTCGCCGAGGAAGCCTTGCACGATGCGTTTCGCGCCGCGTTGGAACAATGGCCCGGCGATGGCGTGCCGGCCAATCCCAAGGCTTGGTTGGTGTCGGCCGGTCGATTCAAGGCCATAGACCGGTTGCGCAGGCAATCCCGCTTCGAGCAAAGGGAGGATGTCGAAGCGTTGGCCGATCCGCTGGGGGAGGTCACGCCGGACGATACCGAAGATTGGCCGGACGACAGTTTGAAGCTGATTTTTACCTGCTGCCATCCGGCGCTGGCGCCGGAAGCGCATCTGGCCCTGACTTTGCGGGAAGTTTGCGGTTTGACGACCGAAGCGATCGCGGCGGCATTCTTGACGCCGGTTCCGACGTTGGCGCAACGGATCGTTCGCGCCAAGGCCAAGATTCGCGAGGCCAAGATTCCGTATCGGGTGCCGCCCGCCGAAGAGTTGCCGGATCGTTTGGCCTCGGTGTTGCGGGTGGTCTATCTGGTCTTCAACGAAGGTTATTCGGCGTCGTCGGGTGCCAGCCTGACCCGGCCAGACTTGGCCGGCGAAGCCTTGCGCTTGGGTCGGCTACTGGCTGAGCTGTTGCCGGAGCCGGAAGTGTACGGCCTGTTGGCGCTGATGCTGTTGCACGAGGCGCGGCGCATGTCCAGAACCTCGGCCGACGGGGAGCTGATATTACTGGCCGATCAGGACCGCTCGTTGTGGCATCGGGAGCAAATTGCCGAAGGCCGACGTTGGGTGGAGGCTGCCTTGCGCGGTGGACGGCCCGGCGCCTACGCTCTGCAAGCGGCGATCGCCGCGTTGCACGCCGAAGCCGAGCACGCGGAAGCCACCGATTGGCCGCAAATCGTCGCGTTGTACGTGCTGTTGCTGCGGGTGCAGCCGTCGCCGGTGGTCGAATTGAATTTCGCCGTCGCGCTGGCGATGCGCGACGGTCCGGCCGCCGGTCTGGCCGTGATCGACGCCATCTTGGCGCGCGGCGAATTGGCGGACTACCATTTAATCCACGCCGCCCGCGGCGACTTATACCGGCGCCTGGGGGACGCCGCCGACGCGGTTGCCGCCTACCGGCGCGCGCTTGATCTGGCCAAACAGGAGCCCGAGCGCCGGTTTTTACAGCGGCGGTTAGCCGAATTGGCGGGCTGAAAATTTTTGGCGGCGATGTCGAATCGGACTGTCGTCAATCGACTAGCCAACATCCGAAACCCAATGCAGGGAGAAACCGATGAAATACCTTTGCCTGATTTGTGCCGAAAAGGTCATGGAGGACATGGAGCCGACCGCCGCCGACCGCCATTTTGAAGAGTATGCCGAGTTTACCGAAGCCATTCGCGCCAGCGGCCATTACTTGGCTTGCAACCGATTGTTGCCGGCCAGCGCGGCGGTAACGGTGCGGGTCCGCGACGCCAAAGTGACCACGACGGATGGACCGTTTGCCGAAACCAAGGAGCAACTGGGCGGCTATTATTTAATCGAGGCCACCGATTTCAACGAGGCGATCAGGATCGCCGCCGGAATTCCCGGCGCGCGCTTCGGTTGCGTCGAAGTCCGGCCGGTCGCCGAGGATAGTCAAACCTTAACCGCGTTGGGCTTGCGTTAAATCCACGGTATTCGAGGGTTTTTATGGTTTGGCGAGAATGCCGGACGGCGCCGGCGGGACGCAGCCATCGTCAGGCAACGCGCCGTCCGTTATCTTTCGAACTCATGGTTTTGCGGTGAGCCCCCGGAAAGGCGGAGCCTTGTTATTTGGAGACCTTATGAAATACTTGCTATTGATCTATTTTGCCGAGCAGACGCTGGCCGAGGACGATCGTCAGGCCTGTTACCGGGAATCCTTGCAATTGGCGCGCGATTTGGCCGAGCGCGGCCAATATCTGGCGGCCAGTCCGCTGCAACCCACCGTGTTGGCGACCAGCGTGCGGGTGCGCGACGGGCAGTGTTTGGTGACCGACGGCCCGTTTGCCGAAACCCGCGAGCAACTGGGCGGCTACTACTTGGTGGAGACCGCCGATCTGGATCAGGCGATCGCCATCGCCGCGCGTATCCCGATGGCGCGCAAGGGCACGGTCGAAGTCAGACCCTTGATCGAATTGCCGGGACTGCCGGCGGACGATCGGGCCTAGCGTGACGAGACCTCGCACCGCTACCGCGAATGCGTGGGCGTAGCCGATGGCGGCTGCGGTATTGGTGGCGCTGGCCGGCATCGTTTGGGTGCAACAATGGCAGCGGCTGCCGCAGGGCTGGGAATGGCCGGCGCTGACGGCTTTATTATTGCTGTGCGCGTGTCGCCGTCAGATCGGCTTGGCCGCGCTATTGGCCGGCGCGCTGTGGGCGGCCGGTTTCGGGGCCTGGCGGTTGGCGCAGCAATTGCCCGAGGAGTTGCAGAATCAAGCGGTTGAAGTCGAAGGTTACATCGCCGGCATGCCCAAGCACATGGACAACCGTATCGGCTTCGACTTCGCGGTCACCCGTCCGGCCGGCGATTTTCCAAGCAAACTGCGATTGAACTGGTATCGAACCACGGCGGATGTGGCGGCGGGGCAGAGCTGGCGTTTGACCGTCAAGTTGCGCCAGCCGCACGGCCGCTTGAATCCGGGCGGTTTCGATTACGAAGCTTGGTTGTTTGCCAATCGCATCGGTGCCACCGGCTATGTGCGCGACGAGCCGGCGCCGTCGCGCTTGGCCGACGATGGGCGCGTGGGCGCGGTCTTGGCGCGCGCCAGACAAAGTATTTCGGCAAGATTGGATTTGGCCTTGCCTGGCAGTGCTAACCTCGGTTTGATCAAGGCGCTAACGATAGGCAGCCAGGATGGCATCAGTCAGGCGCAGTGGCAGGTGTTTCGTAAAACCGGCACCGTGCATTTGATCGTGATTTCCGGGTCGCACATCAGTTTGGTGGCGGGCTTGGTATTTCTCGTCGTACGGCGAGCCTGGGCCTGGACCGGCAATCCGCGTTGGTCGCCGCAACGGGTGGCCGCGCTGACGGCCTGGCTGGCGGCGGCTTTTTATGCCGGATTGGCCGGCTATTCGGTTCCGACGCTGCGTGCGGTCGTGATGCTGGCCGTGGCGTTCGCGGCCTTGAGTTGGCAGCGTCACGTCGGGGCCTGGCGCATCCTGTTGCTGGCCTTGCTGGCGGTGTTGATCGTCGATCCGCTGGCGGTGCAAGCGGTCGGCTTTTGGTTGTCGTTCGCGGCGGTCGGACTGTTGATTTACGTTTCCGCCGGCCGGCTCGGCCGGCCGGGCTATTGGCGCGAGGCGGCGTTGGCGCAATGGGCGACCGCGGCCGGGTTGGCGCCGCTGCTGATACTGTTTTTTCAGCAAGTATCGCTGATTTCGCCGCTGGCCAACTGGCTGGCGGTGCCGGCGATCGGCATCGTCGTGGTGCCGTTGGCCTTGGCTGCTGTGGCCTTGCTGTTCGTTTGGCCAATGTTCGCGCAATTTTTGTTGCAACTGGCGGATTGGATACTGCAAAGCCTATGGTGGACCTTGCAAGCCCTGGCGGAATTGCCGCTGTCTAACGCGACTTTACCGGAACCGGCTTGGCCGGCCTTATTGGCGGCCGGCATCGGCAGCGTCCTGTTGCTGGCACCGCGCGGGTTTCCCGGTCGTTATTTGGGCGTCTGGCTGTTGTTGCCGGTGTTGGTCGCGGACGTGGCCAGACCGCCGCCCGGCGAGGCCCGGCTGGCGCTGTTGGATGTCGGTCAGGGTTTGGCGGCGGTCGTCGAAACCGCCGAGCATCGCTTGCTGTTCGACACCGGTGCCCGTTATTCCGAAGACTCCGACATGGGCGACTCGGTGATTTTGCCTTATTTGCGTTCGCGGGGTATACGCCGGCTGGACGGCTTGATCGTCAGTCACGACGATATCGACCACAGCGGCGGCGCGGAATCGGTACTGGCCGAGGTTGCGGCGGACCAAGTATTCAGCAGCGTGCCGGCCTGGGCCGAGCGGCCGGAAGGCCGATATTGCCGGGCCGGCCAGACTTGGAATTGGGACGGCGTCGAATTCCGGATGTTGGCGCCGTCCGACCCCAGCTTGCCGGGCGACAACGACAATTCCTGCGTGCTACAAGTCCGTGCCGCCGGTGCCGGTTTGCTATTGACCGCCGACATCGAACAAGCCGGCGAACGCCGCCTGGTTGAGCAATACGGCGATCAACTGGCCAGCACCTTTTTGATCGCGCCGCATCACGGCAGCAAGACCTCGTCGACTCCGGCGTTTCTGGAACAAGTCGCGCCCGCTTGGGTGCTGATTCCGGCCGGGTATTCGAACCGCTTCGGCTTTCCGCATCCGCAAGTATTGGAACGCTATCGCCGGATGGGCGCAAACTGGGCGAATACCGCCGAACAAGGCGCGATCATCGTCGACACCGCCGAGATGCCGGTCGCGATCCACGGCGAACGTTGCCGGCATCGTCGTTATTGGATGGCGGACGACGCCTGTCCGGCGGCGGATGCCGGCCGATAACACTTAACGGCGCCGGAATTTCTGCCTATACTCTCGAAATTATTCGTGGGAGCTTATGCATGGAAATTGAAAAACGCAGTCATCGGCGGTTTTGCCCCGAGGGCTTGGCGGCGCACATCATCATCGACCCGCCGCCGCCCGGCGGCGAAATCGTCATCGACGGCTTAGTCGTGGACATGAGTTACAGCGGCATCAAAATCCGTTTGAAAGAACCGTTGGCTCAAACTGTCGAGGAAGCCGAGCTGAGGATTTCCATCGTGTTGCCCGAGTCGAAAGTGCCGGTGTCGATACACGGCATGATCAAGCATTTACGCGACGAACATCAGGAATGCGGCTTGCAATACGACTGCGAGCGGCATGCCGAACACGATCTGGACGACTTGATGTTCGAGTGCGTGAAATTCGCGCCGCCGGCCGACGAAGATTGAGGATGGCGGGGACCACCTCGGCCGGCATGCTCCGGCGAATCTGGGAAGCGTTGAACGGCGAAACCGCCTACCGCCGCTACTTGCAACACTGGCAAACCCACCATGCCGATCGCGAATCCGCGCCGCTGAGCCGCAAGGCTTTCTTCGCCGCCGAAACCCGCCGTAAATGGAACGGCGTCAAGCGCTGCTGCTAGTAAGCTATTTTTGGCAATCGCCTTTACAGGCGGAGACGACAATAGAAGCGATGCAGTACATTTGTACTGGCACAAATGCGTCATTGTTTGTTGCCGGAAATACGCTCAACATGATGTTCAACAAAAGCCGCCAGCTTAGGGCGGCTTCGCAGCCTTTTTCGGTCCGCGGCCGCCTAGTCCGCCCGCGCCGCATCGTCGCACTAGATTAAGCATCCACGGGGTGGTAATCCGGTTCCAGTAGCGTTTTAAAGGAGCACGTCATGCCTGTAGCACTTTCTTATCCCGGCGTTTACATCGAAGAGGTCCCCAGCGGCGTTCGCACGATTACCGGCGTCGCCACCTCGATTACCGCGTTTCTTGGCCGGGCCTTGCGCGGACCGACCGATGAGCCGATCACCGTCAACAGCTTCGGCGATTTCATCCGGGTGTTTGGCGATTTGTCGCCGGATTTTCCGCTGTCCTACGCCGTGCGCGACTTTTATTTGAACGGCGGCCAACAGGCGCTGATCGTCCGCCTGGCGAAAAACGCCACGCAGTCGAAAAACGCCGATCTGAAACTGGAAGCCGCCAGCGTTGGTTTGCGCGGCGACAAGCTCACTTACACGATAGACGCCAAGGGCATTACCGCCGAAGTCGCCGGCCGTTACGGCATTGCGCAGGCGGATTTATTCAATATGACGGTGTACGAAGAACCCGGCAAGGGCCGCGTCGAACGCTTCCTGAATTTGGCTGTCACTGTCGGCGCTGGCGCCCGCCGCCTGGATCGAGTGTTAGCCGCGGAATCCAATTTGATCCGCGTGCAGAAGAAAGCCGACGGCAGCGCCGATCTGGTGGCCGGCCGGCCCACCGACTCGACCGCCGCCGAAGATCCGGCCAACTCGGCGGCGGTGCCGGCCAGCTTTAAAAAATTTACCGGCGGCGGCGATAGTGCGTTGTTGACCGCCGAAGCCGACGTGGTCGGCGACAAAAACAACAAAACCGGCCTGTACGCGCTGGATAAGGCCGATTTGTTCAATTTGCTGTGCATACCGCCCGACACCCGCGAGGGCGATACCTTGAAGGAAGTCTATCAAAAGGGGATGAAATACTGCGCCGACCGGCGCGCCGTGCTGATCGTCGATCCGCCGGCGGCGTGGGGCGCGAATAAGGATACCGCCGCTGCAACGGCTCGCGACGGATTGAGCGGCTTGGGTCTGTCCGGTGTCGAAGCTCGTAACGCAGCGCTGTACTTTCCGCGCGTGATTCAAAGCGATCCCTTGCGCGAAGGCCAGCTCGACGTGTTCGCGCCCAGTGGCATGATTGCCGGCATCATGGCGCGCACCGACACCGCGCGCGGCGTTTGGAAGGCGCCGGCCGGGCTGGATGCCTCGCTGAGCGGTATCCAAGGTTTGCAAGTAAATTTGAATGACGCCGAAAACGGCATGCTCAACCCGTTGGGCATCAATTGTTTGAGGGCGTTTCCGGTCAACGGCCGGGTGGTCTGGGGCGCGCGTACCTTGCGCGGTGCCGACCAGTTGGCCGACGAATGGAAATACCTGCCGGTGCGCCGCACCGCGTTGTTCATCGAGGAAAGCCTGTATCGCGGCACGCAATGGGTGGTGTTCGAGCCCAACGACGAGCCGCTGTGGGCGCAGATTCGTTTGAACGTCGGCGCCTTCATGCACAACCTGTTTCGCCAGGGCGCTTTTCAGGGCAGTACCCCCAGAGAGGCCTACTTCGTCAAGTGCGATCGGGAAACCACGACGCAAACCGACATCAACTCCGGCATCGTCAATATCGTGGTTGGCTTCGCGCCGTTAAAACCCGCCGAATTTGTGGTCATCAAACTCCAGCAGATGGCTGGTCAAATCGAAGTCTAAGGAGAATCCGCCATGGCTCAGTTCAGCGTCAACGCACAACGGTTCGATCCCTATAAAAATTTCAAATTCCGGGTCAAATGGGACGGCAAATACGTCGCCGGCGTTAGCAAGGTCGGCGCGCTCAAACGCACCACCGAAGTGGTCAAGCACCGCGAGGGCGGCGACCCCAGCAGCAGCCGCAAATCGCCGGGCCGCACCGAATACGAGGCCATCAGCCTGGAGCGCGGCGTCACCCACGACAAGGAATTCGAGCAATGGGCCAACAAGGTGTGGAATTTCGGTTCCGGGCTGGGCGCGGAAGTGTCGTTAAAAGACTTTCGCAAGGACATCATCATCGAACTCTACAACGAGTCGGGCCAGCTCGCGGTGGCTTACAAATTGTTTCGCTGCTGGGTGTCCGAATTTCAGGCCCTGCCGGATTTGGATGCCAACGCCAACGCCGTGGCGATCCAGCACATCAAGCTGGAAAACGAAGGCTGGGAACGCGATTACGAAGTTGCCGAGCCGGCCGAGGAAACCTTTACCGAGCCGCAATAGCCATGAGCGCGGGCATCGCCTCGACCTTGCTGGCCGCCTGGGAGCGCTGTCTGCTGCAGACCGATACCGAACGCGCACTGACATTGCTGGTCATGTTGGATACCGAACTCAGCGAAACCACGTTGAGAAGCCTGCCGCTCGGGCAACGCAACGGCCGGCTGTTGGCCTTGCGCGAACGCTTGTTCGGCCCGCGAATGGCCAGCTTGGCGGCCTGCCCTAACTGCGCGGAGACGCTGGAACTGAATTTGAATGTCGCCGATCTGCAATTGCCGCCGCCGGCCGAGGCGCCGTTGCTGCTGGTGCAAGACGGTTTCCGCATCCAATTGCGTTTACCGGATAGCCGCGATTTATTGCATATTCAAACATTGGCTGACGTCGATGCCGCCCGACGGACTTTGTTCGCCCGCTGCTGCGTTGAAGTGTTAGCCAGTGGCGAGCCGGTTGCCCCGGAAACCGTCCCGGAAGCCTTGATCGCTTCGGCTGAAGCTTTACTGGCCGCCGCCGATCCGCAAGCCGACATCCGCCTGGATTTAAATTGCCCGAGTTGCCGGCATGTCTGGCTGGCGACTTTCGATATTGCCGGATTTCTGTGGCGGGAAATTCAGGCCTGGGCGCAACGCTTATTCAACGACGTGCATTTGCTGGCCCGCGCTTACGGGTGGAGCGAAGCGGACATCCTGGCGATGAGTCCGTTGCGCAGGCAATGCTATCTGGAACGGGTGCGGCAATGAACGGTTTTCTGGGACAACTCGCGGCGCTGACGCTGCATCGAATAGAAGCCTTGCCACCGCGTCTGCCGGGACGTTTCGAGGCAGATTCAAGCGAACCGTTCGCAGCGGACCCGTTCGATCCGCCGACCGAACCCTTGCCGCCCACCCCAACCCTGGGACCGGCTATCCGCGAGCCTATACCAACCTCCCCAAAGACTACCGTCATGCGCGATGACGCAGCCGGACAAGGGGTGACGAATCTCGATCCACCGTTCGCCCAGCAGGCGCAAACGCCTGCCGAACAGCCAGCGCTGCAGCCGTTGTTGACGCCCGTTCCGCCGGCAATTCCGCCCTTGTCCAGCCGCCGCGAAATACCGGTCGAGCCTCGGACACCTATCAGCTCCGAGGCGGTCGCACCGGCGGTCGAGCGGGAGATGACTCGTGTCGAGGAACGCGTCACGATGCTGACCGAGCGCGAGCGTGTGTTCGGTCCGGATGCAATACCGGTCATCGCAACCGCCAACCGGCAACGCCAGCCGGAATCCGAACCGCTTAAACCGATGAATCCGCTCGTGGCCGAGCTTAAACCCATCGTCCCGGCATTGACCGGTTTCAAGGACGCCGTAGCGCGGCAACCCGTCGATGTCCGGCCGGAGCCCACGCCAATGCCGACGATACAGGTTACGATAGGCCGCATCGAAATCCGCGCTACCCAAACCAGCGAAAAATCCGCCGCCAAGCCGCGCCCGGCTCAGGCGACGATGAGTCTGGACGATTATCTGAAGCAGCGCGACGGAGGCCGGCGATGAGCAATTCACTGGCTGTCGCCACGGTAACGGCCGCGTTGGCGACGCTGATTCAAAATGCCGCGCAACAGGCCGTCAGCGGCGCCGAAGTGGTGCTTGGCAGGCCGCAAACCGCGCCGCCGGCCAATGCCTTGCGCTGGGTGCAACTGTGTTTGTATCAGGTCACGCCGAATCCGGCTTTGCGTAACGCCGATCTACCGACCCGCGATCCTAGCGGACGGATTAGCCAGCGCCCGCAAATCGCCCTGGATTTACATTATTTATTGGCGTTTTACGGCGACGAAACCGCCTTCGAAGCGCAGCGCATGCTGGGCGCGGTGGCCCGCGACCTGCATGCGCATCCGGTCTTGACCCGCCAAGCCGTCCACAATGCCGCTCTCAGTCATGCCCCGCTGAACGACTCCAACCTGGACCAGGCGCCGGAATTGGTTCGGCTGACACCGTTGCCGTTGAACCTCGACGAATTGTCCAAGTTATGGTCGGTGTTCTTCCAAACGCCCTACGCCTTGTCTATTGCCTACCGGGCCAGCGTCGTGCTGATCGAATCGGACGACGCGGTCAATCCGGCGCCGCCGGTGTTGCAACGCGGCCGGGATGACCGTGGTGTCGAGACGCTGCTGGGCCGGTTTCCGCGCTTGGAAACAATCCGGATTGGCTTCGCCGACAACCGCGATGTGCCGCTGCCGTCCTTGCCTAATGCCTGGCCTGGCCTGGTTTTGACCTTCGGCGGGCAGGACTTGCAAGGCGACAGCGTAACGCTGCGCTTTCAGCATCCGCGTCTGGGCAGCCGCGACGTGGCGATCCCGGAAGCGGACCGCGATGCCACCAGTCTACGCTTTATCTTGCCCGACGATGCGGCGGCGCAAACCGACTGGGCGGCAGGCCTTTACGAAGTCGCCGCCATCGTCAGCCGCGACGGCACGGAACGCATCACCAACCGCTTGAGTCTGCCGCTGGCGATCCGCGTCGACAGCATCTTGCCGGCCAATCCGGTGGCTCGCATGGTCGGCGACGCCACGCTGACGATGGCCGCGACGCCGCAAGTCTTGACCGACCAAGCGCCGTTGTTGCTGTTGGGCGACCGCGAAGTCGCCGCGCAAGCGCGCATCAATCCCAGCGATCCGCTGGTGTTCGTCATCGAAAACGCCGCGCCGCTCAGTTTGCAACCGGTGTATATCCGCGTCGACGGTGTCGACAGCTTGCCGTTCGCGTTTTTGGATCATCCGCCGCGCTATGCCTTCGCCGACAGCCAACGGGTGACCATCGTATGAACGAGCATCAACGCTGGCTGCAAGCCAATAACGATTATCTGGCCGATGCGATCGCCTGGTTGCACCAACTTTTGGAGCGGCAAATCGCGGAACTGACGCATGCCGCGCCGGCGGCCAAGCGCGGCTGGTTCAAATGCCGGGAGCCTGAAACGGAGCAAGGCTTCGACGACGCCGACACCGCGATCCGTATGCTTGGTAAAAAACTGGCGGCCGCCGAAAGCGCCGATCCGCCGCCGGCTTTGATTATCCTGAGCCGCCAGCTTGGCCTGGATCGCTTCGAGCAACAAATTTTGCTGCTGTGCGCGGCGATCGAGCTGGACGGCAAAACCGCCGCCTTGTGCGCGAAGGCCCAAGACAATCCGTATAAACCGTATCCGACCTTCGCGTTGGCACTGCGTCTGTTCGAGCAACCCAACTGGCAAGCCTTGTCCGCCGACCGGCCTCTGCGTTACTGGCGTTTGCTGGAAATCAACCAACCGGGCGCCGAGCCGCTGACCACCAGCGCGTTGCGGGCCGACGAGCGCATTGTCAATTTTCTGGTCGAGCCCAAACACAATATCGACGACCGCTTGTTGCCATACATGGCTCCGCTGCTCGGTGCCAGCGATGCCGCCGCGCTGGCGCCGTCGCAACGGCGGGTCGTCGCGGAGATTGCCGCTTACTTGCAAAGCCGGGCCAACGGCCTTAGTCAGCGCGTGTTGGTGCAATTGGCCGGCCCGTCGGCCCGTGCGAAAACGGAAGTGATCAGGCTGGCCTTGGCGGAACTGGGACTCGGCGGTATGGCGATGAGTCTGGAGAGTCTGCCGACTCAGACCGCCGACCTGGAAAACTTGTTGCGGTTGTGGGAGCGCGAGCGCTTGTTGCTGCCGGTGGCTTTGTATCTGGACGCCGGCCATGTCGACGAGCACACCCATGCCGCGTTACTGAGACGTTTGCTGGGCGCCTGCAACGGCGTATTGATTTTGGGTGTCCGCGACCCGCAACCGGAATTCGACGGCTTGATCGTCGAAATCGCCAAGCCCGATGCCGAAGAACAACAAAACGTCTGGCGCGAGGCGCTCGGCGACGATGCCACTGTGTTGGCCGCGCAACTGGCCGGCCAGTTCAGCCTGGAATTGCCCGCGATCCGCGAAATTGCCGATTCGGTGGCCGGCGAGCCGGCGGCTGGCGAACGCCGCGACCGGCTCTGGCAAGCCTGCTTGCGTAAAACCAGCCCCAAGCTGGATCAATTGGCGCGGCGTATCGACGTCAAGGCCACTTGGCCCGACATCGTGTTGCCCAAGGAGCCGCAGGTATTGCTCAAGCATATCGCCGGCCAGATCGAGCGGCGCGGCCTGGTTTATAACGACTGGGGCTTCGTCGATAAAATGAATCGCGGTCTGGGGCTGAGCGTGCTGTTCGCCGGCGAAAGCGGCACCGGCAAAACCATGGCGGCGGAAGTGATCGCCAACGCCTTGCAACTGCATCTGTACCGGATCGACTTGTCGGCGGTAGTCAGCAAATACATTGGCGAAACCGAAAAAAACCTGCGGCGCTTGTTCGATGCCGCCGAGGACGGCGGGGCGATTTTGTTCTTCGACGAAGCCGACGCCTTGTTCGGCAAGCGTAGCGAAGTCAAGGATAGCCACGACCGCTACGCCAATATCGAAATCAATTACTTGCTGCAACGCATGGAAGCCTATCGCGGTCTGGCGATTCTGGCCACCAATATGAAAAGCGCCCTGGATCAGGCTTTCATGCGACGCTTGCGCTTTATCGTCAATTTTCCGTTTCCCGGCGCCGCCGAGCGCGCCGACATGTGGCGTAAGGTGTTCCCGCCGTAAACCCCGCTAGCCCAGCTGGATTACCAGCATTTGGCCCGTTTCAATCTGACCGGCGGCAGCATCCACAACGTAGCCTTGAACGCGGCATTTCTGGCGGCCGCCAGCGATGCCCGGCAGGTGACGATGGCGTTGATTTTCGAAGCGCTACGCGCCGAATTCCGCAAGCTGGATAAGCCGGTCAACGAAGCCGAGTTTCGGCTGTTGGGCGTGGTTGGAAGCGCGCCGTGAACATTCAATTGCATATCGAGCGGCTGGTGCTGGACGGCGTCGATCTGGCCGGTCATAGTCGCGGCGAACTGCAAGCAGGTCTGACGGCGGAATTGACCCGCTTGCTGAGCGAGGGCGGTTTGGCCGGCCAATGGAGTAACGGGTCGGCCGTGCCGCGATTGCAATTGTCCGACTTGCAATTGGTTGGACAACAGCCGACGCATTTGGGCGAGCAGATCGCGCAAACGGTTTACCGAGGCCTAGGCCATGAATAAATCCTGGTCGGTAGAACGTCCGCCGCTTTCCGCAACGCCATTGGTCGGATCCATTAAACCCGAGCGCGGCAAATTTTCCGAGCAGCCGGCCAGTTTGCCGGCCAATAGCGAACGCGGCGCACATGAATTTGGCGCGATTCCGCTCAGCCCGGCCCGGCCGGGCAGCTGGCAGGCCAAGCTGGTGTTAGGCCAGCCCGGCGATGTGTTTGAGCGCGAGGCCGACGCGGTTGCCGATAAGGTGACTGGCGGCGGTCGTGATCGAGCGCTGGCGTCGGTCGGTCAGGATGGCAATACCTTGAGACGGGCTCCGCAACCGGCCAGCGATAACATGGACGGGCACGCCGCCGAATCCGAAATGGCGCCCCAAGCCGAAACCGCCAAGCCGGAAAGTGTGGATAAGCAGGCCGAGGAGGGCGATCCGGCCCAAGTGGCGTTGCTATTGCTGGAAAGCGACGATCTGCAGGGCGAGCAGCAGCCCAGCGACGGCGAGCAAGCCGAGTCTGACGACGCGGATCAAGCTGGTGAAACGGAGCCAATGCGGACCAGTCCGCAAGCCGGCCGAACGCCCAGCGTTTCGCCGCGTCAGGAATCGCGCATCCAGGCCTTGCGGGGTGGCGGCCAACCGTTGGCGAGCCCGGTCAGACGTTTTTTCGAGCCGCGCCTGGGTCACGACCTTAGTCAGGTCCGGGTTCACACCGGCGTCGAAGCCGGCAAATTGGCCGACTCGGTCAGCGCCCGTGCGTTTACCGTCGGTCGCGATGTAGTGTTCGGGGCCGGTCAGTATCAACCCGCTAGCGCAGGCGGGCGCTGGTTGTTGGCGCACGAACTGACTCACGTCTTGCAGCAGCAAAGCGGTTTGGCGCGTATGCCGCTGGCGCCGATTCGAGTGCGCGAAACCAGCGAACCGCAGGTGCAGGGCGGTTTTTTCGGCAAATTGTGGAACGGCATTAAAAAAGGCGCCAGCGCGGCGTGGCGAGGCGTCAAAAAAGCCGCCGGCAAGGTGTGGGACGGTACCAAGTGGGTGGCGGGCAAGGTTTGGGGTGGCATCAAAGCCTTCGCCGGTTGGGGGTGGAATGTGTTGAAGGCGGGAGCGGCCTTGGCCTGGCGGCAAGTCGTCAATTTCCCGAGCCGGGTTTGGCGGCTGATCAAGCATTTGGGCAGCGGCATCGCCGGCGCGGCCGGTTGGTTGTGGGACGGCTTGAAACTGGCCTGGCACCTGGATTTCAAGGGCCTGGGCAATTGGTTTCTGGACGGCATTTTGTCCGGCGCCGCCTGGGTCGGCCGCTTGATTGGCAAATTGGTGGACATCGCCGGCATCGGCGAAGTTTGGGACTTGCTGTTTCAAATCATCAAATTCAACACCCGCACGCTGAATTCGACCGAGAAAAGCGAGGCGCAAAAAACTTTTCAGGACAACATCGCGTACTGGCAAGTACGCATAGACGAATATTCGCTGATCTCCGCCATCGGCGCCTTGTTCAAGGGCGGCGGCGGGATGGGCGTGACCACCTTCCACACCATCAATTTCAATCAAAAGATCAGCGCCAGTCCGGGCAGTAGCGACATGCACTGGCTGACGCACGAGCTGACCCATGTCTTCCAATACGAACGCGTGGGATCGCAATATCTGGGCGAAGCGGTCCATGCCCAGGCTACCGCCGGCTACGATTACAAAGGTCCGGACGCGTTGTGGCGGCCGGCCACCAACCCGGCGCCGAATATGCTCGGCAAACACTTCCGCGAATTCAATCGCGAGCAACAGGCCGATATTGCCGCCGATTACTACTACTCGCTATACAGCCAAACTACCGCCGGCGGCATCACCCCGGTCACCAGCGACTACCAACCGGTGATCGACGAAATGAGGGCAGGCGATGTCTAGCCTAACCAAAACGCCGGCCGCGTCCGGCAATAAAGTGGCGTTAGCCACGCAAACTCGACCCGCCGTCGGCCTATTGCAGCGTCGTTGCGCTTGCGGCAATCACTCGCCCGCTGGTGGAGAATGCGCGGCCTGCGCGCGCAAGAATAAGCCGATACAACGTCAATTAGCGATTGGCACTAGCAACGATCCGATGGAACGCGAGGCCGATCGGGTTGCCGATCAGGTATTGGCTAGCCATGGCGCGTTACCGACCTTATCCGCCGCCGGCGCCGAGACCATTCGCCGCCAGGAAGCGCCCAAGGAAAAAACCGACGCGGAAAAATATCAGGAAGGCCTGGAAAAACTCGGCGAAGCGTTTTTACAAACCCCGCTCGGCAAAACCTTGGTCGAGAAGCTGAAACAAGATGCCTTGGTGAAAGGCGCTACCCAGTTTGGCAAGGATATTCTCGCGACTTGGCCGGGCAGAATTTACACCGGCGAAGCCGCCGTAATAACCGTGGCGACACTGGCGGCGAACCACAAGGCCTTGCCGGTTCAGATACCCGAAATCCCGTTGGACATTATCACGCCCGGCTTGAGTGTGAAGCTGACCTACAAAGGCCCGGTGGATAAGCCGACCGATGCGATGATTACCTTTAGCTACCGCGAGCAAGCGGCCAAAAACGACGCTGGGAAAACACCGCTCAGCGCGGCCGACAAGTATCGGGCGGAGACCGCCAAAATGGCGGCGGATCAGGCCAAGTTCCGCGCCAATATGCGTTTTACGCCCGGTTCCCCGGAAGACTTAAGGCAAAGGGCGGAAGATCAGGCACTCAGACAGGCCGCTCTGAAGTATCGTGGCGGTCCGGATATTTCAGAGACTCTAAAAAAATATCCGTGGCTGGCGGCACCGCAACCGAAAAACGGTTTACAGCTGACGCAGCCCAATTGGTCGCCGGGTAAGGAAAGGCCTTCGTTGTTTGGCGATCAATTCAAATTGAGAATTCCCGGCGAAGAAGAGCAGGACGAACGTCCGGCCTTGCAGAAAAAACTTCGTATCGGCGCCAGCGGTGATCCCCTGGAAATGGAAGCGGATCGCGTCGCCGAACAAGTGCTAACAAATTCGTCAAACCCGCCGCTCAAGTCGGCCACGCCCAGCATTCAACGCGTAAGCGGCAACGGTTCGGCCGCCGCGGAAGCGGTGCCGGACAGCGTCGATCAGGTGCTGGCGAGTTCGGGTAGGCCGTTGGATGCTCCATTGCAGCAGGATATGGAGGCGCGTTTCGGACAGGATTTTTCTCGGGTGCGCATCCATATCGGCGGCGCGGCCGAACAATCGGCGCGCGAGATTCAAGCCAAAGCCTATACGGTCGGTCATGATGTCGTGTTCGGCGACAACCAGTTCCAGCCCGAGACGCGTGAAGGTCGGCATTTGCTGGCTCACGAACTGGCTCACGTGGTTCAGCAACGCGGTGAATCGAGAGGGTTGCGTAAAAAGGTCATGGGTGATGATGATCCGATACATAAACCGCTGATAGAGCGATTCCGCCGCGAAAACGGATTTCCTCCGAGCGGTGAGGACGAATACGGACATCAAGTGGGTCCGTCGGACGCCCAAATCAAATACGGCGGTTTATTGATGCCGGCGGCGCAGCCAGCTACTCCGGCGGAACAGCGCGAGTTCGTCGAGGGTGCTATACGCTTTTTGCGGGAGGCTGCGGATTTTTATCGAGATGTGACGCGAATCGATCAGACGCGGCTGGCAACGATTTTACAAGGTTGGCGAACGGCATATACCAGTAATCTGAGGATTATTCAGCAGATGCTGAATAACGATGCCGCGTTAGCAAGCCTTCTTGTCGGAGCCTATCAGGCGGCTGTCGCGTCGTTGATTACGAAAGCCGCTTCCTTGCTACGCAGAACCGAACAGGATTTGTACCAGCAGCTCGTCGGCGCGATAGACGAGGTGGCTTGGCCGCGCGGCAGAGCCGACCCCACCGGCGCGGAACTCACTAACGCGCTTCCGGAAGCGGAGCGTCAACAACTGCGCGTGATTACGCTGAGCGTCACTTTGTCTAATCTGGACGCCTATTTTCAGCCACGGGCGACGATGATCCCGTTACCGGCGAACGTAGTCGTGCGCTTCTCCAGCGGCGTTATGCAAGTGCTGCGTAGGGGCTTGGAAAATATCGCCGGCACGTTGACGAATCCCGCCAGCTGGACCAGCGGCCCGCCGCCGCTCGAACCGAATTCGATGCTGACGCTGGCCCTCCACTTGGAAAATGTCGGGGGCGGTTATTCGGCCTTTCGCTTTACCTATGTCAGACGTCAAGTACAAGGCGGCGCGGCCAACGGTGAAATATTGGTCGAACATTTAGGCGGCATAGGCATGGAAACCCTGCATCCGGATCAGGCCAAGAGAGCGCAACAACGTTTCGACCGCTACAATTTTCGCCGTGGTGCAGGTTGGAGCGACCCTCAGTTTCAGGAAGTGCTGGCCGCGTTGGAGCAAGTGCCCGACACTACCTTAAATCTGCTTGCCGGTTATACCTTCAATCGCGGCACCGTACACCAGACCCATCCCGAATGGTGTGGCGAACATCAATCCGGGACCCGCGTCATCACTTTGTTCGACTGTGCCTTTACCGCGTCGCTGACCCGGACCGGCGTTCCCGGACAAGGATTGGCGAACGTCGCGCGGCAAGACGTATTGCACGAGTTGGGGCACGCACTCGATTTAAGGATATTGTCGCAAGTCATCGATCCCGTGAATCAAGCGGTTAACGCGCAACGCAACGCCTTTCGCCGTTACGAAACTCAGCCGGGTTCCAACCGTTACGTGGTTCCGCCCGCCATGCAAACTCGCTGGAATCGGCTGAAAGCACAAATTGCCGCTGCGCAACGGACGCGCGACGCGGCTCGCTCATTATCAGGTTCGCAATGGCACGCGCAACCCGGCAGCACAGACTTGACGATTGTGGAAGGCGCGGACAACGTGGCTTTCCGGCAAGCCGCACAGCAGGATGGCGGCCTAAGAATCACGCACTATTCGGATACCAGTTGGCAGGAACACTTTGCCGAATCCTACGCTTTATACATGGTTGATCCGGATGGCTTGCAACGCTTGCGTCCGCACGTATTCGCTTTCCTCCAGAGCAACTTTCCGCGATGACCACGAACTGCGGCGAAAGGCTAGCGACTAGCCGACCCACTATTGAGTAACGCAACATTTAACGAGAAATAAAGATGCGCTCAGCTACCTCCAAGTTAAAAGATTTCGGCGATGATCTTAAGGATGTTCTGAACAAGCTGATTCCGCTCATGGTTCGACAAACTCTCCGCGAACCGAATCAAGCTAATGCCGTTAATCCCGAACCTGTCGAAGCACTTAAGCATAACTTCCTTAATACGGCAGATGCGTCGGTCATACCGATTGGCGCGACGCCACCGCCAGGAGCTTTCTCATGAGCGGTTTCCCCGGCTCTCCGAAACTGATCAAGGGTGGGGTGGTGCTGATCGATCCCGGCAGCGGCGCGGTGCGGCGCATCATCGCCTTGCAGTACAACCCGGACACGATTACCCGCTCCTTGCAAGTGCAAGGTATCGGCGCCGATAGCGGCGACCGTTCCGAAGCGCTGCGCCTGAAAGGTCCGCCGGTGGAAACCATCAAGCTGGAGGCCGAAATCGATGCCGCCGAGCAGTTGGAAATCGCCGACGGTCTGGCGACCCAAGTCGGTTTGCATCCGCAATTGGCCGCGCTGGAGTTGATCGTCTATCCAAGCAGCTCTCAGCTTCAGGCCGCCAATAGTCTGGCCCGCGCCGGCACCCTGGAAATCGCCCCCGCCGAAGCGGCGTTGATGCTGTTTATCTGGAGCAAGCAGCGCATCGTGCCGGTACGGCTGACCGAGTTCAGCATCACCGAGGAAGCCTTCGACACGGCCTTGAATCCGATTCGCGCCAAACTCAGTCTGGGCCTGCGGGTGTTGAGCGTCAACGACATCGGCTTCGATCACAAGGGTGGCAGCCTGTTTATCAGTTACCTGCAAAACAAGGAGCGGTTGGCGCAAAAATTTGCCGGCGGCGCGTTTGCGGCGCTGGGCATCAGCGGTATTTAGGAGACGACGATGACCGATCCGAATCTGGCTTTGCAACAACTTCTGCAACCCGGCGGCACTGCCGGCCCGTTTCCGCCCGGCAGTCGTTATTACGGCATTCCGACCGCGATTCTGGAAAGCGCCGACGGTCGCAAGACCGCCTATCTGCGCCGCCGCTTCGTGCCGGCGCCGGAGCGTTTCGAGCTGTTGCAGGAACATAGCGTCAGTCAGAACGAGCGGCTGGACAATATCACCGCGCACTATCTGGGCGACCCTGAACAGTTCTGGCGGCTGTGCGACGCCAACCGCGCCTTGCAGCCTCGCGAGTTGGAGCAGGCCGGTCGCAAACTGCGTATCACCTTGCCGGAAGGTATACCGGGGCCAGGTAATGCTTAACGGCATCAATCTGACCTTGCTGATCGGCCCGGCGCTACCGATACCGGCGCCGACCGCGGTGATCGAGGCCTTGACCAGCGTCCAGGTCAACAGCGGCGGCGAACGCAGCGGGTTTCAACTGGTGTTTGCAGTCAGCTCCCGGTCGTTGCTGACCACCACTCTGTTGCCGGCCGGTTATTTCGACCCGATCACGACGCGGGTGATGGTCATCGTCACGCTGAACGGCATCCCCAACGTGTTGATAGACGGAATCGTCACCCGCCAGGAAATGTCGCCGAGCAGCGAACCGGGTCAGGCCAAGCTGACCATTACCGGCGAGGATTTGAGCGTGCTGATGGACATCGTCGAGCTGAAACGGCCATTTCCGGGCATGGACGACACCTTGCAAATGCTGACAATACTGGCACCTTACGCCGCCTTCGGGGTGATTCCGCTGGTGACGCCGCCGCTGTTTTTGAGTTTCATGTCACCCACCAAGGGTTACAAATCCCAGGACTCCACCGATCTGGCGCATATCAAAAAATTGGCGGCGCGCAACGGCTACGTGTTTTACGTCGAATCCGGGCCGTTGCCGGGCCAAAATCTGGCATATTTTGGTCCCAACATCCGCTTGCCGATTCCGCAGCCGGCGCTGACCATCAACATGGACGCGCACAGCAATGTCGATAGCCTGAGTTTTTCGTTGAACGGTCTGGCCAAGGAAGTACTGATCGTCACGGTAATGGACCCAATTACCCACAAAATTCCGATCCCGGTGCCGATACCCAATATCAGCATCTTTCAACCGCCGCTGGGCGCGCGGCCGACGCCGCCGGCCAAGGTTAGATTCGCCAAGGAAGTGGCCGGCGAAGACCCTCCGGGGGTGGTCAATCTGATGATAGGGCAAATGCTGAAAGGCTCGGCGAACGCGATTACCGGTAGCGGTTCGATGGATGTGCTGCGCTATGGTCGGGCCTTGCGGGCGCGGATGGTGGTGGGGGTGCGCGGCGCCGGTCTGGCTTATGACGGCTTGTATTACGTGGATAGCGTCACCCATAACCTGAAACACGGCGAATACAAACAAAACTTCACGCTGTCGCGCGACGGGCTGATTTCCAACACGCCGAGGCTGCCGGTATGAACGAAGAAAACAAATATTGGGGCAAATATCGCGGCACCGTAGTCAATAACGTCGATCCGGAGCAGCGTGGCCGGATTCAGGCGCTGGTGCCGGACGTCAATTCGTTGATCCCGATCACATTCGCCGAACCTTGCGTGCCGCTGGCCGGACCGACCGGGCCGCCGATGGGCGTCTACATGGTGCCGCCGATAGGCGCCGGGGTGTGGATAGAGTTCGAGCACGGCGATCTGGACAAACCGATCTGGGTCGGCTGCCGCTGGGGCTTGCAATCCGACATACCGCTGGCGGCGCTGGCCGGCAATCCCGCCGATCCCAATATCGTGATTCAGTCCTTGTTACAGCAAGGCATTATCGTCAGCGACCTGCCGCCGGCGCCGCCGCCGCCGGTGATGCCGCCGATCCCGACCACCGGCGGGGTGATTTTACGCAGCACCACCGGTGCTTACATCGTCGTCAACGATGCCGGCATCTTCATCAGCAACGGCAAGGGCGCCAGCCTGGAAATGCTGGGCCCGGCGGTGATGATCAACAAACTGGCGCTGGTGGTGACTTGAGATGGCCGGCTTCTTAGTGCATGTCGGCGCGCAGGTGCTGTGCGCCCATGGCGGTCAGGCGACGCCGACGGTGCCCAATCCGCGCGTCACGGTCAGCGGTCAGCCGACCGTACTGATGACCGCGCCCTATATCGTGGCCGGTTGCGCGTTGCCGCCGCCGCCCGCCGCCAACGGCCCCTGCGTGACCGGGCAATGGCTGATGGGGACCACGCGTGTTACGTCCAACGGCCAACCGCTGGTGGTGCAAAGCAGTCAGGCGATATGCGCGCCGACCGCGACACCGCTTTTGATTTTATTCACCCAAACCCGCGTCAGCGCGCTGTGAGGATGCCATGCTAGCCGTCGATTTTCCGTTGCATTTCGATCAGCGCGGGCGCACCGCCGTCACCAATGAGGATGAACATATCCGCGAGATGATCGAGCAATTTCTGTTCACCAACAACGGCGAACGCGTCAACCGGCCGGACTTCGGTAGCGGTTTGCTGCAACTGGTTTTCGCGCCGAACAGCGCCGAATTGGCCGCGACCTTGCAATTCACGATTCAGGCCGGCTTACAGCGCTGGCTGGGCGACGTGCTGGATGTACTGGGCCTGGAAGTGACCAGCCAGGACTCGACCTTGCGGGTACAGGTGCAATACCGGGTCAAGCGCAGCGGCGAGGTTCGCAGCGCGGAATTCCTCAGGAGTCCGACATGAGCGCCTCGGCCTTGCTGTGCCGCGATGATAGCCGCCGCGCCCTGGTCCGGGCCAGCGAGAGTTTGAACGGCTTCGATTACTTGGAAGTCGGCGACGACCAACTGAGCGTGACGGTATTTTTTCTGCGCAAGGCCCCCGATCACCTCGACGCCGCGAATCTGCACATCGTCGGCGGCGAGCGGATTACCGGCATCCGGGTGGTGTCGGTCGAAATCGTTAGAGACGAAGACCCGGAGCGCGACGACTACATGCTGGTCGGCCTGGACCGTTACGGCGATTTTTCCAACTATCGCTTGTGCGCAGTGGCGCTGGACGAACAGGGCCGGCCCACCGAGCGCAGCATGCCCGGCTTCGATCCACGTTACGCTAGTCTGGAATTCAATTTCAAGGTCGCATGCGGCGGTGAAATCGACTGCAAGCCGGCGCAGGATTGTTCGGCGCCGGCGGCGGAATTGCCGGAAATCAATTATCTGGCCAAGGATTACGCCAGCTTCCGGCAATTGATTTACGACCGGCTGGCACTGACATTGCCGGATTGGCGGGAACGCCACGTGCCGGATTTGGGCGTGACGCTGGTCGAATTGCTGGCTTACGTCGGCGACCATCTCAGTTATTACCAGGACGCCGTTGCCACTGAAGCGTATCTGGACACCGCGCGGCGGCGGATTTCGGTCCGGCGCCACGCCCGCTTGGTGGATTACCGCTTGCACGAAGGTTGCAATACCAGGGCCTGGGTGTGTCTGGACGTGTCGCAAGATTTGGCCGTCGAAAGCGCCGATGTGTTTTTTATCACCGCGTTCGATTCCGGCGACGACACGGCTTTGCTCAAGGCCGAGGATTTGCCGCGAACCTTGCCGCAACCCTATCTGGTCTACGAGCCCTTGCTGGCGCCGGCCAAGCAAACCCTGCACTGGTACGCGGCGCACAATACCATCGATTTTTATACCTGGGGCGACGCGCAATGCTGTCTGGCCAAGGGCGCGACCTCAGCGACCTTGCTGGACCCCGGTATCGAAAGCCGGCAATTGCGTTTGCAAGTCTGCGACGTGTTGATTTTCGAGGAAGTGCTGGGGCCGCACACCGGCAACCGCGCCGATGCCGATCCCAAGCACCGGCATCCGGTGCGGTTGATTGCGGTGGAGGAAGGCGTCGATCCGTTGACCGGGCGCTTCATCGTTGATATTCGCTGGAGCCGGGCCGATGCTTTGCCTTTTGCGCTGTGTTTGTCGGCGGTCAAGGACGAAGATTGTTCGCCGCTGACCGGCGTCAGCGTGGCGCGCGGTAACGTGGTGCTGGTCGATCACGGCGAAACCGTGACCGAAACGCTGGAAGCGGTGCCCGGCAGTTGGCATTGGCCGGATTGCGACGATTGCGGCGTGCGCGAACCGACGGCGTTGCCGCTGCGTTTTCGGCCACGTTTGAGCAAGCCCGAATTGACCCACGTCCAGCCGCTACCTGGCTGTCGTCAGCCCGACCCGTGCGGCGCACACGACCTAGTCGTCGCGGCCACCGGTTTAGCGGATCAGGATGTACACCTGGCATTGCCCTGGCTGGAATTGACCGAAACCGATCTCGGCGCTTGCGATACGCCGGCCACTTGGTCGGCGCAAGCCGATTTGTTGAACAGCAACGCCGGTGACCGCCACTTTACCGTCGAAATTGACGACGATGCGGTTGCCTGGCTGCGTTTCGGCGACGGCCAACAGGGCCGGATGCCCAAACCCGGTACGCGCATCGCGGCTCGCTACCGGACAGGCAACGGCCCGGCTGGTCTGGTCGGCGCCGAGGCGATCAAACGCGTCGTGTTCCGCGACCGCTTACCCAGCGGCGCGACCATCTTGGCGCGCAATCCCTTGCCTACCCAGGGTGGCGTGGCGGCGGAGCCGGTGGCGCAGGCGCGATTGCTGGCGCCGCACGCGTTTCGGCAGGTGTTGCAACGCGCCGTCACTTGTGACGATTACGCGCAAATTGTAATGCGCGATTTCGCTGCCGAGGTACAAAAAGCCGCCGCAACGCTGCGCTGGACCGGCAGCGGCTACAGGGTGTTGGTGGTGGTCGATACCTACGCGGCCAGTGCCGACTGCCGAAGCTTGCTGTGCCGCATCGACCGGCATTTGCGGCGCTACCGGCGCATCGGTCACGACCTGGAAGTGGTTGCCGCGCTGCAAGTGCCGCTGGCCTTGATCTTGAAAGTCTGCGTTCGGCCCGGCTTTTTGCAAAGCCAGATTAAAGCGAGCCTGCAAACCATGTTCAGCAACCGCGTTTTGGCCGATGGCCAGCGCGGCTTTTTTCATCCGGACAATCTGAGTTTCGGCGACGGCGTGTATTTGAGTCGCATCGTCGCGGCGGCACAAAAGGTGGCCGGCGTCGCCGGCGTCGAAGTCAGCGAATTGCGGCGCTTGTTCGAAGCCGCCGACGATGCAATCGCCACCGGCGTGTTGACGCTGGCGCCGCTGGAAATCGCCCGTCTGGATAACGATAAAGGTTTTCCGGAACACGGCTTATTGACGCTGAATATGGAGGGCGGACGATGAATACCATCTCATCTTGCGGCTGTTGCTCGGGCATCTCTGTCTCGGTGCCGGCGGCCATCGAGAACCGGCCCGGCTTGCCGGCCTTACACTACCGGATTGGCGATTACCACGGGTTTCTGGAATCGGCGCTGGCGCGCCTGTCCACGCTGAATCTGGCCGAGCCGGGCGAAGCGGGCCGTTATCCCTTGCAGGCCTTGACCAGTCGCCAGCCCGATGACTTTTCGATTGCGCTGCTGCAAGCTTGGGCTAGCCTCGCCGAAGTGTTGAGCTTTTATCAGGAACGCATCGCCAACGAAGGCTATTTGCGCACTGCCACCGAGCGCCGCTCGGTGTTGGAACTGGCCCGGTTGATCGGTTATCAGCCCCGGCCCGGCGTCGCGGCCAGCGTGTTTTTGGCCTATGGTTTGGACGATAAATTCGAAGGTCCCAGCCTGATAGCCAAAGGCGCGAAAGTACAGAGTCTGCCGGCGCCCGGCGAGTCGCCGCAAACCTTTGAAACCAGCGACGACCTGGAGGCGCGCGCCGCCTGGAATACGCTGAAGCCGCGCCTGAGCCGCCCGCAAACGTCGCTGTCGATGTTCTTCGATCCCGGCGGTCCGCGCGTCTATCTGAAAGGCATCAGTACCAAGCTGAACGTCGACGATCCGCTGCTGATCCAGATCGGCGGCAACGAGCCAGCGCTGCTACGGGTCGGCGAAGTCCTGCCGGAACCCGAGCACGACCGCACCCTGGTGCGTTTGCAGATTGGCGTGACGCCGATTGCCGCCGTCTTAAATTGGCAAGATGTACTGAACGATCAATACGCCTTGTTGCTGCTCGACGACGGCAGCGGCCAGCCGGGGTTTTTCGATTTTCGTTTCGACGTGGACATCGAACAGGTGGAGGCTGACGGCTTGACGCTGTATTCGCTGGCCGACGGCGGGGCCTGGTTGCTGCAGATCGGCGCCGAAGGTCACCAAATCGTGTTAAGCCGGAACAGCCGGCAACTGGGCTATGCGGTCAAGTCGGTGGACGGTATCGGCGCGACTGGACTGAGCTATCTGCGTATTTCCCTGGAAGGCTTGCAGGATTACCGGCAAATCATCGCCGGCTTGACGCAGTCTCCGTCGCTTCAGCCCCGCAACCAGGCGACCTTGACGCGCAATTTGGCCGGTCAGTTCTTTGCCGCACCGCTATTGGATCCCAGTGCCGGCGGCGGCGCGGGCGGCGGGGATACCGGCGGAAATGGGGGCGAACTTCGCTTCCGTGCCCGACCGTTAACGGTCGATGTCGCTGCTCGCTACGCGACCCAGGGCTTGAATGCGGTGGCCGACGCCAACAACGCCATCGCCAAGCGCTTCAGTCCGGCCTTACGCACGCATCTGGCCGCCGCGACCGCCAATACCCGGATCACGCTGGATGGGCCGGTGACGGTGTATGCGCTGCGCGGCAAGGCATCGCCGTTCGGGCATAACGCGCAGTTGCGGCAGACGGATTTCGCGAACGGTAATTACACGCTACGAGAATGGCAAATAGCCAACCCGTATAACACGCCAACCACGTCTAATACCGGTTCGGTTACCGGCGCGGTATTCCACCAGCCGACCACGCTATATCTGGACGCCGATTATCCATTGACCACCGGCGGCTGGATCGTCATTGCCAAAGCCAACGGCAGCGAGATCGTGGTGCGCCTGGATAAGGACACCCTGCAACACCGCTCGCTGGCCGCTTACGGGCTGAGCGGTAAAAGTCTGGCTGTCAGCCTGCCGAGCGATAAGGCCTGGATCGGCGAACCGACCGGCAACAACCCGGAGCCGTTCGCCACGGTGCGTACCACGACGGTTCACATTCAAAGCGAAGCCCTGGCCCTGGCCGAGGAGCCGATCAGCACGCCGGTGTGCGGCGGCGATAGCGAGTTGCTGGAGTTGGACCGCTACCACGAGGATTTGCAAGCCGGTCGCTGGGTCATCGTCAGCGGCGAGCGCGCCGATCTGCCGGGTACTTCCGGCGTGCGTTTCAGCGAATTGGCGATGCTGTCTTCGGTGCGCCAGGATTTGTATCGGCAGACCTATTACAGTTTGGCCGGCCGAGACGGCGGCGTCGATAAACTGGAGTACAGCTTGCCCGGCGACCGCATCCACAGTTTCGTCAAGCTAGCCAAACCGCTGGCCTATTGCTTCAAACGCGACACGGTGAAGATCTACGCCAACGTGGTCAAGGCCAGCCACGGCGAGACCCGCAAGGAAGTGCTGGGCAGCGGCAACGGCGCCCAGGCCCTGCAACGGTTTACGTTAAAGCAATCGCCGTTGACCTTCGTCGCCGCCAACAATCCGGCCGGCATCGACAGCACCTTGACGGTGTCGGTCAATGGCGTGCAATGGCGGGAAGTCGCGGCTTTAAACGGTCTGAGTTCGACCGGCCGCGGTTTCGTGACCCAAACCGATGATGACGGCAAAACCTCGGTAATTTTTGGCGACGGCGCGCACGGTGCGCGCTTGCCGAGCGGTGTCGAAAATATTCAAGCGGTTTACCGTAGCGGCATCGGCAAGGGCGGCAATGTCAAGGCCGAGCAAATCAACCTGTTGCTGAGCCGGCCGTTGGGCGTCCGGGATGTGATCAATCCATTGCGGGCCTCTGGCGGCGCCGATCCGGAAAGCCGCGACCAAGCCAGGATCAATGCGCCGCTGACCCTGGCGGCGTTGGACCGGTTGGTGTCGGTACGCGATTACCAGGATTTTTCCCGGACCTATGCCGGCATCGGCAAGGCCTACGCGGTCGAGTTGTCCGGTCGCCGCCAAATCGTTCATGTGACGGTAGCCGGCGCCGAAGACATTCCCATCGATGAAACTTCTGACTTGTTTTTGAACTTGCGGCAAGCGTTACACGACTATGGCGATCCGTTTCAGCCTCTGCAATTGGCGGTGCGGGAGTTGTTGTTGATCGTCGTCAGCGCCACGGTTCGTATCGCGCCCGATTATCGCTGGGAAAATGTCGAGCCGGCCCTGCGTGCCGCCTTGCTGGAAGCCTTTGGTTTCGAGCGTCGCGAATTAGGGCAGAGCGTTTGTCTGTCGGAAATCATTAGCGCGATGCAAGGCGTGGCCGGAGTGGTGTATGTCGATGTGGACGCCTTCGGCGGCGTGCCGGAAAAAATCCCCGACGCGGCGGCGGGTCGGCGTTTGCAAACGCCCGCCGAAATCGCCGAGGCGGTGCAAGCCATCGCCGCGCAAACCCAACCGGCCCAGCATTTGGCCGTCAATTTGGCCAAATTCGAGAACGGCGCGATCCGGCCGGCGCAAATCGCGGTGTTGGCGGCCGAGATTCCGGAAACCCTGAGCTTGAATCCGATACTGTGAGGCTGGCATGAACGCGACACTCGATAGACTCTACGAATTACTGCCGGCGATACACCGCATTCGCGATGCCGAACAGGGCGAACCGCTAAAGGCGCTGCTGCGGGTGATAACCGAACAGGCCGATCTGCTGGAGGCCGACATCGCCCAACTCTACGAAAACTGGTTCATCGAAACCTGCGACGACTGGGTGGTGCCGTACTTGGGCGATTTGATCGGCTACCGGCCGGTCGCCGAGGCCGGCCGGCCCGGCGATGCCGCCACGCCGCAAGGCCGGCTGCTGAATCGGGCCTTGACGCCGCGCCGGGAAATCGCCAACACCCTGCGCTATCGGCGCCGCAAGGGCAGTCTGGCCTTGCTGGAAGGCCTGGCCGCCGACGTGGCCGGCTGGCCGGCGCGGGCTGTGGAATTTTTACCACTGCTCAGCCGCACTCAGCATCTGAATTACCAGCGGTTAGCGCAGGGCCGTAGCGTCGATGTCCGGCAAGGCACGGCGCTGGACTTGCTGGACGGACCGTTCGACGCCATTGCTCACGGCGTGGACGTGCGGCGTATCGCGTCCATTCATTCGCCGGGCCGTTACAATCCGGCGGCGGTGGGCTTGTTCGTCTGGCGTATTCAAGCTTACTCGGTCAGCAAGACTTCGGCCTGTTGCGTCGAAGAGGTGGCGCCGCATTGTTTTACGTTTAGCGCGCTGGGCAACGACAGTCCGCTCTATCACCGGCCCCAGGCCGATGTTGCCGATACGATAGCCGAAGAAACCGCGTTGCCGCTACCGATTCGCTGCCGCTTGTTTCATGCCGAGACCGCCGCCGCGCCGGTCGATTACGGCGAAGGCCGCAGTTTTGCGATCTGGGCGCCGGGTTGGCCGAAGAAAGACACGCCGCAGCCTTTGCCCAGGGATTTGCTGGTCGGCGCCGATTTGAGCGATTGGCGCTTCGTGCCGGCCAAGGGCCAATTGGCCATCGATACCGAACGTGGCCGGCTGGCGTTTCCGAGCAAGCAGTTACCCAAAAAAGTTTGGGTGTCGTATTACTACGGCTTCAGCGCGCCGCTGGGCGGCGGCGAATATCCGCGCGAACTCAGGCAGGCCGCCGCCAGCCAGTTGATCCGGGTGTGTGGGCAGGACGAGTTGCAAAAAGCCCTGCTGCCCTGGCAATCCGGCCAAGCCGCCGGGCAGCAGCCAGCGCGCGCCGTGGTCGAGATTGCCGACAGCGGGGTCTATGTGCTGCCGGTCAATCTGGAGCTGGCGCCCGGCCGCGTGCTGCAAATTCGCGCCGCCGACGCCACTCGGCCCATCATCCGCTTGCTGGATTGGCAGACCGACCAGCCCGACAGCTTCAGCATCCGCGGCGGCGCCGACAGCCATCTTGTATTGGACGGCTTGCTGATCGCCGGGCGCGGCGTGCTGGTCGAAGGTCCGCTGGGTAGTTTGGTGATCCGTCATTGCACGCTGGTGCCGGGCTGGTCCTTGGACTGCGCCTGCGAACCATGCCGGCCGGCCGAACCCAGCCTGACCGTGCTCAACAGCCTGGTTTGTATCCGCATAGAACACAGCATCGTCGGATCGCTACAAATCGGCAACGACGAAGTCGACGCCGAGCCGTTGGAGCTGCACATCAGCGATAGCATCGTCGATGCCACTGGCTGGGACGGCGACGGCCCGGAAAGCGAAGCTATCGGCGCGCCGGGTGCCGGCTTTGCCCATGCCAACACGACTGTCGCCCGAACCACCGTGTTCGGTTGCGTCAACGTGCATGCGCTGGTTTTAGCGGAAGACAGTATTTTCATGGGCACGGTCTGCGTGGCCCGCCGCCAACGGGGCTGCATGCGGTTTTGCTACGCGCCGCCGACCTCGCGAACCCCGCGCCGTTACCACTGCCAGCCGGACTTGGCGACCGCCGAGTTGAGCGGCGACGCCAAATTGCTCGAACAACGGCGAGTCGTGCCGCACTTCAGCAGCAGCCGTTACGGGACGCCAAGCTATGCGCAATTGGCCTGCGATTGCGCGGCGGAAATCGTGCGTGGCGCCGAAGACGAATCGGAAATGGGCGCGTTTCACGATTTGTTTCAACCGCAACGTTTGGCCAACTTACAGACGCGGCTCCAGGAATACACGCCGGCCGGCACCGATGCCGACATCATTTTGGCGAGCTAAGCCGCCGCATAATTGAGGACAACGATATGAAAGGCGATTTTTCGAGAATGACGTTTACCCCGGACAAGCAATTCCTGCGGGTATTGATGCAACAAGGCCGGGTGCAACTCGATGCCGACTGGAACGAGCAAAGCGCGATCCTGCTGCACTATTTGCAGACGCTGGCCACCGATTTGATCGGCCCCTACGGCGGGCCGGCGGCGGCGTTCGGCTTCGAGATTTTTACCAAGCCCAAACTCAAGGCCGGCGACTTCAACATCGGTCCGGGCCGCTATTACGTGGACGGACTGCTGTGCGAAAACCCGGCGCGGCTGACCTATCTGAGCCAACCCAACTATCGTCTGGACGAAAAAACCGGTCCGCTGCCGTCGGGCCGCTATTTGGCGTATCTGGATGTTTGGGAACGGCATATCAGCTATCTGGAAGACGACGATATCCGCGAAAAAGCCCTGAACGGAGCCGATACCGCCAGCCGCTCGCAATTGATTTGGCAGGTCAAAACCTTGGAGCTGCAGGATGGCCGCGACTGGCGGGAGGCCTTGGATAGCCAATTAATCGTCAGTCAAGCCTGTCTGGCCGCGCAAGTCAAACCGGCGGACGCGCCGACCGATGCTTGTTGCCAGCCGTCGGACGCCCGCTATCGGGGCCAGGAAAATCAGTTGTACCGGATCGAGATTCACAGCCCAGGCGGCGACGAAAGCCCGGCGACCTTCAAATGGTCGCGGGAAAATGGCGCGGTGGCCTTTCCGGTGACCAATCTCGTCGCCGATACCGCCGCCGCAACCTTGAGCGTGACGCTGGAGCATTTGGGCCGCGACGACAAATTAACCCTGACCGAAAAGGATTGGGTGGAATTGCAGGACGACGACAGCGTGTTGCTGAACACCGTTTCTCCGCTATGTCAGGTTACGGCGATCGATCGAGTCAATAAAATCGTCACCTTGGCCGGCACCAGTCCGCTGGTGTATCGGGCTGACCGGCACCCGCTGCTGCGGCGCTGGGACCAGCAGGGCGATGCCGACGGTCTGGCGATCAAGCCTAACGAATGGCTGCCGGTCGAGGCGGGCATCGAAGTACGCTTCACGATTAACGGCGAATTGCGCGGCGGCGATTACTGGCTGATACCGGCGCGCACCGCCACCGGCGACATCGAATGGCCGGGCCGGGACGACGGTCAGGGCAACCGCGTCGCGTTGTCCAAGCGGCCGGCCGGCGTCGAGCACCACTACGCGCCGCTGGCGCTGATTGAGGTCGGAGAAGGCGACGCGGTCGCCGTCACAGAAGACTTGCGCTGCGATTTCTCGCCGCTGTCCGCGAACTGCAAAAACAGCCTCGGCCGGCGGCTGGGCGATGGCGCCGGGATCGATGCGTTATGCCAGGACAACCGGGATCGCTAGTCGAGTCGTGGCAATTCTTCCGGACCTGAGGTTTGCTTTCGGTCTTACCCGGCCGCTTCGATAACGCCAATAGTTCCAGCACCCGCGCCGAACCGCGTTGCTGCAAATGACCGATGATTTGCTTGGCGGTGAGCCTTTACCCTTAAGCAACGCCGTCATGCCCGCCGGGAAGCCGGCATCCAGTGCCATGGCTGGCAAGCTTCGATCCGTCCGTGGGGTCCGGATTTCGGCAATCCCTGCCGAAATGACGAACACGACCGAGAATCCGACCAATAAGAATTAAACCGTTGCATGTCCCGGCTCAAATCCGCCGACGCGGCGATCAGGAGCAGGTGACTTTCCAGGATCACGTAACCGTAAAGCTGAAACCCGCTGTCGTACGGTAAAGTTCGTCAGGAACCCAGCACGATATTTACCGTCGCCGGGCGAGTAAACTGCGGCAGCCACTGGTTGATCGTCGCAGTCAGGAAGTGCGGGCTTGGATTTTGCCGGACTCGGTAGCGGCTGCGGGTCATGGGCTAAGGAGAGTTAGTTGGAACGGAAACTCGCGCTTCTGAGAGTTGGGATTTCCAAGCTCCGGCTTGGGAGTCGACACTATCACCAGTTCCGAACCATATTTTGCGTGAGCACAAACATCCGTGCCCACCATTACGGAATTTAAGCGCCTAAGCGATAAGGTAAGGCGGTGTCCGTATATCCGGCCAACATGGAGTAGACAAGGCCGTTATTCTTTAACAAACTGTCGACCGTTGCTTGGCTTACACGGAAATGCTCAGCGGCTTCTTCAATTGCGGATTCCGAATAATCTCCGTCCAAGAAACCTTTCAGCGCATCTATCGGACAAAGAAATTCGGCGGCGAATGCGCGTTGATATTTTTGCCTCGACGTGGATAAATCGGTGCTTGTAAGCCAATGGTGATTGGCGTTGCTTGTCAAAACGAAATCGCCTAATAGGCGTGCCAATTCAAAACGTTTTGCTTGAGGATGTTTTTTTCGTGGTACAAACTTGAAGTGCTCGCCGTTTGTAGGTATTGCAACAGTGGCACTACTACGTGTTAGAGGCACCCAACCTTCGACGTTGTCTTCCGTTAGGCCCAGCAAGCCGTAAAGCTGTTTGTTGTCGATGGCAGCTTCTTCGTTACTTAAACATTGGCGCAATTTTCTTGCGGCGGCTATGGCTCGTTGCCACGGCAGCCCGGTCGAGGATTCAGATTCGGCCAACTGCGGCATTTCCGGCTTTCCGGTTAGTCCGGGACCTTCGATTATCTCGTCAATGGCTTTCAGAGGTTCGGTGCCGGCTGTTCTGCCATATACCGGCGCCAATTCGGTTAGCGCTTCTGCTCCCATGCGTTGCTCAAGTTTTTGAGCATGCGCCATTATTGCGTCAGGGCATTCGTCCGGATCGTAGCCTAATTCGGCTTCCAGCTTTCGGTAGTCGGCACTCTGAGGATCGGCAATTTCTTCTTGAATTAACTGCCAGAGGTTATACAAGTGACTGTTCTTGCAATCGACGGCTTCCAGGCGACTTATAACGGACTCGACAAACCCAGTTACACTACGCTGAAAATCAGCCAATTTGACAGAAGCGTGGGCATCTAACTTGTTCAAGTATTTGACGGATTGTTGAATCGTAGCGCAGGACGGTTCGGCCCAAATTTGTATGACCTCGCTATCCGATGCAAATACGGCTTTTGGCCATACGAAGCCGTGGTTGGCGGCACCGATTTCGTGTGCCATTCGCCAATCAACAGAGGGCGGTTTTCCATGGGCGGGTAAAGGTTCGAAATTGAGCCGCCACCATGACGAGGCTAGCCACATTGCCAAAGGGTAAGCAGATACTAAAACCGAATCGCGTACCGATTTGGCCCAAATGTTGTCGTTTCTGGTCAGGTTGACATTGCCGACATGCAAAGCCAATTCAGCCATAGTATTGGCGAGTTCCGGGACATCATGTCCGGCAGCCGCCCAGTCGAAGTTAAATTTAAGTTCAGCCATTAGACAGCTTCCATCGTTTAATCACTTCGTTTGCCATTGGGTCGGATTCCGGCATAGGGTAGCCGTGATAAGTGCCTTGTTCTTTGTTATCGAGTTGCGCTTCCAATGCTTCGCCCTTTTCTGTAACTGACCAGATATTTTGCGGCCAGTCGCCGTGATAACGCTCGCTGACCAGTCCTTTTTGCAAGCCCAATTTCAATAACGATTGGGCTATACGCTTGGAAAATATATTGACCGCATCGCACAGAGATTTCCCCGGACGCGCTCCGCTAGGCGGTGTAAGTCCAAAGTCGCCGGGGTTTTGTTTATGTTCCGGATTGCCGACGTATTTCACTTGTTTCGCAAGCTCTTTGCATTGTTGGCGTTCGGAAACAGTTAGCTCTTTGATTACGCGCTTGTTGTTAAACTGCTGGTATCTTCTTTTCATTATTATGCAGTTAACGTAGATTTCAAGCGGCTCATATTTTCCTTCTAAGAAATAGATACTTAAATGAAATATACCAAACATCAGCAGTACTTAAAAATCTTTCATTAGACGAGTTCAACCCATTCCGGTTTCATGGTCAGATTTTCCGCTTGTTCCCCAGCTGCAGTTTGGGAACCAGATCGACCGTCAGGTCGATAGCTCACTCCAACTCATCATCTATTCCAAGCGCCCGCATTTCCAAACCTTCAATCTCCTGCAAATCGCCGAACATGCCGACCGTCGCGTTCAGCCTAATACGATAGCTGGGCTTCATTGGCTATGTTTTTTTCGCATCGAGGCCAGAAATTGCTCTTGGTCGAAATCCTCCTGCAACAGGCTGTCTTCGCCGGCTTGTAGCTTGGCTCTCAATGTTTGCAGCTTAAGTTCCTCTTCTTCCAGTTTACGCAAACCGGCGCGAACGGCCTTGCTGTATTTTTTCCTGCACGAAGTTATCAAAGTGGTCGCCTAAAGTGACGGAAGTATTTCCAGCCATGATCTCGCTCCCGATAAGGTGTCGATGTATTAATTATTAATATAGACCGCCGCTGGCGCCAGACTCAAGTGTGCCGACGATTCCACCGGTTCCCAGGCTTTGCAGGGGCGGAGCTTGCCGGCGAGGCATCCCCAAGTTCGGCGCTTGGGGATGGGCAAAATCACCAGGGGTTGGATATTTGGCAATTCTGCGCGGTGACATTGACCCAATTGACCGGTGCATTCGGGACGACGCCGCCACCCAGTCCGCCTGGCGCATATCGGCCGCTCGGCGCGGTACCCCCGGCAACCCAGGCGATGTTGTTATTGACTTCGTACTTCACGCTCACGCCAAAGCCGGCCACGCCCGCAACTACCCGGTCCACCTGGACCGCGGCGGCGTTTGCCGCGTTATTGAGTCCGGGGCCATTCAGCCGGTAGAGCGTGCTGGTATTGACATTCAGGGCGCCGATTAAAGGCCGCAATTCATTGACGACGTTCGCCCGCTGCGGACTGTTACAGAACACCAGGATGTCGCCCTGAATTCTAGGTCCCTCGGTACGGGCGATGAACATCCCAAATTCGCGGTGTGCGTCGGCATATCTTGCCGGCGTTTGAGGAATGTGGATGGCGTATAGCTGTTGGTTGGTTACGAACACGACGCCGATGCAGGTGACAAACCCGGTGACGCCGACGGTTGTGTTGTGTACGCCGAATTCGTACATATTGGAGTAGTACATGCTGTGTCCTCGTAGTGCCGGCCGCCGCCGGAAAGACTTAAAAAGCGCCCGGCGCGATAGCGAGAGTGGTAGCAATCGGCGAGGCTTATGTCGCCGGAAAACCACGGAGGTGGACCGGGTGGAGCGGCAACGATACCCGGCTTTCTCGGCTTCCAGCTGGATTCTATTATCGGTCACGCCGGAGTGTTCCCACAAACCGGGCTTCAATTTATTGTTCGTTAGCGACCTTTGAAAACTCGGGCAAGCGCCGATTTTGAAGGCTCCGCGTGAATCCGTACGCCGTGGTTTTCATCGGCGTCAATGAGGGCGGCGATCGATCCGGCCGCGTAGCAGGCTTTTTGCCGGCTAACTGTTCAATCATTAACCAAATTTAACATCGGGAAACATTCAGTCTGATACCGGGAAAAATTCCCTAAGCCATTTCGCGCGGCTTCCCGAGAATAGCCGAGAAAAATTCTTTCTTAATCTCGGAAAAAAAGGACGCAATATGAGTTACCTCCCAAAATCGTTAAGCCGTTCCGTCAATTCGCTGGCTCTGGGTATCGGTCTGGCCTTGAGCCAAGGCGCGGCGGCGGCCACGCTGGATCTGGATTTCAGCTACCGCATGACGCCGGGCGCCGGCGCGCTGGGCACTACGATCGCCACGGCTCATTTCGAAGACGTGATTACCAGCACCGGGTTTAAAGGCATCGACTTGACCCTGACCAACGTCGCGTCGGATCAGGTACCCGGCGTTGGCTCCACCAGCTATATCTCCGGGTTGTTGCTGGCTTTCGATTTTGCCGACGAAGAATTGCCCAACATCATTATCGAGCAATTCGATGACGACAACGCCCAATCCGACCGCTGGGAGCCGCAAGAAGACGTCGCGACCGTCGACGGCTTTACCTTTACCAGCGAATTGGGTTTCCCCAAAGGCACCTCGAATCCGTCTTCCTCGACCAGCTTGGCCAGTTTGCGGGTCGGCGATAGCGCCCATATCCAGTTTTGGTGGGATACCGGACTCGAGCAAGGCGACTTGACCGTCGCTTCGTTGGTTGAAGCGCTGCGCGGCGGGTCGGCCGACGCTTCCATTCCGGACATCATGGCGGCCGTCAAAGTCCGTAGCCTGGGTGCGATTACCGGCGGCGAAAATATCGAGTCGGTCGCGACCTTGGTGGTCGGCGCCGTCGAGCCGACCGCCGCGCCGGTGCCGGTCCCCGGCGCGTTGCCGTTATTCGCCTCGGCCTTGGCCGGCTTCGGGGTGTTGCGCCGCCGCCGCGCTTAAACCGTTGTTAGCGCCGCGCCGACTCCAGGCTCTGCTCCCGCCGGGAGGCGGCGCGGCCGCTAATGCTTGGCTGTTTTTTCCATTTCAATTCAAACAATAATAACGATGAAACTTTCAACGAAATCCTGGCTGGTGGCCGGCGCAACTCTTTTGAACCTGTCCGCCGCGTCCGCAGCGACCACCACCCTGAACTTTAATTACATCGCCACCAATCTGTACGGCAGCAGTGGGGTTGCCAACGTCGCGAGCATTACCGTGACCGATTTGGCCGATCTGGGCTTGAACGGCGAGGGCTACGGCGGCGTGCGGGTGCAATTGACCGCCGGCGACCTGGCGCAATTTTCCAGCGGCGTTGCCGGTACCAAGGTGTGGATCTCTTCGTTCGAACTCAATTTTCCCGGCACCTCCACCGACAACGGTTACGAATTCAATAACCAGCATTGGAGCTATGTCAGTGGCGTCAATCTGGCGCCGGTCACTTCCGGCGGCTTGAGCGGCGGCATTGAATGGCAGGAAGACGGCGCCATCGACGGCTGGGGCTCGGCGGCCGGCGATCCAGCCTTCGAACAAGAGTACAACTTCACGGCCGAGACTTTGTTGGCCGGCACCAGCAGTACGATAGACCTTTACAACAGCGCCGGCTTTTCCGGCATCAGCGTGGCCAATTTGCTGAATCCGGCCAACGCGGTCGAAAATGCCTTGCATCCGGAGCAAGCGGACGCGCTGGGCTGGATCAAATTGCGCGGCACCGGCAACGCCGATCCGGCCTTGCGCGGTATCGCGGCCAGCGGTTTCTGGGGCAACTCGGCCACCGGCGGCAATCCGGCGCAGAATCGTTTGAACGTGCTGGCGATGGCGCCGGTCCCGTTGCCCGCCGCGCTGCCGTTATTTTTATCGGCGCTGGCCGGCATCGGTTTGCTCGGCAAACGTCGGTCGCGCTGAAAGCTAGTCGCGCGCCCGGTCGGCGCGTCGGTTCAACCGGGTTGCGGCCCTATCGGTTGCAGCCCCCCATGTTTATCAAGTTCATGAAGCCATTACAGCAGTCCGCCAAGCCGGTGGCCTTTGCCTTTCTGTGCGCCGCGTTCGGCGCCGAAGCCGCCGAATCCGAGACGGCCGGTCACGATACCCTGGAAGCGGTCGAAGTCGTCGACGTGACGCCGGTACACGGCGTCGGCCTGGACAAGGACAAAATTCCCGCCAACGTGCAAACCGCCACCGACCGGGACTTAGACCGCTCGGAAGCCAACGACCTGACCTCGTTCATGAATCGCACCACCGGCAGTGTGACGTTGAATGCCGCGCAAAACAATCCGCTGCAACCGGACCTGAATTTTCGCGGCTTCACCGCGTCGCCGTTGCTGGGTTTACCGATGGGGATGAGCGTGTACGTCAATGGCGTGCGCTATAACGATCCGTTCGGCGATACCGTCAACTGGGACATGCTGCCGGAATCGATGATCAAGAGCATGAACGTGTTCAGCGGCGCCAATCCCTTGTTCGGCTTGAATACCTTGGGCGGCGCGGTATCGCTGCAAACCAAGAACGGTTTCAATTCGCCGGGCCACGAATTGGAGGCTTACGGCGGCGCCTGGGGCCGCAACGTGGTGTCGGCCGAAAGCGGCGGCAACGACGGCACTCTGGGCTATTTCGTGAATGTGCGGCGCTTCGCCGAAGACGGCTGGCGGGATTCCTCGCCGTCCGAGGCCATCAATGTCTACGGTTCGCTGGGCTGGCGTTCGGACAAATCGTCGCTGGATTTCAGCGCCTTGTACGGCAACAGCGACCTGATCGGCAACGGCGCGGTCCCCACCGAATTGTTGCGCGACAACCGCTCGGCGATATTTACCTCGCCAGACCGCACCGAAAACGACATGAAGTTTTTCACGCTGGAAGGTACCCACTGGCTGAACGACAAGGTGCAACTGGCCGGTAACGCGTTTTACCGCGATACGGTGACGCGATCCTTCAACGGCGACGATACCGCCTACATCGATTGTTCCGAAGCCGGCGCGCTGTACGACCGCAATCTCGACGGCTTGCCGGCCTATCCGCTGTTTCCCGGCAGCGACGGTTTCAGCGGCGATAGCTTTTGGTCCTTCCTGGCCAGCCAGGGGATTTCCCGCGAACGCGCCGAGCCGGGCGACTGTCCCGACGACATCGCCGGCATGGCCGGTTCCGACATCCTGTCGCAATGGATAGTCCGCGACCAGAACGGCAATCCGGTCGGTTACGACGATCCCGATCACCCGTTGAACGCGATCAACAACATCAGTACCCGCAAGCAAAAAAGCTTCGGCGCTACCGGACAGGCTACGTTTCAACATAAATTGTTCGGGCTGAACAATCAGTTGATTACCGGCTTCGGTTATAACCGGGGTATCGTCAACTACGGTTCTCAAGTGGAAATCGTCCGCTTGCTGGCCGACCGCAGTACCAGCCGCTCCGGCATTTTCATTCCGGACGATGCCACCGGCCTGAAAGGCGGCACCACCACCTGGTCGGCGTTTTTCAACGATGCGCTGGACTTGACCGACCGCGTGACCTTGAGCTTCGGCGGTCGCTTTAACGATACCGTGATCCGTTTGCTGGACAGTTTGGGCAACAGTCCGGAATTGAACGACAACCACGCTTACAGCCGTTTCAACCCGTCGGCCGGTTTAACCTGGAAAGTCACCGACAAACTGGGCGTTTACGGCGGTTACAGCGAATCGGCGCGGGCGCCGACCATCGTCGAACTGGCCTGTTCCGATCCCAACGCCGAATGCCGGCTGCCCAACGCCTTTTTGGCCGATCCGCATTTGCAGCAGGTCGTCGCCGAAAGCTTCGAGGCCGGATTTCGCGGCCAGCTCGATAAGGACACGGCCTGGAACGTCGGTTTTTTCCATACCATCAACAAAAACGACATCATTTTTCAATCCACCGGCGGCGCGACGTCCAATGTCGGGTTTTTCTCGAACGTCGGCGATACCCGCCGGGTGGGCATGGAAGCGGGTTTATCCGGCGTATTTCGGGAAGATTGGCGCTGGTATTTGCGCTACAGCTTCGTCGATGCCACTTTCCAGAACAACTTCTTCGTCAGCAGTCCCACCCATCCGGCCCGGATCGAAACCTTCGGCGCCAACGGCGAATACAGCGCGGTGATTCCGGTGGAAAAAGGCGACCGAATTCCCGGCATTCCGCAACACAGTTTGAAACTGGGTTTGACGGTGCCGGTCACGACGGCGCTGACGGTCGGCGGCGACGGCATGTTCAATTCCGGACAGTTTCTGCGCGGCGACGAAGGCAATTTCCTGGGTTCGACCGATCCCTATTTCGTCATGAATCTGCACGCCAATTATCAGTGGACGCCGAATCTGGCGACCTTCCTGATCATGGAAAACGTGTTCGACACCGATTACGAGTCCTTCGGCATGTTGGGCGAAGCCAACGAGTTGCCGGGCTTTCAAAACTACAGCAACCCGCGCTTTCTGGGACCGGGCGCGCCGTTCGGCGGCTGGGTCGGCGTGCGGTTGAAATTTTAAGCTTTGCGCGGAGACGCCATGAACAAACCATTATCGGCGCTTTGCATCGCCGCGACTCTGATTGGCGGCGCGGCCGACGCCGCCACACTGGACCTGGCATTCAATTACCGGCTGACGCCGGCCGCCGGTGCCGGCCAGACCGTCGCCACCGCCCATTTCGAGGACGTGATCGACTCGAACGGCTTGCCGGCCGTCGATTTGCGCCTGACCAACGTCGCGTCCAATCTGGTGCCGGGCGTCGGCGCCACCAGCTATATCTCGGGACTGTTGCTGGCGTTCGACTACACCGCGCCGGAATTGCCCGGCATCGTGGTCGAACAATTCGGCGACGACAGCGCCCAGTCCGATCGTTGGGAACCGCAGGAAGACGTGGCCACCGTCGATGGCTTTACCTTTACCAGCGAATTGGGTTTCCCGCGTTCGGAGACGCCGAGCAGTGTCGGTGCCCGCTTGGCGGTCGGCGAAGTCGGCCATATTCAGTTTCAGAACGACGGTAGCCTGCCCAATGCCTTGACGGTAGACAAACTGGTCGCGGCGATACGCGGCGGCGGTGCCGATGCCGGCGCGCCGACGGTACTGGCGGCGGTCAAGGTGCGCAGTCTGCCCAATCTGACCGGCGGCGAGACGATAGAATCGGTGCCGACCGTCGTGATCGCGGCCGGCGTGCCCAGCGTCAATCACGCGCCGACCGCCGATGCCGGCGCGGATGCGTCCGTCGATACCGGCGCCACCGTGCAACTGGACGGCAGCGCTAGCAGCGATCCGGACAGCGACGCGATCGCCGCTTATCAATGGACGCAGCTATCCGGCGAGACGGTGATGCTGTCCAGCGCCACCGCGCAACGGCCCAGTTTTACCGCGCCGGCCACGGCCGGCACGCTGGTGTTCGCGTTGGCCGTCAGCGACGGTAGTCTGCAAAGCGATCCGGATACCGTGACGATCACTGTCAACGCCGGCAATAACAATCCGCCGCCGAGCAATCGCGCGCCCAGCGTCGATGCCGGCGCCGACCAGTCGGTGGCCGAAGCCGGTTTGGTGACCTTGGCCGGCAGCGCCAGCGATGCCGACGGCGACGGTTTGAGTTATCAATGGGAGCAGACCGGCGGTACCGCCGTCAGCTTGCATAACCCGCAAAGCGCTACGGCCAGCTTCACCGCGCCCTGGCTGGCCAGCGGCTCGGAAACCCTGAGCTTCAAACTGACCGTGACCGACGATGCGGCTAGCCCGGCCTCGGCCGAAGCGACGGTTGATGTGGTCGTCAACAACGACGACGGTTTGCTGGATTGCTCGCAAGCCCGGCCCAGCAAAACCTACTTATGGTCGCCGAACGGCGCGATGCAAAAAGTGCTGATTCAGGGTATCACCGGTCCCGGTATTGATACCGCCAAACCGAATTACGATTTGCGTATCGATGCGGTAAGCCAGGACGAACCGCTGAAAAACCCGGCGCTGAAAGACAAAACCAGTCCCGACGCCAAAATAACCCGCACCAAGCGCAGCGCGAAAAAGCCGCTGGCGCTCGATATACTGCAGTTGCGGGCGGAGCGCCAAGGCCAGCAGCCGAAAAACCAGGCTTTCAGCGGCAACGGCCGGGCCTATCGGGTGGCTTTTACCGCCAGCTACGCCGGTTTGTCCTGTCAGGGCGCGGTCAGCGTGATGGTGCCGCCGACGCGCGGCAGCGCGGTGACCGACGACGGTCAGCAATACGACGCCACCCGGCGCTAGCGGTCAAGATGGTCGCCGGCGGCTGGTCCGAGTTTGCGCGGGGCAGGGTGGGCTGCGTTAATCCATGCTCGCCGAGAGGCAGTCTTGTTACGCTTAGTCGCGGGCCCGGCCGGAGCGGCGCTTGAATCCGTATCGGCGGGATAGCGACGTGCGGGCAATGTATCAGCCGTTTGCTCGAAATTGGCCGATCTGAGCCAATTTCAATACAATGCCTCCCAAACGGTATTCGGGAGTGGTGGTGGCGACGTTATTTTGGTTACAAACCGGCGCATGCGGCGGCGAATCGCTGGCGATACTCAGTGCCCAATCGCCCAGCATCGAGCAACTGTTCGCGACGCACGGCGTCGAGCTGCTCTGGCATCCATCCTTATCCAGCGCGTCGATGCGCGAGCACGACCGTCTGATCGAAGCCATAGGCGCCGGAGAGCGGACGCTGGATATACTTTGCGTCGAAGGCAGCATTGTCACCGCGCCGCGCGGCACCGGCTTGTACGACAGTTATCGCGGGCGGGCACGGATGGAGATTGTCCGCGAGCTGGCCCAGCGCGCCGGCGTCGTGGTGGCGATGGGGACTTGCGCGGCGTTCGGCGGCGTGCATGCCGCCGCGCCGAATCCCAGCGACTGCATCGGCTTGCAATTCGACCGCGACTTGCCGAGCGGTTTGCTACCGGCGGAATGGCGCTCGCGGCGCGGCTGGCCGGTCGTCAATCTGGCCGGCTGTCCGGCCCATCCGCATACCATGACGCAAACCCTGGCCTGGCTGGCGGCCGGCATGCCGTTGCCGCTGGACGAGCTGAATCGGCCGCTCGCCTTCTTCAATACTGTCGTGCACCAAGGTTGCACCCGCAACGAGTACCACGAATACGACATCGAAGATACCGAATTCGGCGGCAAGGCGTGTCTGTTTTTTAATCTGGGTTGCCAGGGACCGATGACGCAAGCGGTGTGCAACAGCGACTTATGGAACGGCGTAAACAGCAAGACCCGCGCCGGCGTGCCGTGTTTCGGCTGTACTTCGCCGGATTTTCCGCGTGAAGTCGATTTGTTCAGCACGGAAAAAATCGGCGACATTCCGGTGCGGCTGCCGATGGGCGTGGAACGGGCGCGTTACATGGCTTACAAGAATCTGGCTAGGGCGGCCGCGCCGGCGCGGGTCGAGGGCAAGGATATGGACGTCTGATGGCGCGGGTCGAGCTAAATGTCAATTTAAACCGGGTCGAGGGCGACCTGGAACTGGCGCTGAGTCTGGAAGACGGCGTTGTCGTGGAAGCGCGTACGGTCGGCACTCTGTATCGCGGTTTCGAGCAAATTCTGGTCGGACGTAGTCCGCGCGACGCCTTGGTTCTCACACCCAGGGTATGCGGGATTTGCGGCACCGCGCATTTGTACACGGCGGTGCTGGCCTTGGAGCACGCCTGGCGCGTGCCGGTACCGGCCAATGCCACCCGGATTCGGAACGTTTGCCTAATCTCGGAAGGCATCCAAAACGATTTGCGGCAAACTTTCTTGTTCTTCGCGCCGGATTTCCGCAACGCCCGTTACCGCGACCGGCCGTGGTTCGCGGCGGCGGAGGCCGAGTTCGCGCCGTTCGCCGGGCGCGTGCACCGGGAAACCTTGGCGATTACCCGAAGGGTCGTCGAAGTCGTCGCCCATTTCGGCGGGCAATGGCCGCATTCGTCGTACATGGTGCCGGGCGGCGTCACTTCGCCGGCCGATGCCCGCCGATTGCTTGCCTGCCGGACGATCTTCGCCGAAGTACGCGAATGGTACGAGCGCATCGTGATCGGCGCGCCGCTGGACGAATGGTTGGCGCTGGATAACGCCGCCGGCTATTTCGAGTGGCTGGAGCGGCCGGCGCATGCCGCCAGTGCATTGGGTTTGTTGAGCCGTTGCGCGCGCGACCTGGGTTTGCATAGGATGGCGGCCGGTACGCCGCACATGATTAGTTTCGGCGCTTGGTGCGATCCGGCGCACTGGAACGCGCCGCACAGCGCCCGATTGATGCCGGGCGGATTCTACGACGGCGATACCGGGCGTATTGCCGAACTCGACCAAGCGCTGATTAACGAGCACGTCCGCCATTCCTGGTTCCGGCCGTATTCGGGCGGTCGTCATCCTTGGCAGGGCGAGACGATTCCGGATTATCAGCCGGGCAGCGATCGCTACACTTGGGCGAAAGCGCCGCGCTACGCCGACAAGGTCGTGCAAACCGGCCCGCTGGCCGAATTGCTGATCGGCGGCGACGCCTTAATTGCCGATCTTTACGCGACCGAAGGCGGCAACGCCTGGTTGCGGCAATTTGCCAGGGTTCGCCGCATCGCTTACGAATTGGCGCAGGCCGAACGGCATTTGCACGAATTGGCCGAACATCTCGGCGAGCCGCATATCGCCAATCCGGCCAAGCATGCCGAAATCGACGGCGAAGGCTACGGCCTGATCATGGCGGCGCGGGGGGCGCTGGGACATTGGCTGCGGATACGCGGCGGCGTGATCGAAAAATACCAGATCGTCACGCCGACCGCCTGGAACGCCTCGCCCCGCGACAGCGCCGGGCTTCCCGGCCACTGGGAGCAAAGTCTGGTGGGGCTGAGCGTGGCCGACCCCGACGATCCGGTTGAAATCGGCCACGTGATCCGTTCTCACGACCCTTGCCTGGTCTGTACCGTGCATATGCTGGAAACCGGCAAACGCTGGCGTTTCCTGCCGTGACGGTGACGTCGATGCCGCATATCGTTTGTTTCGGCAATCCGCTGCACGGCGACGACGGCTTCGGCGCGGCGGTGTATACGCGGCTAAACGAAACTCCGCTGCCGGACGGCTGGCGGGCGTTCGACGCCGGCACCTCGGGCTTGAACGCGCTGTGGTTGTTTCGGGACTGCGGCGAAGCCATCATCGTCGATAGCCTGGCGCCGGGTGCCGAGCCGGGCCGCTTGCGGGAATTGACGGCCGGCGATGTGCTGACCGAAGCCGCGCCGGTCGGGCACGGCGGCGGGGTTGGCTATTTGTTGCAAGCCTTGCAAGCGATGCCGGAACCGCCGCCGCGCGTCCGTATCGTCGCGGTCGAATCCGCGGACGTGTCGGCCTTTCGGCCGGGTTTATCCGCGCCGGTCGCGGCCGCCGTGGCGCCGGCCGTGGCGCTGATCCGTAGTTACATCGGAGCCGGCGATGACTGACCAGGCCCTGCAAGCCGAATTGGAGTGGCTAAGGTTGGAGCTGGCCGCGTTGCGGCTGGCGAATTCCGCGTTGGAACAGCAAATGGTGAAGGGCGCCGAGCAAACCGACGCGATGATTCGGGCGTTGGAGACGCAAAGCAGCGCGCTAAGGGCGGCGAATCTACGGCAACTCAACCAAACCAATTTTACGCAGCGGGTGATGGACACCACCGGCGCGCTTGTGATCGTGCTGGGTCCGGACGGCAGAATAAGCCAGATCAATCGGCGTTGTGCCGAAGCGATGGGCGAGCAAGCGGCGGCGATCGAGGGTCGCGTTTTGGACGAATGGCTGTTTCCCGACGAATTGCAAACCTTGATGGACCAATTGCCGGAATTGCCGTGGCCGGTGTATTCGCCGTTGTTCGAAACCCTGCGTCGGGCCGACGGTTACGCGGCCGAGCACCGTCTGGCCGATTCGAGCGGCGCGTTCCGCGATTATTGGATGGAAGCAAGCCTACTGCACAGCCCGCAGGGTAAGGAAGAAGGCGCGGTGATTTGCGCCACCGACATCAGTGCGTTGAAGAATCAGCAAAACCGTTTGCGGCGTAGCGAAAGCCTGTTGAAGGAAGCCCAACATATCGCGCAGTTGGGCCATTGGGAGCTGGATTTGGCGGCGGACCGCTTGATTTGGTCCGAGGAAGTTTGCCGGATATTCGAGTTGGACGCGGCGCGGGCGCCGGCCAACTATCAAGCGTTTCTGGCCTTGGTGCATCCGGACGACAGGGCCGCCGTCGATCAGGCCTACGCCGAGTCGCTGAACTCGCCGTGCGCGTTCGCGATCGATCACCGTTTGTTGTTGGCCGGCGATCGAATCAAATGGGTACACGAGCGTTGCGTCACGCATTACGACAGCGACGGCCGGCCGCTACGCTCGTTCGGCACGGTGCAGGACATTACGGCCCAGCGCGATGCCGAGTCGGAGCAGGAACTGGCGGCCAGCGTGTTCGACAACAGCTTGAACGGCATCATGATTACCGATGCGAAGACCCGCATCATCAAGGTGAATCGGGCGTTTTCGGAAATCCTGGGTTACGCGCCGCCCGAGGTGCTGGGCCACAAAGCCAGACTGTTGAAATCCGGTAATCAGGACGCGCATTTTTACCGGAATTTGTGGCGCACTCTGGAACGCGACGGCAAATGGCAAGGCGAGATTTGGGATCGCCGCCGCGACGGCGGCGTGGTTCCTCTGTGGCAGAGCATCTCGGTGGTGCGAGCGATGGACGGCCGCTTGCTGCATTACATCGGCGTGTTTTACGATCTTAGCGAACAAAAGCGCAACGCCGAGCACATTCACCGCTTGGCCTATTACGACGTGTTGACCGGTCTGCCTAATCGGCAATTGCTGAACGAGCGCTGCGAACACGCGTTGCGGCGCGCGCAGCGCGACGGCCAGGGCTTGGCGGTCTTGTTCCTGGATTTGGATCGTTTCAAGCACGTCAACGATACCTTGGGTCATCCGGTCGGCGACGAGCTGTTGCGCGCGGTGGCGCAGCGTCTCAGGGACAGTTTGCGGGAAATCGATACCGTGGCTCGCCTGGGCGGCGACGAATTTATCGTTCTGCTTGAAGACACTCGCCACCAACCGGACATCGAACGGATCGCCGCCAAAATTCTCGGCGCGCTGACCCTGCCGTTTAACGTTGCCGGCCATCGCCTGGACATCGGCACCTCGATAGGCATCAGTCGCTTTCCCGGCGACGGCAACGATGCGACCACGCTGATCAAACATGCCGATTTGGCGATGTACCGGGCCAAGGAACAGGGCAGGGGCAATTTCCAGTTTTACGAAGCTCATTTGACTGCCCGCGCCAACGAACGGCTGCATCTCGAAGGCGAGTTGCGCGAAGCCGTGGCGCGCGGCGAGCTGACATTGTATTACCAGCCGCAATACCGGGTCGGCGACGGCCGTCTGGCCGGCGCGGAAGTGTTGCTGCGTTGGTTTCATCGCGAATTGGGCATGATCCCGCCCGACAAATTCATTCCGATCGCCGAGGATTGCGGTTTGATCGTACCGATCGGCGAATGGGTGCTGCTGATGGCTTGCCGGCAAATGAAGAGTTGGTTGGATTCCGGCTTGAATCTGCCTCGCGTCGCGGTGAATTTGTCCGGCGTGCAAATCGAGCGCGGCAATATACTGGCGATGGTCAGCCGGACCCTGGCCTCGACCGGCTTGCCCGCGAGCTGTCTGGAACTGGAAATCACCGAGACCTACATCATGCGTCAAGCGGAATCCAATGTCGGCGTGCTGGAAGAATTGCGCGCGTTGGGCGTGACCTTGGCGATCGACGACTTCGGTACCGGGCATTCGTCGTTGGGATACTTGAAGCGACTGCCGGTCGCCAAACTGAAAATCGATCGCTCGTTTGTGATGGACATTCCGCAAGACAGCAACGACGTCGCCATTACCCGCGCCATTCTCGCTCTGGGTCAAAGTCTGAAGATGACGGTATTGGCCGAAGGCGTCGAAACCGCCGAACAGGCGGCGTTTTTGCGCGAACTGGAGTGCGACGAAGTGCAGGGCTACTTTTTCGGCAACTGTTTGGATAGCGCGGCCTTCGCCAAGCTATTGCAAGTCGCGGCGGAGGCTGGCGAATTCAGCTAGTACTGGATCGAGGGGGAACTGGAGCGGCTTCAGCCGCAATCGACGCGCCGGCATTCGCGCCGGAGCGGGACATCGACGGCGTTTTAACCCAATTCCGCCAGGAGCTGTTCCATCATGCGCTTGGCCTGGCTCTGATAGCCGCCGCCGAATAAATTCAGATGGTTGAGGATGTGGTACAGGTTGTAGAGGGTGACGCGGGTTTTGTAGCCGCTGTCCAGCGGATATTCTCGTTGGTAGGCCGCGTAGAAATCGCGGCTGAAACCGCCGAACAATTCGGTCATCGCGATGTCCGCTTCGCGGTCGCCGTAATAACACGCCGGATCGTACATCAGCGGTTGGCCTTGCGCGTCGCAGCCGGCGTTGCCGCCCCATAAATCGCCGTGCAACAGCGAAGGGTGGGGGCGGTAATCGCTGAAAAATTCGCCGACGCGTTCCCGCAAGCGTTCGCCCAGGCTTTGCAACGGGCCGCCATGGCCGTTTTCGGCGGCGATGCGCAATTGTTCGCCCAAGCGGCGGTCGCGCCAAAATTCGACCCAGTCGTCGGCGCGCCGGTTGAATTGCGGCGTCGAACCTATCGTATTGTCGCGATGCCAGCCGAACCAGGGCTGGCGTATCCGGTGCAAAGCGGCCAGCGCTTCGCCGAAGCGGCCGGCGGCGGTCGAATGCAGCGGGCCAAGCTCGACAAAGTGCAACACCAGATAGGATTGGTCGGCGAAACGGCCGTGGCAAATCGGCTCCGGTACCTCGACCGTGCCGGATTCGCGCAGTTCGCGCAATCCGGCGGCCTCGGCGGCGAACATGTCCGCCAGCGACGCCCGGTTCAGCTTGACGAACCAATCCACCCCGTCGGCTCGCAAGCGGTAAGCGGCATTGATGTCGCCGCCGCCGACGCTGGCGATGCGCGGATTTTGCAGCGTGCGGCCGGTGGTTTGTTGCAAATGTTGTAATAGTTCAGCGTTCAAGGTCATTTCGTTTCCAGTGCGGCGGATCAATCCCAAGCCGCTTCGTAAATGCTTTCGATGGGGATATTCAGTTCAACCGATGCTAGCGGGATCGTGGCGCCGTCGGTGTATATATTCATGTCCCAACCGTCGTCGGTACGCCGGTAAACGCGCACGTCCATGCAGCTTTGCGCGACCAGTACATATTCTTGCAGGCTGTCCAGTGACTGGTATAGCTGGCGCTTGTCCTCGCGGTCGAATTTGGCGGTGGAATCCGATAGGACTTCGACGACCAGTTTCGGCTGTTCGCGGAAATGGCTATCCGGCGCGGTCTCGCAAGTGACCATCAGATCGGGGTAAAAATACGCGTCCGCCGCGGCGACCTTCAATTTGACGTCGGACATGAACACTCGGCACGGCGTGCCGCGCAAGTGCTCCCGAAACAGCATGTAGAGGTTGCCGGCGATGAGGTTATGGCTGTCGCTGGTGCCGGTTATCGCGAACACCTCGCCGGCTAGATATTCGTGTTTGACAGGGCTGGACAATTCCATTTGCAGATAATCTTCCGGCGTCAAGTGGTTCGATTTGGGCATCGGTACGGACATGGGACGCTCCTGATCCTTAGGCTAGAAATATTTCTTATTGTTGATGGGATTGCCGGGTTTTGCAATCGGCGAATCGGCATTGCGGTTTATACGCGGATGTGCCGGACGCCAGTGGCGGGCTAATCGCTCTTCGCGATTGTCGAATCCCAGTCGATGCGGCATTTTTCGCAGGTGAAGTGAATGGTCTCAGGCGCGCTAAGCCGTTTAGTACGCCGGTGCATCCATCGGTTGCAAGTCGGGCACTTGGCGACGTACATACGTAGCGCTCCGATCAGCATCACAAAAATCCACATCATCATTAGCACGGCAATGCTTATTGTCTCCAGCGATTCGTCGTTCGGCTGATATGCGGCATAAAATGAGTATGCAAAGGGCACTACCGAAACCGCAAGAATCGACAGCATAACCTTCAGTGAGGTTTTAGCGTGGGTAGGATGAATTCGAGGAGTCATGTGGCGGCCAGACGCTGAAAGTTATTGGTACCGGAGCGCAACGTAGTGGAAACCGACGCTGCGCGGCTTTATCGCGGAGCGTCATGTTGACCGTTATGTTAGGGTGGCATTACGCACCACTTCGGCTAGGACCGTAGGGTGCATAAGCGATAGCGTCATGCACCACAGATCGAAAAGTCAAATGGCGGAAGGCGTTGCGCTTTTCCACCCTACCTACTCATAGGCCAAATTCAAATCACTTCCCCCAACTATCCCTCAACGTTACCGTCCGGTTAAAAACCAATTTCCCCGGCTTACTATCGACGCTGTCGGCGCAGAAATAGCCGGTGCGTTCGAATTGGTAACGGGTATCGGGCGTGGCGTTGGCTAGGCTGGCTTCGACGCAGGCGTCTGTCAAGACTTCCAGCGAGTCGGGGTTGATGCCGTCCAGGAAGTTGTCCAGGGTGTCCGGGTTAGGGTGGCTGAACAGGCGGTCGTAGAGGCGGATTTCCGCCGACAGTGCGTGTTGCTCGGAGACCCAGTGAATCACGCCCTTGACCTTGCGGCCTTCCGGGTTCTTGCCCAGCGTGGCCGGGTCGTAGCTGCAACGCAGTTCGACGACATTGCCGGCGGCGTCTTTAATGACTTCCTCGCATTTGATCACGTAAGAACCGCGCAAGCGCACTTCGCCGCCGGGCACCAGACGTTTGAAGTCTTTCGGCGGGTTTTCCATGAAGTCGTCTTGTTCGATCAATATCACTTTGCCGAACGCCACTTCGCGGCTGCCCATTTCCGGTTTTTGCGGGTGGTTGGCGATTTGGTAAGTCTCGCTCTTGCCGTCTTCCCAGTTAGTGATGACGACGGGCAACGGCCGCAAGACCGCCATCGCCCGTAACGCGTTGTCGTTGAGGTTGTCGCGGATGCAGGTCTCCAGAAAGCTCATTTCTATCCAGGAGTTTTTCTTGGTCACGCCGATGCGCTCGCAGAAATCGCGGATCGCTTCCGGCGGTACGCCGGCGCGGCGCAGGCCGGAGATGGTCGGCATGCGCGGGTCGTCCCAGCCGGTGACGTGTTTTTCGGTGACCAGTTGCAGTAGTTTGCGCTTGCTGACGATGGTGTATTCCAGTTGCAGGCGGGCGAACTCGATTTGCTGCGGGTGGCACGGCGTTTTTAGTTCGTCCAAGACCCAGTCGTAGAGCGGGCGGTGGTCTTCGAACTCCAGCGTGCAGATCGAGTGGGTGATGCCCTCCAGCATATCCGACAAACAGTGGGTGTAGTCGTACATCGGATAGATGCACCAGGCGTCGCCGGTGCGGTGGTGATGAGCACGGCGGATGCGGTAAATCGCCGGGTCGCGCATATTAATGTTGGGCGAAGCCATGTCGATTTTGGCACGCAGCACGTATTGGCCGTCGGCGAACTCGCCGGCGCGCATGCGTTGGAACAGGTCCAGGTTTTCTTCGATAGGGCGGTCGCGGTCCGGGCTAGGCTTACCGGGTTCGGTCAGCGTGCCGCGATCCAAACGCATTTGTTCCGGCGTGGAACTGTCCACGTAAGCCTGACCTTGCATAATCAATTGCACCGCATAGTCGTACAAGGTCTCGAAATAATCGGAAGCGTGGTATTTGCCGGCCCATTGGAAGCCCAGCCAAGCCACGTCGCGCTCGATCGATTCCATATATTCGACGCTTTCCTTTTCCGGATTGGTATCGTCGAAACGCAGATTGCAGGTGCCGTTGTTTTCGGCGGCTAGCGTAAAGTTCAAGCAGATCGATTTGGCGTGGCCGATATGCAGATAGCCATTGGGCTCGGGCGGGAAGCGGGTGGCGACCCTGCCGTTGTTTTTAGCGGCGGCCAAATCCTCGGCGATGATGTGGCGGATGAAATTCGAAGAAACGGGGCTATCGGTCGCTGACATGGAGTAGGAAACGGGAAATTGGATAAAGCCGCAAATTTCGCGGGGTTGAACACTGTCGGCCATTTTAACGAGTTTAAACGGTACTCGCAAAGTGGCCGAACCGGTCCGGACGCGGCGAATATTCGCCGAAAATGCCGCTAACTTTTTGACTGAGAAGATTTTTATCAAATTATTAGCACTCTCTGTATTCGAGTGCTAGAATTCTGTCAACACATAAACCATCAACGGAGTCTAGGCTGTTATGAATAACTCTTTGGCTTTGCCGATCAACTTGTCGGTCGGGACATTCGATAATTATTTAAGCGTGATTGCCCGGATGCCCAAATTGAGCGCCGAGCACGAATATGCGTTGGCGGTCCGTTATCGCGACCTCGGCGATCTGGAAGCCGCCAAGGAACTGGTTATGTCCAATTTACGTTTTGTCGCCCACGTTGCGCGCGGTTATGCCGGTTACGGCTTGCCGATGGCGGACATCGTTCAGGAAGGCAATATCGGTTTGATGAAAGCGGTCAAACGTTTCGATCCGGATTTGGGCGTGCGGCTGGTGTCGTTCGCGGTGCATTGGATCAAAGCGGAAATCCACGAATACGTGATCAAAAACTGGCGTATCGTTAAGGTGGCTACCACCAAGGCGCAACGTAAATTGTTCTTCAATTTGCGGAAGCTGAAGAAAGACCTGAGCTACCTGAGCCGCGACGATGCCGAGGCGATTGCCGAAAATCTGGATGTCGACGTCAAAACCGTTTACGAGATGGAACGCCGTCTGGACGGGAGAGACGTGGGATTGGAGCCCAGCGACGACGATAGCGACAACTCGCCGGCGCCGATTGCCTATCTGGAGCAGCAGGGCGCCGATCCGGCCTTACTGTTGGAGACTAGCGATTGGGAACACCGTAAGGAAGAGCTATTGCTGGACGCAATGGCGGGACTGGACGAGCGCAGCCGCGATATTCTCGCCAGCCGCTGGCTGGTGGAACAAAAAGCCACCTTGCATGAGCTGGCCGAGCGCTATCAGGTCTCCGCCGAGCGGATACGTCAGCTCGAACAAAACGCGATGAAAAAACTTAAAGCGGCGGTGATGTTGGAAGCTTAAGGACACGCTAGGGTTTTCAATGCGACAAGGACGCGCCGCGCTCTAAGTAGGGCGAGGCGAAAATGAAAACTCTAAACCTCGCAATTAAAAAGAGGTTGCGCGGTAATAAAATTGCAGTATAATGGTTGCTTCTGTGCCGGGGTGGTGAAACTGGTAGACGCGCCGGATTCAAAATCCGGTTCCTTCGGGAGTGTCGGTTCGATTCCGACCCTCGGTACCACAGATTTATGCACGCAAGTGCAACGAAGTCCAAAAACCCGCAAGCTGTCTGGCTTAGCGGGTTTTTTATTGTGCAAAGAAGTGCAACGAAATGCAGGGGCATGCGAGCAAAAGTGTGTCCTTACCTATAATGGCGCTCGGCGAGGACACAATTGAGGACACACCATGGCTCTTCATCTCAATAAAGACACGGTTTACAGAGCGGCAAAGCCTCGCGATAAGGAATACTTCATCAACGATGGGGGAGGGCTTTATCTTGTCGTCGGCAAAAACGGCACCAAGATCTGGAAGTTCATCTATTCCTTCGAGGGCAAGCGGAAGAAACTTTCATTTGGCGTGTATCCGGGTACCACCTTAGAAAACGCCAGGCGCAAAGCCGAAGACGCACGCAATAGCCTTGCCAATGGCACCGATCCAAGCGAGACCAGAAAACAAGCGCGGGCGGAAGTAACCCAAGCCGCAGAAAATAAAAGCCGCGTGACCGCCGGCTTGCCCATCGCCAACAGCTTCGAAGACATTACCAGGCAGTGGTTGGAATCCACGGCCCATACCGTGCGCGACCTCACGCACCACAAGAAAAACCGCCGCTTCGAACTCTACGTGTTTCCGGAAATCGGCCAAATACCGATTGGCGACGTGAAGTCGCCAGACATCTTTGCGGTGATCCGGCCGCTGATTATCAAAAAACAACTGGAAACCGCCCATCGGGTCAGCGCCGACATCAGCGCTGCCTTTGCCTACGCCATTGCTCACGGCTTTACCGGCTACGATCCCGCCCAAGCCGTCGGCGCCCAAATTCCGGCGCAAAAGGTCAAACACAACGCGGCCGTCACCGAGCCAAAGCAAGTCGGACAGCTGCTGCGCGACATTGGCCAATACCAAGGCACCTTTATCGTGCAATGCGCCTTAAGGCTTTCGCCCTACCTATTTCAGCGCCCCGGCGAAATCCGGCAAATGGAATGGAAAGACATCGACATGGCCGCCAAAGAATGGCGCTACTTCGTCACCAAAACTGAAACCCAGCACATCGTCCCGTTATCGGCGCAAGTGATTGAGATATTGGAGGCCATCAAGCCGTTAACCGGTGTCGGCCGCTATGTCTTCCCGTCCAGTAGGGGCGACGGTCGGCCAATGTCCGACGGCACCATTCGTACCGCGTTAAAGACCCTGGGCTACGAACGCGACGAAATGAGCGCCCACGGTTTCAGAACCACCGCGTCCACCTTGCTCAACGAACAAGGCTGGTCGCCGGACGCGATCGAGCGGCAACTGTGCCACATGCCCAAGGACCAAGTCCGCGCCGCCTACAACCGCGCGCAATATCTCGACGAACGTCGACGGATGATGCAGGCCTGGGCCGATTACCTGGACGCCCTCAAAAACGGCGCGCAGGTGATTCAGTTCCCGCGCCAGGCTTAAAGCCAGATTGGGAATGTCGGTCGTTCTGTTATAGAATGAATTGCGTTGAACCCTATTGAATGTTATCGGACAAACGGCAAATTATGAATAAATCCACCTTTAAGGGATTGCTTAGCGGATTGAGCGCTGCCGGTATGCTTTACTCAGATGCTCGTTATCCGGATCTTCCCCTGTCCATATCCGAAAAAAAAACATGATCTCGACAATATGCGTGGGGACTGGTTGAGAATCGGCGGCGACTTCAAAAAGGCAATCCAACGTGAAAAATCCGCGCAAGAAAAAGCCCGTCGCACATAACCTCCACACAGACACCCAAGTATCGGTCGGCTGAAGCGGCCCATTACCGCCACCCGCCGCGCTTCAACGATTCGATGCAACCATAGAAAACGGCGCCGAACGCATCCTTAAAATGGCCGAAACCGAGCAAGCTGCTCGCCTGGCCAGAGAAGCCGAAACCATCAAGTACGAACTCGCTAAATTCGAGGCCATACGCCAGGACAACCGACGCGGCCAATGGCTGGGATTTGTCATTGCCTTGTCAGCCGTTGTGGCGGCATCCATCACCGCCTATTTTGGCGCGCATCCTTCGGTATCCATAGCCTTGGTCGGCGTTCCGATCCTGGGCATTGTCAAAGCCATCATCAACAGCCGAAGCGATCGATAAGACAACGCGCGCGGAAAATCAATGCAATGAAGTGGAAGCCAGTTTGGCGATCAGCCGGGTGGCATGCCTTGCAACAGCGCAGCGCGTTCGGCCTTGGTGAGAGTATTCAACAAGTTGGCCGCCAATTGCAGCGTGGACTGAGCCGGCGGGTTGAGGTAGTGCTTAAAGCCTAGCATGGTGACGAACGTCGCCCCGCATTCCTTGACATTGAGGTACTGGCAGTGCAAATCGGCGACGGTTTTTTCGTCGTTCAGATTGTTGCGGGACGTGATGCGGGCTTTTTGTTGGCAGTTGGAGCAATAGACAGTCATATGAGCGTTCCGGATGAATGGGCGAGGTTTAAAACTATACGCCGCGCAAGCAAAAAATCACTGAATACAGCCAACGCCGAACGCGCCATACAGCAAGCGGGTTAAACTCAAGCCGCTCTCGCTACTCGATGCGGCATGTTATGCCGCCGTCAATTCAACCCGTCTGCCGGCTCGGGTAGCCAGCGTTACCAGCATGTCCAGACTGAATTTATCGCGCTTGCCGCGTACCAGATCGGACACGCGCGATTGCCCAATACCTAAATGCTCGGCGGCCTGAATTTGCGTCCAGCCGCGTTCAGTGATGGTTTCGCGCAACCGTGCCATCAACTCGGCGCGCATTGCCAGCAAGGTGGCCTCTTCCGGCGAAAAGCCCAAGTCGGCAAACACATTGCCGCATGATTCAATTACAGGTTCTTTATCCATCGATATTCCCCAGTTGTTTATAACGACGAGCGGCCAGCTCAATATCTTCGCGCCGCGTTTTTTGTGTTTTCTTATGAAAAGCATGCAGTACGTACACCGCGTTATCGAACTTGGCGACATTAGACTACCCGCCACTCGCCCAGCACATGAATGCGAATCTCGTACGCGCCGGGGCCGACGGACAGCAACGGCTTAAAGTCGGATGGCATGACGCCACGCTGCACGGCATCCAGCTCAAAACCCGCATCGCGGCGAGCTTCGGCGGGAAAGTTTTTAAGGTCGTCCAGGCTGGAACCGATAAAGCTCAGTTTTTTCATGCGGGTTAGATTATCAAGGTGTTTGTATATTTATCAAGGTATTTTGATAGTCTACTAATGGCTAAATACCGATTTTTTTTCTTTCAGCCTCACGTTGCCCGTCCCGCGTCGATGCACTGTATGCGGCCTACGCCCTTGAATTGAAGGGCCGGTTCCGACGCGCGGCCAAGCGTAGCGAGCTGGCATTCCCGCGCGGACAGGCCACCCATATATTGCGGCATTCATTTGCCAGCCATTTCGTGATGAACGGCGGCAACGTCTTGAGCCTGCAAAAAATCCTGGGCCATGCCGACATCAGCATGACGATGCGCTACGCCCACTTGGCGCCGGATCATCTGAAGGATGCGGTGTTGCTCAACCCTATGTCCAGTTCATCCACCAACCACCCAGCTCGAGGGCTTTCCCAAGTGGCGTAACGTCTCGACGTCTTGAGTTCGCGACCTGGATCTGATGGCGGCTTGCTCGGTACCGGTATAGTCTTCGCAAAGCCGCCGCACTACCCAAAATTCACTCCTCCTCACCTGCGCGGTTTTTGCACAAAAAATTGCACGCGAATTTCGTTTTGAAGGGATTAAACCGGGATAAATTGCCGGAAAGCCAGGAAAGTCGCGGTATTCAGATAACAAAGCGGACCAACTTTACCGGTTTGCAAAATTCACAAAGTGCCGATCATTGACGGTTTGCGCCATTTCAACAGGCCAAACGGCACACCGAAAAATCCGGCAATTTTTCTTAAATAATTGATATTTATGGCTTTAAGTGCCTAAATGTTTTTTCCGTGGATTTTCCTCGATCCGCCACCGAAAGGCTGTAAGCCGCGTGGCGTCTGGAAATGGCAAGCATTTCAATGGCGTAAATTGGCAGATTTCAGGAATTCGAGAGATCAAGGTTTCTGGATCGGGAAGGCGATAAATCAGGGCAAATTTCGCGATCGAGATTTGATTGTTTTCTGTCGAAAAGCAACCGACAGGAGATTGAGCTGTGTCCTTGAGTGTGTCCTTATTTGAAGTGTTGAAAAATCATTACATATAAATCAATTATTTAAGAATATTAAGGTTCCGACCCTCGTACCACAGATTAATGCACGCAAGTGCAACGAAGTCCAAAAACCCGCTAAGCTGTCTGGCTTAGCGGGTTTTTTATTGTCCAGAATACTTCAAGCAAATGCAGGCGCTTTTACAGCGACAATGCCCGCGAAACCTTCTTCCCCACCGCTTGCGCTGTCCGCAACATCACAAAGCCCGCCGTTTCGAAATTCAATGACCGCCCGGAGTCGGCTGAAAGCCGATCGGCAATATCAAGTTGCCGGCTGATTTTGCTATCGCCCGGCCACTGTAAGGACGTAATTTCAACCCGGCAAAACACAATTAACCAGCACACGTAGCCGGTTTTCCAGCCACTGAATGAAAACGCTGGTCAATGGGGTTAAATTACCCTATATTTAATACCGTAATTTTTGACGCTCATTTTGGCTTTTTTCGGCGGGTTGCCGGCAAAGGCGTCTGGCTTCATCCTGGTTTTTTACAACAAGTCTAAATTTCTCCTGCCCACCCGGACTGGCCGACAGTATCAACGGATTTGGGCAAATCGCATTTCATTACTCCATCAAGGAGGCTCTTATGAATAAGATCAAACACAAACCAAGTCTTGCGGTCGCTTGCCTGCTGATCGTGCCGGGTTTATCGACCCCAACCATCGGCATAGCCGAAACCGGTAATGTGGTGTTATGGAACAAACTGGGGAGTAACGCCGAGGTGACCCATAGCGAAGTAGGACCGGATGGCACCCTAATGGGCGGCAATTACGCTTACGAGCCGGGCAAATTCGGCAACGGCTACGTTCGTAAAGGCCTTTGGAACTGGGTTGAGTTCCCAGGCCAAATTATGCGAAATCTCGCGCAACGCGGCGCGATCTCGATGTGGATCATCCCCAAGGTCACCCAGCCGCAACCCTACAACTACGGCGTTTTCGGATTGCTTGGTCACCCCTATTCAGGACAAACGGATACTTTTTTTCTCTACTGGGGCGACGGCGTTACCGGCCAGGGTATTTTCGGCGGCATAGGCTCGGCTGGAATATTGACCCCAAACGAACCCAAACAGTTTGTCGCGCAAATCGGCACGCCGTTCCACGCCGCGATTGCCTGGAATGTCAATGGCATAGACGGTAGTAGCGATAGATTGAGAGTTTACCGCGACGGACAACTGATCAGTTCCAGTTCCGCATCATGGAACCCGGCGGCCATTCCCGCCGCGGGTTTTATTGTGGGTAGTAGTGCGGAATCGGACGGCAACTCTTATGACAAGTACATCGTCGACAATGTGGTTGCCTACGATTACGCCAAAACCGATTTTTCCGACCGCTTCATCGAAAATCCGGTGGATTGCCAAGTAGGCGAGCTGCCCGAGCTATCGGCCAACATCAGCAAAAAATCCGGCACGCAAAGCGCCCGTATCTGGACGATTTCGCTCGGCAACGATAGCCGTTGTCCGGCGGAAAACGCCCAAATCGACGCATTGAATCTCACTCAAGTCGCCGGCGCGGCTTGTACTCCAACCGTGACCACGCCAGCCAGTTTCCCATTGGGCGTTGGCAATATCCCGGCCGGCGCGCAGGTGAGCGGTACGGCCAGCATCAACTTCAACGGTTGCCCTAACGTCGCCAGATTTAAAGTCAGCATTCCGTTTAGCAGTAACGACGGCGAAGTATCCGGATCTAAAACCTTGACCAATCAATTCCGCTAATTGTTAATTCGGAGATATTCTGATGATGAAACGCATATTCTTGTTAGCCGGCTTGTTATTCATACTGCCAAGCACCCAGGCCTCGACCGCATTCCAATTGGAGCCCGCCAATGGCGCAATCGTAGGTTACCGAGGCGATACCGTGGGCTGGGGTTTCCTACTGACCAATACCCAAAACTTTCTGGTCGTGACCGGCGCGGAATTTCAATCCTCAAGCTCGCCGGGTACCTTTACCGACTTTATCAGCGCACCCGATAATTTCTTCGTCGTAGGGCCGGGCTTTGGCGCCAGTACGGCCTGGGGACAATCGTTCGATGACAGCAACCAAACCGGATTAGGCCGCTTTAAAATTGCCGACGATGCCGCTCAAGGGACTAGCTACGGCCAGATCGTACTGACCTACGACTTATTCGCCCGCAGCCCGTTCAATCCCGCATTCGATCCCGACACCGACACGCTGTCCAACGGCAATGTGTTAACGGCAAACGCTTCGATCACCGTCAATACCGTACCGATACCCGCGGCCTTCTGGTTGTTTGCTTCGGCACTGGCTGGATTAGGGATTTCGCGGCGACCATACCGCCGTTGAACTAAAGCAGCCGCTTAGCCAACGCCGCCGCCAAACCCGAGGCGGCGGCTTTCAAAAATTTTTCGCTGGTTTTTTTGTTATGGGTATGGCTGCGAAAGCCGACATCCAGGAGCCGCAGAGAGGGAGTTTGCCGTCCCTGGCGGCGGATATCCGCTTATCGGCGAGCGTGAAGGCCTTACTCCATGTTGATTCGCTAGGATTGGCGGCGGGGCGAAACGAGTCATTGTCGTCAGCCCCGATAAACTTAATTTAGGCGCGGCGATTAGTCCGCCAAACCCGTTAAGCCAACCGGCCCCGACGCGGCATGCACGGCTCACCCGCGCCAGGGTAGCGCAACACAAACGCGATCCCTTCGGTCACGGCGCGCAATTGACCACCAATTCGTCGCTGAACTGGCCGACTTCATGGTCTTTTTGCACATACACCGCCGTATAGCGACGCAATTCCGGCTTGCCCGGTACCAACAGAGCGCGGTTATCGATAAAGTGAGTCTGGGTTTCCCGCGCCAGAAACATGAACTCCGCGTCGTTATCGCGCTGGCAGTACAAATTGATGCCGTCGCTGCCGCCCTTCAAAAAACTAAATTCCACAACCCCGCCGGTTTGATCGATCGCTTTCAATACCGGTTTGGCCTCGGATAAATCCTGAGAGGACTCGCTGCCGATGATGCCCAGCAGATTGCCGATGGCTTGGGTATAGTTGCTCAGCGTTTTAATGCGCCTAGCCAAAATCCGGGTATGACCGCCCGACTGAATACAGGCCGCGGTTTTCTCCGCATTGGCATGCTGAGCCGCCGCCGCGCTGATGTTGGAAGCGGCAATTTTGCTGTGCAAAGCCTCGTTATCGTTGACGATCACCGCAATATCGTCATCGGACAAGCCCAATTTTTCCTTTAATGCGATCAGATTGTCTTTAAAACGATCATGCCAAAGCAGCAGCTCGCCATCGGAGCGGGGTAAATAATCGGATTTAGCCATGGTAAGACTCCTTAAAAAAGGACAGCGCCGGGATTGACCGTTAGCGCGGAGGCTGGTCAATAGCGGAGAAGTGATGATAAGAAGAGAGGATTTAGACTAGCGAATAAGCTAAGTCTTAGTGGATTGTAGATCAGCTTGCGCATCACTGGGGTGAGACCAATTGTCGCAGCTCCGCGCCGACCGGCCAGCGGATATACCTAGAGGCTACAAGGTCCGGACCGATTCCGGTATCGGCGCTGCCGGCCAAGCCGCGTTCGCGGCCATCGTTGGCAATCGCGGCGCGTGGATTTCGCCGCACGCTTTCGCCGGTCCGGAAAGTCGCGCGGTATTTCGGTTCCACCGCGCCGGAAAATCAGCCCACCGCACGGTAAATCGAGTCCACCGTACGCTCGGTCGGTTCCACCGCGCATTCCAGGCGTCAGAACGCACGGTCGAGTCGCCCGACCGCGCCATCGCCGGCTTCCACCGTACGGTTAAAGCGTTCCACCGTACGGTTTACCCGCGCTACCGCGCGGAAAATTCAGCGGTCAGCGCGTACCGGGTAGCCCGTGGCGCCGCACTCCGGGCGTCTGGGGCGGTATTCGACAACGGCGGCAAGCTAGCCGGCTATCGACGGGGGCGCATGGGCAAGGTGGCTTTGCCCGACCTAGTATTGCTGGACAGCGGCCGAGCCGGTTGGCTCTAAGGATGCGGCCGTCGAAAAAACCGGAGCGATTCCGTGCGGTTCGCGAGCTCCCCGGTATCTGAGCCGGCGGATGTCGCGAGCAGAAGGTGGGGCGACAAAATTGCCCACCATTCAAATCCGCGCGGGCAGAAAACCTTGTCCATCCTAGCTAACGGCGCTAACCAAGATCGTTGGAGCGCTGGGTTAAGCTGCTTGATGTTTTCGCCACTTCCAGCAAATACCGAAGTGCTTTATTCACCGCCTCATCATTCGGAAAAGCCTCTGCAATATCCGGATCAAGGAGTACCACATTGGTTTCCTCCTTAATTCGGTTCGCATACTTGCCGCGCACGATCTCACCGAAATCCGAACGTTGATATTCCGGTCGAAGCTCATCTGCCGTTTCTGATTTAACCTTCTTCATAAATTTGCCTCTCAATGTTTGTGGCTAGTCGTGCCGATATTATGCGAATTGCAACACCTCTTTCGGTATGCGATACCGTGAGCAAACGTCCTTGGGAAGAAATGCCGAATGTAATAAAACGCTCCTCGTCGTTCGAATGATCGGGGTCGTGAGTAGTTGCCGAAAATACATCACGTAACGCGCTGCTCGCCTCTTCAAAGGTGACGCCATGCTTACGCTGGTTTATTACGGCTTTTTTGGGATCCCATTCAAAATGCATATTCGGTAACTCGTGTTTCCATCGTTCGGCGGAATAGCTGGAGCATTCTGCTTTACGGGTTCACACCCGTTTAGTTTGCCTCGTTAGAATATTTATCTTGACTTGCCTCTAATATCCTTTACTGCGCCTTCAAGGGATTCCCGTTTCACGTTTTCCCACTCATTTTTAAGCATTTCCTGTGTGGCTATAGTGAGCTCCTCCAATTTGTCTTTGAGCTTATCTCTACGCGATTCGTGAGTTAAATCAGGAATTTCTTTAATGAGTGCTGCGATTTTTCTGTCTGGAGTATCGTCTGGATTCAACCTCAGCCGAATGACATATCTGAGGCGATCCAATTCTTTCAGACAATCTGCTTTACCTTCCTGCTCATTTTCGGTAGACATCGCCCAATTATGAGTGAGCCCGACAAAGCTCGCTACATCTTGGCGCATCTGTTCGAGCCATTTTATGCGCTGGGCTGTAACAGTATTGATAAAGCTTGTCTTTTTGGCTGCGCGCCAGTTATGGATAAAATTCCAAACTCCAATTACAAACGTCAAAAGAATGCTTATTCCATAAATAGTGTCTTTATTCATCATCTGCCTTCGCTCTTTTTTGTTCTAGCGCCTCTCACAACCGGTCGCAAAAAGCGGAGCGCAATGTGGCTTTTTGTGGTTCGAGTTTATGCGATTGTTAGGCATCTTTTTTTTGCCTTGGATTACTTCTGCATTCTTTTGTGATTAACGACTCTGCCGGTTCGATAGTAACGCTAGCCTCATATCCAAGTTCACGAATAATAGTGGCTACTGGAACTTTTTTCTCCTTCGCTATAGCCAAGGCTTGGTTGATCACTTCAGAAGGTAAGCCATCTTCCGAATGAATGACAGTATGTAGGTGGTAAACCGCTTCCTCTTGGTTGTCTGTTATAGTTAGCCCCTCCATAAGCTTTTCTGGATCGACAGAAAAAGCTTCTTCTAGTCCTGCCCCATGGAATCCAAATGTTTGTTTGACTGGAGATTCCGGATCTTCGTGGGAACGAATGGTGAACAGGTCTTCGTCTGTAAAAGGGATGTGAAAATCGTTGAATTTTATAAATGAATTTTTATCTAGGCGCATTTCAAAATGGAAGTGAGGAGGCTGATTACTATGCCCGGCGTAGTCATTTCTAGTACACCAGAATGTCCATTTTAGATGTTTGTATTTAGCCGACCAATGGAATAGCGCATCTGCGTTTCCTTCCAGAGATAAGTTATTGATATTTTTGAAGTGGCTGTCGAAGTTAGTTACCCATCTTATATACGCTGCACACCTGAAATAACCCTTTATTTTAAGAATATTTTCAATATGATCTTTTTTTACCTTCCCTGGTCTCAACAGCCAATGGAAGCATGGGCTTTCGTTAGAAAAAGTGCTGATCGGCTTTCCACAGGAATCGCACATATCTTTGCTAAAGGCTTCTGTAAATTCTTTATAGAGCTTTTCGGCTTCTTCGTGGTTCTCTTTCTGAATCCTAATACGTTCGCTTTCTGGAACCGCATTCAGGAATGCACGCTGCCTTTCCCATGTAGAGTCGTTCATATTCCTTCTACCTACCTAACGCCAAGCTAAGGGGCGCGGCGGCTTTTCGGCGCGTCCCGCTTGAGCGCCGTGTTAGGGTGGCGATTCTTAAAGCGAAATATCTTGATGCCAGGAATTTCCTTTTCGAGGCCAAGTTCTTCCCGAAGGTGTGTTCTCAGAAGCTCAAGTAAAGGATTGATTGAAGCATTGCCTTCTGATGAGTTCCACTGCTCAAGGAAGCGCATCAATTCTTCGATTTGTGTTTTTGTTCCGAGCAATTGAATGTCGGCAAGCGCCGATTCAAACTTATCTTGTTCTTCCTTTCCAGATTCTGGGCGATTTGCAGCAGCTTCAAGCCTCCGGTATGCCTCAAGCAAAAACTGGATTCTCATATCACGCTGTTTTGCTTTTTGGTCTTTGCTGACGCTCAAATAATGCGACACGCCCCAACCAAGAATTGCCACAAAAGCAGCTAAGGCAGGCCCGATGATCGGAAAGTATGGGATCAATGTTTGCATGTAACCCTAACTAGTAACTAAACAATTTCCGTATATCACCAAAAAAACACGCATTTTTGCAATAACTGATGGGTCAACATGAAATTTTCCTTTCTGTATACCATTCAGAGTTCAAAACTGATGACCGGTAACGGAGCAATCGGTGTCATTGAATCACTGGATCGACCGCTTCCAGCCGGGCTAGAGTCCGCTGCCGGTTTATTAGATTTTACTCCCAATAACACCATTGTCATGCCGGATAAATCCGTGGCATCGAATTGTAAGGTGCCGCCTTCCCTGGCGGCGTTGTTAACGTATTCCTCCGAACACGCTAAACCGGGTATTCCGGGTAATCGAGTGCCTGTCACGTGGCTCCGGCCCTATTGATCAAGGGTATTCCGTTTAAGCTGAGCTCGGCTAAGCCCCTGGCGGTGTGCCCTTCGACAGGCTCAGGGCGAACGGTATTTGAAGGCTCGGTTAATCACTCATTGCTCCTGAACGCCTGGTACCACTTGCCGCCGCGGAATCACCAACGGCGCGTCCGGGTTTTGCGGATGACGGCTGATGCTGACCGGGTAGGCGAATACTTGCCGGATCAGCTCGCTGTTCAGGGTTTGCGCCGGCGTGCCGATGGCGGCCAGCCGGCCTTGATGCAGCAGGGCGATACGGTCGGCGTACAGCGCGGCCAGATTCAGGTCGTGTAAGACCGCCAACACCCCGGCCTGTTGTTCGTCGGCGAAGCGGCGGGCGATGGCCAGCACCGCGTGCTGATGGGCCAGGTCCAGCGCCGAGGTGGGTTCGTCCAGCAACAAATAGCGATGCAGCGGGTCTTGCGGTTCCCAGATTTGCGCCAGCACCCGCGCCAGTTGCACTCGTTGGCGTTCGCCGCCGGACAGCGTGGTGTAGATGCGCTCGGCCAGATGGCCGGTATCGGTCATCGCCAGCGCCTGTTCGGCAATGGCCCGGTTTTGCGCGGCGCTGTGGGTTTTGCGTTGCGGGCTGCGGCCCATCAAGGCCACGTCGCGCGCTGTGAAGCGGAATGCCAGTCCGGCGCTTTGCGGCAACACGCCGCGCAGCAAGGCCGCCTGTTGCGGCGGCCATTCCGCCAGCGGCCGGCCGTTCATCGTCACTTGGCCGGCGAACGGCGCCAGTTCGCCGCTGATGGCCCGCAACAGGCTGGATTTGCCGGCGCCGTTTGGGCCGACCACGGCCAGCACTTCGCCGGGGCGCAGTGCCAGCGTCACGCCGTCCAGCAAGGTTTTCGCGCCGACGCGCAGGCTCAGGTCTATGGTTTGCAGCATTTTAATGACCCATCAGTTTTTGCCGGAACAGCAGCCACAGAAAAAACGGACTGCCGAGCAGGCCGGTGACGATGCCGATCGGGATTTCGGCCGGTGCCGCCAAACTGCGGGCCAGATCATCGGCGCAGATCAACAATAAGGCACCGAGCAGCGCCGACGCCGGCAACAGCCAGCGGTGATCCGGGCCCAGTGCCAGCCGCAATAGATGCGGCACCACCAGACCGACGAAGCCGATCACGCCGGACAAGGCCACCGCCGCGCCGACGCCGAGCGCGACCAAGGCCACCACGCCGGTTTTGATGGGTTCGACCGGAAATCCCAAATGGCCGGCTTCGGCCTCGCCGAGCAGCAAGGCGTTCAAGGCATCGGCCAGCCACGGCAACAGCAGCAGATTGGCCAGTAAAAACGGCGCGCCGATGGCAACGCCGTCCCAACCGGCGCCGTTCAGGCTGCCCAAACTCCAGAAGGTCAAGCTGCGCAACTGGTCGTCGTCGGCCAGATAGACCAGTAAGCCGGTGGCCGAGCCGGCCAGCGCGTTGATGGCGATGCCGGACAACAACAGCGAGGCTACGTCCAGCCGGTCGCCGCTGTCGGCCAGCCGGTACACCAGCCAACTGACCCCAAAACCGCCGGCGATGGCCGCGACCGGCAATAAATAGGCGCCGAATGCGCCGGCCACGGCGCCGAACAGACTGTCGCGCAACACGATGACCGCCACCGCGGCCAGCGCCGCGCCGCTGGAAACGCCGATCAAGGCCGGATCGGCCAGCGGATTGCGGAACAAGCCCTGCATCGCCGCGCCGGATGCGGCCAAGGCGCCGCCGACCAGCAAAGCCAACACCAGGCGCGGCGCGCGGATCGCCAGCAGCACCGCTTGCTGGTCGGTGCCGAAGGGCCAGGGTAGGGCGATACCGAAGCGGTCGGCGACGATGGCGGCGGCCTGGCCGGCCGAGATGGCGACCGCGCCGCTGCCCAGCGAGGCCAAGGCGACGACGGCCAGCAGCAATGCCAGCAGCCAGCACAGGCCGGCGCGGCTCATGGCCGGTTTCAGCCGAAGACGCGGTCCCGCCGTCGCCATCGCGGCATGGACGGTCATCGGCCTGCCCCCGCGTCGGCGGCAACTGCCGGTTCGCCGTGCAGCCGTTTGGCCAGTTCCAGCACGGTCTGGCCGCTGTGCAAGCCAAAGCCGAGCAAGGCCAGGGTATCGACGATAAAGACTTTACGTTGCCGGCCGGCTGGGGTGTGGGCGATGCCGGGTTGCCGGTAGAACGCTTCCAGGCCGCCGATGGCGTTGGCGGCGACGTCGGTCAACAAAATCGCGTCCGGCGCGGCGGCGACCATCGCTTCGGTACCGATGGGTTTGTTGCCTTGCAGTTCGCCGGCGGCGTTGGCGGCGCCGGCCAGCGTTAATACCGCGTCGGCGGCGGTGCCGCGTCCCGAAGCCAGCGGCGCGCCGTGAGCCACCGCCATCAAAAACAGCACTTTGGGGTATTCACGGCTTTGCGAGCGCCATTGCGCCAGTCGATCGAAGTCGGCTTGCACTTGATCGGCCAGTTCCCGGCCGCGTTCGGGCTGTTCCAGCAACGCGGCGATCGCGCCGATTTTGGCGGCGATGCCGGCGGCGGAATAGTCTTCGGCTAGCGTTTGAATTTGCACGCCGGCCGCGCGCAATTGCTCCAGCACCGCCGGCGGGCCGGCGTGGGCGCTGGCCAGCACCAGATCCGGTTTTAGCGACAACACGCCTTCGGCCGACAGCGTGCGCATGTAGCCGACTTGCGGCAGCGCCTGGGCGGCGGCCGGGATCAGGCTGGTGCTGTCGACGCCGACCAGACGCTCGGCGCCGTCTAGGGCGTAGACGATTTCGGTCAGCGCGCCGCCGACCGAGACGATGCGGCCCGGCCCGGCGGCGTCGGCCGGCGCGGCGGCGGTTAGCCAAAAGAGGGCCGCGCAGGCGGTTCGCGCAAGTTTATGGCTTATTGATCCGGCCCTTAACTGTGTGAACCGTTCGTGCTGATTTGGTAGAAGTACAAGCCGCCTTTCGACAGGCTCAAGGCGAACGGATATTAAAACTTCACTAGGCCGGATCAATAGGGATGTAGTCTGTTTCATGTTCGGTTTTTCGTTTGATTCATTCATTAGGCCCTATTTATCCCTGGTGTTCCGTTCGGGCTGGGCTCGTCGAAGCCCGAGGTAGTTCGCCCTTCGACAGGCTCAGGACGAACGGTATTTAATGGCAGGATCGATAGGCTGCCTCGCTCGCGGCTAAAGTCGCTCCGCCTATGCCGGCGCTTCGGCCGGTTTGCGGGTCTGGTGGCCGACGTCGTTGACGTGGCGGATTTGCGCCAAGTCGTCGCCTTCGATCGCGAACGCCTTGGCGAAACCTTGCACGAAACTGCCGCGTTGCGGCCGTATCCGGAACAAATGAAAGTCCTGCATTTTTCGCAATTGGCGGATGAAGGCGCCGAATTTTTCCTCGAACAGACTCATCAGGTATTCGAAGGATGCGGTATCGCGGTCGATTTCGGCGGCGGCGCAGTGGTAGGTCACGCGCTGGCGGGCGAACAAGTGCGCGGCCTTGGTTTCGTCCTCGACGAACAGCAGACAGACCTTGCCGTTGTCGAGCAGGTTACGGGTATGGGCGGATAGTTCACTGACGTAGATGTAGTAGTCGCCGTCGTGGCGCACGTAGGCGGCGTAACTGGCTTCCGGTTCGCCGGCGGCGCCGACGGTCGCCATCAGCACCGAGTCGAAGCTTTGCGGCAGGGCTTGACAGGCGGCGCGGACTTGGTCGAGATCGATGTTTGGGTGGTTCATGATAAAAGTTCTCCGGGAAAAAATGACAAAGTGGTCGGGCTAGACCTGGGTTGGTCTTGGGGATGCCGAGCGCTGTAGTGCCGCCAGGAAGTCGCGCCACGGCGGACTCTCGCCGGCGTCTTCGTCGAATTCGCCGCATAGCGCCGCGACGGTTCGGCCGGCGCCGTCGCGCAGCAGCAGGCCGCTAAAGCGTTGGTGGCGGAAGGCTAGTTCGGCGATCGCCAAGTGATCGATGGCGGTCTCGTTTAAATGCAGATTGAACTGGGGATCGAGGATGTTGAACCAGGGACCGGTAATCCGCAGGTTTTGCACCGGGCCGGCATGGACTTGCAACGCGGCGCGGCTGGCGGTCAGGATGTGGATAGGCAGCAAGGCTTGCGCCAGTTGACCGACGAAATCCCGAAACAGCCCGGCCGGCAGGCACGCGGCCGCTTGCCGGGTTTCGGCGTGGCGCCACAATGCGGTCCAGCGCTGCCATTGGGCCGGCAACTCCGGCTGCGGGTTTAGCCACGGCGCGCCGGGCGCGGTGGCGGGCAGTTCCAGCCGTGCCGATTGATCGGCGGCGCGAAAGCGCTCGACTAAATCCCGATAGGCTTGGATATTCGCGCCTTGGTTTATGACCCCGGCCCGATTGCTCGAGGGCATTCCGTTCGGGCTCGGTTCGTCTAAGCCCGAGGTCGTTCGTCCTTCGACAGGCTCGGGGCGAACGGTCTTTAAGGGTTGGGATAATAGATATATCTTGTGGATGGCTTCGCCGTCGGCACCGAAGAATTGCAGACTGCGGCGCGGGCCGTCGGCCGACGCTTCGCTGACCGCGTAAGCGCAATACCAGTCGCTTAGCGCCAGACACAGGTCGATGCGGCGGCCGGCGACGATCGCCAGCCGGCCGTGGGCTTGCGGCCGAGCGTATTCGCCGGTTTTTTCGTGGACGGCGGCGGCGTTGCGGGTCAGCGCCATCACCGGTCCCAGTGCGGCGACGCCGCTCAGCAGCGCCGGCCAGTCGCCGGCTTGCAGCCGGATGACGTTGTCGCCGCAGCCCGTGGCCAACAGTTCCGCTTCGCTGACGCCCAGCGTGGCGGCCGCGTCGCGTATCCGCAGGTGCGGCCGGCAACTCAGCAATTCGCGCCATGCGGCTTTTAAGGTGTCCGGCGCGGTGGCGTCTTGGGTCAATTGAGTGTTTAGCATAGCGATTCTCCTACAGGTCGAGGAAGGGGCCGCCTTGCGCGGCGGGGGGCTCGCGCAAGGCGGCGGTCGCATCAAGCGGCCAGGGAGTTACGGCGGTTCGCGTAGAGCAGCGACATCAGACCGGTACCGAACATCCAAACCGCCGCCGGCAACGGCACGTTGGAAATCGGTCCGCCCGAGGTAGTCAGCGGACCGATGTCGATTGCCACTTGGCCCAGGCTCAGGCTGGGTTCGGCGCTGCCGAACGTGAATTGATAGCTGGCCGCCGCGGTCGGCAGATCCCAAAAGGCCAGATACTGCACCAGCGCGACCGCGCCGAACGAGCTGTCGTAGGCCGGATCGTAGTAGGTCTGCGCGGTATAGGTCGGCGCCTCGCCGTTGAGCAGAATGCTGGAGTAATTGGCTTCGACGCCCCAGGTTTCGAATTGCAGCACCGCGCGGGTGGCGCCGGAAGTACTGCCGCTCAGCGAGGCGACGAAGTTTTCGACGACGCTGAAGCTGTACAGATTGCCCGAGCCGGCCACGAAGGTGCCGCTGTTCCAGGCCAGATTGGCATTGCTGGTGCCGGCGCTGCCGACGTCCGGCGCGGCGGTGCGAGTGCCGGGGTAGGAACTGTCGACGAAGGTGTCCCATTCCGCGTAGAGCGTGCCGGTGTCGCCGCGATCCCAACCGCCCCAAGCGGCTTCGCTGGGGGTGTCGAAGCCGTAGCCGGCCGCGTAGGGATCGGGATTGTTGGTGTAATCGGCGTTGGCGATGCCGGCAACGGCCAGCAGGCTGGCGATCAGGGTCGATTGATGCAAGTGTTTCATGGGTAATGTCCTTTGAATGAATGTGAACGCAGCTCTTCGCCAGGAAGACGGTGCGCGGGTATTGCCGAATATACGATCCGCCGCTTCGGCCCCGAGCCGGCGATCCACGATGGCTGACGCCATCGGCGGTGGCGGATGGGAAAAACTCATGAGGTTTCGTCCAGGCCAGCCCGCTCGCGCGGCGGCGCGGCGAGTTCCGTCGGCGGCCGGTAGCGGGACTGGAAATCCACGACATAGCGGTATTGCTTGCCGCAATGAATGATGACTTCCTTCTGGCCGCGCTTGAGCAGGCGCATTTCCACGCGCAGTTCGCCGAAGCCGTCGTGGTGCAACAGTTCGTCGAACAAGGCTTCCAGTTGTTTTTTCGGGCCGTTGGCCCGGTGGCTATGATTCATCGTGGTTCTCTTCAGTAAGCGATTTTCAGCGTGATGCCGAGGTTGCGGCCGGGCCGGGAATAGCGGTCGCGGATGTCGGCATTGGCGAACGGACCCAAATTCCGGTGCGGATTGCTTTCCTGGGTGTCCACGTCTTCCCAATCGATGTAACGGCTGTCGAAGACGTTGAACACGCCCAGGTTTAGGCTGACGTGCGGATTGATCCGGTAATAGGCGTTGAAATCGACGACGCCGTAGCCGCTGGTCAAATAGCTGGCGTCGGCCGGCGCCGTGGCCGCCTGTTTGGGGCCGACCAGGGTCAGGATCAGTTCGCCGCCCCAATCGCCGGCGGCTCGATCGTAACGCAGGCCGACCACGCCCTTGATAGGACTGATCTTACGCAACGCGACATCGTCGCTCCGGCCGCTACGCAGATTGGTACCTTCGGTGTAGGAGCCGCTCAGCAGCAGGCTAGCGCCGGACAGTTCGGGCCAAAACCAATCCAGAAATACTTGGCTCTTGAATTCGACGCCTTGCATGCGGATCGGATCGGGGCTGTTGACGGTTTGAAAGGTCAGGTATTGGCAGCCGCTGCCTTGATCGCAGATGGTCGCGTCGTACATGAAGTCCTCGTAGTCGTTGCGGAACAAGGTCGCGTCGAATTGGCCGGCGCCGCCCTGGCCGCGCAAGCCGACTTCGGCGCCGACGCTGGTTTCCGGGGTTAAGGCGCTGTTGGGTATCGTGGTGTAGCCGAAAGTGGCATTGGTAAAGCCCAGATTGCTGTCGCTGAAGTTGGGACCCCGGAAGCCGTGGCTATATTGGCCGTGCAGCGTGAAGGTGGCGTTCAAATGCAGTAGCGCGCCGAATTTGGGTAGAAAGGCTTCGGCGTCCTTAATGGTCGGTACGATGGGGGCCGCGCCTTCCGCGACGGCTTGGGCCGAAGCCTTTTCGAACAGGTAGTCGCTTTGCGGCAATAGCCGGTAGTATTCCCAACGGCCGCCGGGGATCAGTTCGACGCGCCGGTCGAATAGGCCTATCGTGTCCTGCAGGTAAGCGCCGGCCTTGGTAACGGTGCTGAGCGGAAAGTCGCGCACCGGAAATTCGTCGGGCAGTATCGTATGGGTGACGGTACCCTTGCCGTTGCCGCACTCCGGCGTGACGCCGCCCTGGCGCGGCGGACGCGGTTTGCCGGTCAGGCAGGTTAGGGTGCCGTCGCGCTGCTGGGCCACGCTGTTTTTGCTGATCTGGCCGCCGTATTGCAGGTCGTGCTCGCCGACGGCGAACTGGAAATGCTTGTCAAGTCGCAGTTGGCCGCCGAAGTCCTGGTTATCGAAATCGAAGATGCGCTCGACCAATACGTGGCCGTTGGCATTGGAGGTCCGGTCCTGAAAAGTGACCTGGCGGGTGGCCGAGCGTTGCGTGTAAAACTGCCAGAAGACTTGGTCGAACAGCGGCGTTTGCACGGCTTTCAGCGTGTGGTCCAGTGCCAGTCGCCAACGCGATTGGTCGTCGTCGGTCAACATCCGGTTGACGAAGCGGTTGCTGATGTCCAGATTCTGGCCGTACAACGCGTCGAACTCCGAGACTTTGTTCAGCCATTCGCCGCTGATCCGCAGCACGTTGTCGTCGTTGAAGCGGTACAGCAATTTAGCCAGCAGGTTGTAACCCTGATTGTCTTGCGGGCTGGGCAGGGTTCGCCGCGCATCGCGGCTGTCGATGCCGCCTTGGTTGTCGGTTTCGTTGCCGTGGCTGTGGGTGAACACCGCCAATCCCTCCCAGCCGCCCAGCGCGCCGGCGGCGGTGCCGGTTTGGCTGAATTGGTTATCGGTGGTGTTGTAATGCAATTTCAGGCCGGTATAGCTGGTTTTGCCGAATACCTTCAAATAGTCTCGCGGGTCCTTGGTGACGAAATTGACGGTGCCGCCCAGCGCGTCGCCGCCATAGGCCGCCGGGCCGCTGCCGCGTACGATCTCGACCGCTTTCAGCGCGTCCATGTCCACCGCGTTGCGGGTTGAATTGGCGAACGAGCCGATGCTGAAGCTGTCCGGCAGGCGCACGCCGTCGATCTGCATCAATACCCGGTTGCCGCCTAGTCCGCGTATCGTGAAGCCGGTCGAGCCGAAACGCTGCGGATCGCTGCCGACATTGACGCCGGGTTCGTAGCGAATCAGATCCTTGATGTCGCGGACCATGCGTTGCTCTATCGTCGCCGCGTCTATCGTCGATTGGGTACCGGCTGAGGCGGTCTTTTTGACTTCTGCGGCGGATTTGACCGTGACGGTCGGTAGCTCGAGGTCTTCCGCCGCGTCCGTGGAAGGCTCTTCGGCGTGTGTCGGACCGGCCAACAGCCACAGCATCAGGCACAGCCGGCAATGCCGCGCATCTCGCTTGGGCAGAGGCTTCGGATAGCGGCGTCGGACGCCGGGTATCGTCGAAAATTCGTGTATGTCAACCATGTGTTGTCGCAAGCAGTCGGAATCGCTGGCTGCCTGGCACGCTGGCTAGGGGGCTGACGGGGTTTAAGGTCAAATAATGTCGACAGGCCGTTTGGGCCGTGTCGTCGTCAAGTTGGCCGGTCGGCCAATCCGATTTATAAAGTGGCCCCATCTATCACGGGTATTTCCGTTCGGGCTGGGTTCGGCTAAGCCCAGGCTGGCGTGCCCTTCGACAGGCTCGGGGCGAACGGTGTTTATAAGGGCCGGGTTAATTCTACTTTGTCAGATTTAAGCAATGCCGTCATGCCCGCCGGGACGCGGGCATCCAGTGCCATGGATGGCAAGCTTCGATCCGTCCGTGAGGTCTGGATTTCGGCAATCCCTGCCGAAATGACGGGCACTACCGAGAATCTGACAAAGTAGCATTAATAAATCGGTACTTTCTCTATCAGCCGGAGACGCCATGGCGTCGTCGGGCCGTTCGATGGCTTGGCGGCAAACGGAAGGGTGACATCCTTGTCGGCCGACCTATCCTGGTCGGCATCCGTCGCAGTCACGACCGCCGCGCTGTTCAAACGGCGGTTCGCGGCAGCCTTGCCATCAGTGCTCGGGTTCCGCGCCGGGAGCGGTACGGATAACATCGGAATTCGCATGCGTGCTCCGTGAGACTAGCGTTGTCCTCGAGTATTCGGCTACCTGGCGGGCGAAGGCTGGGTGGCGGGTTGGCCGGATCGCGGTCCGGCCGCGCGGGTTAAGGTTTTTCCGGCTCGGAGACGAAACCGATTCGGGTGACGCCGGCCTTGGCGGCATCGGCCAAGGTCTCGGCGACGAAACGGTACGGCACGTTTTGGTCGGCGCGCACATGCAGTTCCGGCTGTTCGGGCGACTGGGCGATTTCCGTCAGGCGCCGCCGAGATTCGTCGCGGTCGATCGCGTCTCGATTCCAGAATATCCCTCCGTCCGCGTCGATGGACAGCGCGATCGGCGGTTGCTCGGGCCGTTGCGGAATGCTGCTGGCCTTGGGCAGGTCGATTTTCACCGCGTGGGTCATCATCGGCGCGGTGATCATGAAAATCACCAGCAGCACCAGCATTACGTCGATCAAGGGGATCATGTTGATTTCCGACACGGTGTGGCCGCCGGCGCCCTGTTTGTCGAAGCCGCCGAAAGCCATTAGTGTTCTCCGCCAACGTAAGCCAGTTCCGCGCCGATGGGCTGAGTGGGGATCTGGCCCGGATTCAGCGCGCTGCCGGTGGTCAGGAAGGCAAACAGATCATGGGCGAAGCCGTCCAGGCGCGACAGCAACAGGCGATTGCCGCGCACGCAGTCGTTATAGGCCAGTACCGCCGGAATCGCGACCGCCAAACCCAGGCCGGTCATGATCAGCGCCTCGCCGACCGGTCCGGCGATCTGGTCCAAGGTTGCCAGCCCGCCTTGACCGATACCGACCAGCGCGTGATAAACCCCCCACACCGTGCCGAACAGGCCGACGAAAGGCGCGGTGCTGGCGATCGAGGCAAGCGCGGTCAGGCCCCACTCCAGTTGGGCGGTTTCTTCGTCGATGGCGCGGCGCATCGCTCGGGTCAGGAAGTCGCTCGCCGAGCCGGCTTGCTGCAAACCGTGGCCGTGGCGGGCGTGGTGCTGACTGGCCGCCAGCGCATGCCGGGTTAGGTTGCTGAATGGATCGCGGCCTCGCACCTGGCTCGCGACCTCGGATAAGGTGTCAGCGTTCCAGAAGCGGCGAAGAAAGTCGTCGGCCTGGCGCCGCACGCGCACCGCGCGCCACGCTTTCACGACGATGAAATACCAACTGGCCACCGACATCGTCAGCAGCAGGCCGAACAGGCCGGCTCCGACGCTGTCGGTTTGGCTCAGAAAGTGATTGAGGCTTTGGTTGAGTTCCATGGTTTATCCTTCCAGAGAGAATGAAACGGGTATCACGACCCAGGCGGAGACGGCTTGTTCGCCGCGTCGAGCCGGTACGAAACGCCATTGTTTGACGGTTTCCAGCGCGGCTTGGTCGAGGCGGTCGTAGCCGCTGGTTTTTCGCAACGTGACTTGGTCGACGCCGCCGCCGCCGTTGACCAGGACCCGGAGCAGAACCTTGCCCTGTTCGCCCAGTTGGCGAGAAGCGGGGGGGTAGGTAGGCGCCGGATTGTTTAGATAATCGGCGTTCAGGTTCGGTAGGCTCAACGGCGCGGAGGCGGTGGCGGTTTCCGCTGGCGCGGACGTCGGCGCGGGCGCCGAAGGGGTGATTGCGGGGTTTGGCGCGGATTCGGCGGGCGGCAATTCCGGTATGGGTTCCGGCGCGACGCTTGCGGCGGATTCATGGTTGGCCGCCGCGATTAGACGCGGTTGCTTGAGCGGTTTGGCGGCGGCCTTGGTTTTGTTGACCGCCTTGGCCGGTGTCGGGACCGGCGGTTTTGGCTGGACTTGCGGCGGCTTCGATGCCGGTTGGGCGCTATTGATCCATTCCACCATGATGGGGCGCGGCGGCGTCGGCGATGGTTGGGTATCACTGTTCGGCATCAAGCCGAACCAGGTCAGATGCAGTCCGATTGCCAAAACCAAACCTAAGCCGCTTTCGTTGATTTCAGCGGTGCGTGCGGTGATGGCCGCGGATTGATACGGACGCTCGGCCGGCAAAAAGCGCATCGGCGCCAGGCAGGATAGCGAACGTAAGCGGTGGGTCGGTAACATGACAGCCTCTCCGTCAAGGGTGGAAAAGATCGGCTGGCTACCGGAGGGTGGCTGGCTGAGGTGGATGGAACGCGCTATTTGGTCAAAATCAGTTTGCCGTTGCTGGTAATGCGCAGTCGGTATTCTTCGCCTTGGTGCTCAATGACGATCTCGGTTTGGGCGCCGAACAGCGCGCGACTGTTCAGTCGCGGTCGGTTGCGCAAGGCCTCGGCATTGGCGCCGGCGGTTTTTGCCGTTGGGTTGGTGTTGGTTTCATTCATAGGTTTCTTCCGGAATGGGTCGCGACGAATTTACTGGTATCGCGGCAGGCCGCCGTCCCGCCGATCAAGCAATAAGCCCGTCACTCGCTGCCAGTGGTCGTGCAGCTGTAAATACATATCGCGACTGGCGGCGGTATGGTCCAATTGCGGATGGCTTAACAGCAGCGCCAGCTGGCTGACGATGCGGTGCGCTAGTTTCGGACAATGCCGGCCGTTGATGAATTGGGTCATTAGCAAGCAGGTCATCGTGTGTAGCTGCGTCAATTCACGGCCGTGGGCCGGGCTGGATAGTTGATCGTCGAACATGATGCCTCCGCAAACTTTGGAAATGATCAAAAACGCCGCACGCTGTTTAACGTGTTCAAGTTGTGCAGGTGCGGCGTGACAGGACGAGAGAACACTGTCGGTTACAAATGATAATGATTCTCAAATTCGAGTCAAGCGGAATTTTTGGGTGATATCGTAAAAAGGGGCTTAAAAGACTTTGCGTTTGCAGGATTCGAGGGTTTAGAGCGACGCGTTTACATTGGTGTGCGAATGTCGCCGTAAGTTAGTACCCGGTGAGTTTGGAAATGGCCGGAGTTGCGGGTATTTCGGTGACGGAGGGGGCAGCAATGGACCTGACTGCGCCGGTTTGCTGACGCGATCGGTAACGGATTGTTGGTGATGGGGCGGTGAGGCGCGCCCGACGAATCGGCGGGCGCTCGAAGAAAGGTCTCTGTGCTGGTTAAATCCAGTCGGAATCGCTGTCATCGACGGCATCGGCGTCATAGCCGCTATCGTCGCCGACCAAATAGTCGTTGCGATTATCGTCCGCTTGGGCGGTCTGGATTGCGTCGTCGCCGTAATAGTTGTTGATGACGGTTTGTTCCGGCATCAATTCGTTGGCGCCGTTGTGATTTCCCCAGGCAGATCCGCCGAAGCCGCTACCGTGTTGCCCCAACAGGCTTTCGATACCTTGAAACAAAAACGATCCCGCCACGACCCCAGCCGCCGTGGTGGCGATGTTGCCGAGAAAACTGGAACCGCCGCCGAAACTGCTCGCTTGCGACGGCATTGCCGCCGTTCTAGGGGGCTGGTAGCTGCCGGCACCCGGAATGCCCGCGCCCGACGGTTGCGCCCACGGGTCGTTTTGCAAAAATCCGCCGCGTTGCGGCGTGTTCTGCAATTGGTTTTGAAGCTCGGCGATTTGTGCTTTCGCGGCGTTTAGGGCTTGGTCTTGCAACATCGCGCGTTGGACCAACAGGTAGGCGGCATCCGGCTGTCGCGCGACTGCCTGGGCGATCAGCGCTTCGGCTTCGGCGTCCTTGGCGGTCAATTTGAATTCGCTCAAGGGTTTCAAAAACTGGGTAAGTTGATCGCGTTCTTGTGGATTCATAGGAATGGCTCACTGACGTTAAAATAAGCCGGCCCCGCGGCCGGTGTCGCAACTGACTGCCGGATCGGCATAAAGTTTCCAAGAGTCTGGGGATGGCTGGCGGATTTTCAATAGCACTGCGATCTCGCGTGGTGTTGGGAAAGTCACGAATTACGCGGTGTGAACTTAGAGCCAGGCACGCATTGAGCCGGGCAGAGGAGCCGGCCAAGCGAAGACGTTGTCGCCGGCCATAAGCCGGCGACAGACTGAAGCGAATCGGACTGGGTAAGCGTTGCGGGCTCGGTCCTTTCGCCGGAGAGACGGTTTACTGGGCTTTCGCCAATTCGGCGCGCATTTCGGCGATGACGGCTTTGTAATCGGGCTTGCCGAAGATCGCCGAACCGGCGACGAAGGTGTCGGCGCCCGCTTCCTTAATCTCGCGGATATTGGCGGTGTTGACGCCGCCGTCGATTTCCAGGCGGATGTCCAAACCGCTGTCGTCGATGATTTTTCTGACCTGGCGCAATTTAGGCAGCGCGGAAGGCAGGAAGGACTGGCCGCCGAAGCCGGGGTTGACCGACATCAGCAAAATCATGTCGCATTTGTCCAGGACGTGGTCGAGGAAGGACAGCGGCGTGGCCGGGTTGAAGACCAGGCCGGATTTGCAGCCGTGGTCGCGGATCATTTGCAGGCTGCGGTCGATGTGGCGCGAGGCTTCCGGGTGGAAGGTGATGTAACTGGCGCCGGCCTTGGCGAAGTCGGGAATGATGCGATCGACCGGTTCAATCATCAAATGCACGTCGATCGGCGCGGTCACGCCGTGCTTGCGCAACGCGTCGCAAACCAAGGGGCCTATCGTCAGATTCGGTACAAAATGGTTGTCCATCACATCGAAATGCACAATATCCGCGCCGGCATTCAACACGTTGACGACTTCCTCGCCCAAACGCGCGAAGTCGGCGGAAAGTATGGAGGGTGCAATCAGATTATCAGCCATTTTTTTATCCTGTTGGTGAGGTGAAGACCCGACATTATATTAAGTATTCGCGGTGAATTTCGGTTTTTTTGGCCGTAGTCAGCCGGGCGCTAGCTAGGTTCGCCGAGTCCGTGTCGGGACGGTTTTTAGCTGGGATTCGAGGATGGGGCGAGTGCGAGGTCACTTCGCCTCTGGAGGCTGTCGTAAAAATCAAAACAGAAACCTCTTCCGCGCGGAGAGGGGGGCGTTAACGATACCCGCCCTCAGACGACAGCCGTATTGATGTCCGACGCCGGTTTGACGATGCCTTGCCGGCTGGCCAGCAAGGTCAGTTCCGCCATATTTTTTACGCCCAGTTTGTCCTTGATCGCGGTCGCGTGGTTGCAAACGGTTTTGTAACTCAGGCAGAGTTTTTCGGCGGCCTCCCGCGACGTCAAGCCGTTCGCCAACAGGCAGAAAATGTCGAATTCGCGCGGCGACAAGGCCTTGATCTTGGTCTCTTCATCCTGGTCCACGGCCATATTGATCGCCAGCTGCTGGGCGATATCCGGATCGACATAGGTACCGCCCTCGGCGATCGTGCACACCGCCGTCACCAAGGTGTCGGGCTCGTTGTTTTTAGTGATGTAACCTTTCGCGCCGGCTTTGATCGCCCTGGTCACGTAAACCAGTTCGTTGTGGATGCTGAACACCAGGATGCGGCACTGCGGGTGTCGGCTCAACAGGCGGCGTATCGACTCGAAGCCGCCCAATCCGGGCATCGACAAATCCATGACCACCACGTCCGGCGTCTGCTTGGAATAGAGTTGGCAGGCGGTTTCGCCACGGTCCGCCTCGTAAATTTCGCCGATGCGTTCAGATAGACCTAGGTAGGTTTTATAACCGGTTCTGACGACCGCGTGGTCGTCTACCAGCAAGACATTGATTTTACGATTCACTGAGTTCAGCCGGAAAAAAGTGGGTTGGATTGCCGGCGGCGTTGGTGCGTCGGATCCGGGTTTGCATAGCGGCTTCGATGCCGCACGTGGTCATGATGCCCGTTTTCGTCGATTCGGACTATGGGAGCTTTTCCTGTTCTGATCGCGGTGTCGCGTGGCTGTACGGGAATATTTCTCGACAATTTTCTTGTCATTTTCCCCGTTTCTTCATGGATTCTTCCGTAACGCCGCAAGGGGGGCTTTCTTTACCATTTGCGGCAGCATGGCACGGCCGGTCTTAAGTCTTCGTGTGCGACTTGATCGAGACGGCTGATGTGAAAAGGCGATGGTTTCGCCGCGGGTTCCCGGATCAAGCCTAAGTCGAGCGCACCCCCGTTCGGTTTCGGTGGGGACTGTCGTTGGCGCATCGGCTTTTTAATCTAAGGCTCCCTTAAACCTGATCTGTCGGGCCATGCACCCCACATAAACAACACAGGAGGATTCATGCAAATTTCACGATTTGCCAAGCAGGTCACGACATCGGCTCTATTGACGAGCGCCGCGCTGGCCGTGTCGCAATCGGCACAGGCGAATAAGGAACTTGAACAATTGTCCAAGCAAAACACCAACTGGGTGATGCAGACCAAGGACTACAGTTCCACGCATTTCAGCGAGTTGATCGACATCAATGCCAATAACGTCAAGAATTTGAAAGTTGCGTGGTCGTTTTCGACCGGCGTACTGAACGGTCATGAAGGTGGCCCCTTGGTCGTCGACGGCATCATGTACGTGCATACGCCGTATCCGAATAACGTGTTTGCGCTGGATTTGAACAATCCCGACAAGATTTTTTGGCAATTCAAGCCTAAGCAAAATCCCGCCGCTCGCGCCGTGGCTTGCTGCGACGTCGTCAATCGCGGGCTGGCATATGCACCGGCGGGCAAGGATTACCCCGCCACGATCTTTCTGAATCAGTTGGACGGTCACATCGTCGCGCTGAACGCCAAGACCGGCGAAGTTTTGTGGAAAATGGAAAATTCCGACATCGCGATGGGTTCGACTCTGACCATGGCGCCGTTCGTCGTTAAGGACAAAGTCATCGTCGGTTCCGCCGGAGCCGAGTTGGGCGTGCGCGGTTATGCCACGGCCTACAACATCAAGGATGGCAAGCAGGCGTGGCGGGTGTACGCGACCGGTCCCGACGAAGACTTGAAACTCGCGAGAGACTTTAATAACGCCAATCCGCATTACGGTCAGTTTGGCTTGGGACAAAAAACCTGGGAAGGCGACGCCTGGAAAATCGGCGGCGGCACCAACTGGGGTTGGTACGCTTACGATAGCGACCTGGAGATGCTGTACTACGGTTCCGGTAACCCCGCGCCGTGGAACGAAACCATGCGGCCCGGCGATAACAAATGGACGATGACCATCTGGGGGCGCGACGTTAACACCGGCGAAGCCAAGTTCGGCTACCAAAAAACGCCGCACGACGAGTGGGACTATGCCGGCGTCAACTACATGGGCTTGTCCGAGCAAGTGGTCAACGGCAAAAAACGGAAATTGCTGACTCACCCCGACCGGAACGGTCTGGTTTACACCCTGGATCGTGAAAATGGCGATTTGATCAATGCCTTCAAAATCGACGACACCGTCAACTGGGTGAAAAAAGTCGATTTGCAAACCGGCTTGCCGATCCGCGACCCGGAATATTCGACACACATGGACCACCAAGCCACCGGCATCTGTCCGTCGGCGATGGGTTACCACAACCAGGGCATCGAATCCTACGATCCGAACAAGCAATTGTTCTTCATGGGTACCAACCACATCTGCATGGACTGGGAACCGTTCATGCTGCCTTACCGCGCGGGTCAGTTCTTCGTCGGTGCGACTTTGAACATGTACCCGGGTCCGAAAGGCACTTTGGGACAAGTTAAGGCGATGAACTCGGTCACCGGTAAAATGGAGTGGGAAGTTCAGGAGAAATTCGCGGTTTGGGGCGGCACCACCGCGACGGCCGGCGACTTGGTGTTCTACGGCACCTTGGACGGCTACATCAAGGCGCGCCATTCCAAAACCGGCGAGGAACTGTGGAAGTTCAAACTGCCTTCCGGCGTCATCGGTCACCCGATTACCTATAAACACAACAACAAACAATATGTTGCGATTTATTACGGTGTCGGCGGCTGGCCAGGCGTCGGCTTGGTATTCGACCTAGCCGACCCAACCGCCGGTCTCGGTGCGGTGGGTGCGTTCAAGGAGTTGGCGCATTACACCCAAATGGGCGGCGGCGTGATGGTGTTCTCGCTGTAAATCGTAGGGTGGGCACATCGTGCCCACCTTTGGTCGACCGAATCGGTGGGTATTGCATGCCCACCCTACGCTGAAATCCAAACCATGAAAAAAGCGATACATATTTTTACCGCGTTGGCGCTGGGTATCGGGTCTGCCTGCGCCCAAGCCGAACCACCGGCCTTGAAAGTCTGCACGGCGGAAAACGAAATGCCTTACGCCAACAAAGCCGGCGAAGGCTTCGAAAACAAACTGGCGCAATACGTTGCGGAGCAACTGGGTCGCAAGCTGGAAGCGGTGACTTGGACCGATCCGCGTTACTTCATCCGCGACTTCGTCGACAAAGGCTTGTGCGACGTGGTGATGGGTGTCGATCACGGCGATCCGCGTTTGCTGACCACGCTGCCGTATTACCGGTCCGGCTATGTCTTCATTACCCGCGAGCAAGATCATTTGGACCTGCGGAACTGGGACAGCCCGGCGTTGAAAACCGCCAAGCGCATCGCATTCGCGCCCGGTACGCCGGCGGAAACCATGCTCAGGGCGATAGGCCGTTACAACGACATGTTCAGCTATCAGCAAGAGCTGGTCGGGTTCAAATCCAAGCGCAATCAGTACGTCAAGTACGACAACGACAAGCTGGTGAATGAAGTGGCTACCGGCAAAGCGGAAATCGCCGTGTTATGGGGGCCCGCCGCGGCGCGTTACGTTAAAGCGTCCAATACCCCGTTGACGATGACGGTGATACCGGACGACAACAAGCGAGCCGACGGTGAAAAAGTCGGTTTCCATTACAGCACCTCGATCGGCGTGCGTAAGGGCGAAGTCGCGTTGTTGGAGCAATTGAACAAAATTGTAAGAGACAAGCAAGACGAGATCGGCGAACTGCTGGAAGCGGAAGGTATTCCGCTACTGGACGAACCCGAGACCGCCTTGTCCATGAACTAACAGGAATCATCGACAAATGAAATACAAAACCTTTTTGAGCGGCGTGGCCGCGATGTTGGCGATTGCCGCCGTCTCGACGGCACGGGCCGACATCACTCTGCGCCATGCCTTGACCGGCGAAACTCTGGATCTGAGTTTTGCCAAGAAGGGCGGCAATACCGACAAGTTCAAGCAATTCATGCAAACCGGTAAGAACCCGTACAACGGCGACGCGGAGGCTATCAAGAAGGGCGAAAGCCTATACATGACCGGTTGTTCCGGCTGCCACGGGCACGAGGCGGAAGGTAAGCTGGGGCCGGGACTGGCCGACGACTATTGGACCTATCCGCGCAACGCCACCGACGTGGGTTTGTTCGAGGTGCTGTTCGGCGGCGCCAACGGCATGATGGGGCCTCAGTACGTTACGTTCAGCACGGACGAAATGTTGCACATCATGGCTTTCATACGCCACATCTACAAAGGCGACCCGAAAAAGGCGGACTGGTTGAAATAAGGTCGCTTCACTCCGGATTGACTACGTCGCGACGTTGGCGCGCCCGGAATTCCAAATACTTATCAGGAGATCAACATGAAACACTTTTTGACCTTAAGCAGCGCAACATTGGCTTTGACTTTGGCGGCGTCCGCCCAGGCCTACGACGGTACCAAATGTAAGGAAGCCGGTAACTGCTGGGAACCGAAACCGGGTTATCCCGCGCAAGTGGCCGGTAGCAAATACGACCCGAAACACGATGTCAACGAACTGAACAAGCAAAGTCAATCGATCAAGGAAATGGAGGCCCGCAACGCCAAACGCAGCGAAATTCTGGCCAAAACCGGCAAGTTCGTCTACGACGTCGAAGGTCAATAAGCCCGAGCGAGACGATTAAAAGCCGCTTGGCGACCGCGAACGGATCGCCAGTGGTTTTTCGACCAAGGCAGGCGGCGAACACCGAGGTGTTCGCGCGGGCGTCGTCACCAGGCCCTTAGGACGCCGCCAGGGAAGGCGGCAACCCTAGAGACCAGTCTAACGGAATAGGCTTGGACCGCTGGACTTGCGGCAAGGGTAGGCCGTGCGTTTGGCCCAAGATAAGACTGAAGCTCACGGCTCCGGGCACCGCCCGGAGTTTTTTTGCCTATATGCCCGTAACGGGCCAAGCTAAACATGATCACCGAACATACGCTAGCTAGCCGGCGCGACGATGCGCTGGCGCTGGAAAACCAGATAAACCGGATTGTCGTCGGCCAGCGGACGGCGGTGCGCAATCTCCTGATCGCGGTATTCGCTCGCGGTCACGTGCTGCTGGAAGGTCAAGTCGGCGTCGGCAAGACCACGCTACTGCGTACCGTCGCGCAGGGATTGGGCGGTCGCTATCAGCGCATCGAAGGTACCATCGATTTGATGCCCGCCGATTTGATTTACTACACCTACCTGAACCAGGACGGCCGGCCTTGCGTCGATCCCGGTCCGCTGCTCAAGCAAGGCGAGCAGTTATCGGTGTTTTTCTTCAACGAAATCAATCGGGCTCGGCCGCAAGTGCATTCGCTGCTGTTGCGGGTCATGGCCGAGCGCGCGGTTGGCGCGTTCAACCGCGAATACCGGATGCCGCACATGTTGGTATTCGCCGATCGCAACCGGGTGGAACGCGAAGAAACTTTCGAATTGCCGGCGGCGGCGCGCGACCGGTTCTTGATGGAAATCAACATCGCCGCGCCCGGCGACGATGCGGTATTGGACGAATTGATGTTCGATCCGCGCTTTCACGATGTCGACGCCTTAATCGCCGGCATGGCGGAGTCCGGTATCGGCTATCAAAACCTGAACGCGCTGGGCGAGGCGATTCAACAACGCGTTCAAACCAGTCCGGCGCTACGCAAATACGCGCTGGATCTGGCCAAGGCCAGCGGCGATCCCAAGGCGTACGGGATTAGTTTGAGCGATGTCGAGATGGAGCGCTTGCTGCACGCCGGCGTCAGTCCGCGCGGCATGAGTTATCTGATCCGCGCCGCCAAGGTTCGGGCTTGGCTGGAACAGCGCGACAGCTTGTGGCCCGAGGATATCCAGGCGGTGTTCGCGCCGACGATGAGTCACCGCTTGTTCTTGAATCCGATCTACGCCTACCGTCACGACGAGCTGTTGCCGGCCTTGGTCGGCGAAATCCTCAATCACATCGCAGCACCTTGAGTCCCATGAACTGGAAAACTTTGTTACGCGCCATGATTCCGCACGCCGGACTCGGCCATTTATTGGAAACCTATTTGACTTGGTCGGGCGTCGGCATCATCAGCTCGTTTATCGCCAGCGCCCTGGATGCTTATTCCGACATTCCCTACGCGGCCTACTACACCAGCGCGTTGAATGACGCGGTCGGTTTCAAATTCTGGATTTTGTTGTCGGTGATTGGCGTTCTGCTGTTCTGCCTCAGTGTGCCGGTGCTGTATCTGGCGCTACGTTTTCCCGGATTGGCCGGGTTTTCGGCGCGGATGCGCCGCTTTACCTATACCTTTTTTTTGGTGGCCTTCGACGAAGGGGCGTTGATGATCGGCATATTGACCGCGAATTTTGTCGATACTAACGAGCGAATTTCCCTGCTCGCCAGCAAGTCGTTCTTATTCAGCGATGTCGGATTTTTTACGATTGTGGCGCTGTTAATTCTGGATTCCCTATTGTGGCTGGTCGGCGAGGCTATTTATAGCCGTAATGAGCGCGGTTACTCCGGCGTCGTCGAACTGCTGGTCAATGCGCCGCTGAAATATTCGCTGCCCGGTTACTGCCTGGTCACCGGTTTGGTGGTTCAGGTCATCGTATCGCAATAGCTGCCGGCGGAGCCGTTCCTTCCTTCATGCCGATCCAAGTCCACCGCTAGCTGCATCGAGTTTCATGGCGATCAATATCGAACCTTTCCAATACCGCTTGTCGGGTCCGGCTGTTCAAGTCTATCCAGGAGCGCACCCTGGGCAGATGGTCGGCAACGGACAATTGTTCAAGCGGCACGAACCCCTGATCGCGAGGCCGGACCCCCGACGGATAGACCTGCGCGCCAGTCTGCTAGACCCGTTTGGCCAGTACCGGGTTAAGGCGCATCAGGAGCATAGCCGGGTCGAAGTCATGGTGCTGGCCGACTTGTCGGCCTCGATGGCTTTCGTCGGCCGGCGCGATAAACGCCGAACGATCGTCGAAATCTTACGGGCGATCGTCGAATCCGCCCATGTCGCGGGAGATCGGGTGGGCTTCGCCGGGTTCGGCGCAACCGATAGGCCCTTGGTATTTCAACCGCCCGGATCGATAGACCTCGGCGGCGTGGAACGTTGGTTTGAGGCCTTGTCTCGACTTAAGTTAAAGCCCGGATGCGATGGCTTGTGGCGGGCCCAAGCCTATCTGCCGGCTCGACGTTCCCTGGTGTTTTTGATCGGCGACGGCCATTGGCCGCTGGTTCGCTTGCCCGCGTTGCTGGCGAGTCTGGGCCGTCACGAATTGGTGCCCTTGCTCCTCTGGGACGAACAGGAATATCTGACCATGCCGGACTGGGGCTTGTTGGTCTGGCAAGATCTGGAAACCGGGCGTCGCCGCCGCGTATGGATGCGGCCGGCATTGAAACGTCGTATCGAAACCGCCTATCAGCAACGCCGTCGGCAACTGCAGCACGCGTTCCGGGCCTTCGGTCACGAGCCGATGTTTATTGAGCAAGGGTACCGGGCCGAGCAATTCAACCAGTACTTTCTAGCACGGGCGGCATGATGCGCGCGCCGAGTAACCTATGCCGCCAAGAAGGCCGGCCTTGTTCGCCGGTGTCGGCGCTTACCGAACGTCGGGGAGCCGTCGTTTACTGGATTCGTGCCGGGGTATTGAGCTTGACCGCCGGATTATTGGCGGCATGCTCCGCCGCGCCAATCCGGCCGGTCAGCGCATGGCGGGTGGAGACGCCGCGGCCTTTCGGCTACCAAATCGGCGATACGATACCGATGCGGATCACCGTCCAGACCCGGTCCGGCGTGGTATTGCACGCGGATAGCCTGCCCAAGCTCGGACCGATGAACCGATGGTTGCATCTGCGCCAAGCGGAAGTCGAACCGTTGGGCGACGACGAATATCGGGTGAATTTGGAATATCAGGTGTTCTACGCGCCGCTGGAGGTCAAGGCGCTGACGATTCCGGGTTTCCCGTTGCGTTTCAGTCAGCACGGGCAAAGCCTCGAACAGCGAGTCCCGGACTGGCAATTTACCGTGGCGCCGCTACGCGAGTTGATTGCTCGACAGGATGAAGCCGGCGAGTATCTGCGGCCCGATCAGCCGCCGGCGCCAATCTCGGGCGCCGATGTTCTGCGTAATATGCTAGTCGCGGGTCTGGCGGCGCTGGCGCTTGGCTTGCGGCTGGCTTGGCAATACGGCTATTTGCCGGGACTGCCCCGGCGTAGCCTATTCAAGCGCGCCAGTCGGCAATTGCGCGGCCTGCGGGCCGTGCAGATGGCCGAAGCGCTGACGGTCATGCACGGCGCGTTGAATCGCTTGCACGGCGGACCGCTATTCGGGCACCGACTGGAGGATTTTTTCGGAGCCCACCCGCATTACCGGCCGTTGCAAGGCGAGTTGAGCTGGTTCTTCGACTATTCCAACCGATTTTTCTTTGCCGACCAGACGGCCGCGACCGACGACGCGATCGAGCGCTTACGCCGACTCTGCGGCCAGTGTCGAGATGTCGAACGGGGCGCCCGATGAATTTGGCTGTCGAACAGGTCTGGCCGCTGGCCGGTTTAGTACTATGCGCGTTGCCGCTGTGGCGTTTGGGCATGCGCGCCAGCGAACATCCGGCGCTGGACTTGCTGCCGGCCGATCCGTTCTCGAATGTGGTAGACGCGCTGCTCCGTCTGCTCGGCGCGTTGACGATCGCGGCGCTGGTGTTGGGTTTGGCTGGGCCGTATCGCAAGGAGCAGCAGGTGGAGCGCATCGGTCACGGCGCCCACATCGTGTTGTTGCTGGATCGCAGCAATAGCATGGACAACACGTTCGCCGGCAAGGCGCCCGACGTCGGGCATCTCAACGGGGGAAGCGGCGAAGAATCGAAGGCCGCGGCGGCCCGCCGATTGCTGACCCAGTTTGTCGATCATCGCGATCACGATTTGATCGGTGTCGCGGCCTACAGTACTTCGCCGTTGTTCGTGATGCCGTTGACCGAAAACAAACCGGCGGTTCGAGCGGCGATCGCCGCGACGGCCCAGCCGGCGCTGGCCTATACCAACGTTAGCAAGGGCTTGGCCTTGGCGTTATCGTATTTCGACGACCGACCGGTATCGGGTTCGCGTATCGTTTTGTTGGTCTCCGACGGAGCGGCGGTGATAGACCCGGACAGCGAGGCCAAATTGCGCCAGTTGTTCAAGCAGCGTCAAGTGCGCTTGTACTGGGTGTTTTTGCGCACCGCGAACAGTCCGGGTTTGTTCGAGATGCCGACCGATCCGCGCGACGATAACGCTCAAGCCATGCCCGAACGCTATTTACATTTATTTTTTTCCAGCCTGAATATTCCCTATCAAGCTTACGAAGCCGAAAATCCCGGTGCGATGCGTCAGGCGATAGACGATATCAATCGTTTGGAGCATCGCCCCTTGCACTATTTCGAACGGATTCCCAAGCAGGATTTAACCCCGCTGTGCTACCGAGTCGCCGCCGGGCTAGCGGCTTTGCTGATAGGCGCCAAACTTTGCGAGGTCAAATACTGATGCGCGGTCTCACACACGGTTTGCTCTGGGCGGGCTTGCTGACCGCACTGTTGGTCGGTTTGGTACAAGGAGCCCGTCTCTATCGGCTGGCCGGCCAAAACCAATTGATCGAGCAATTGCTGGCCGGTCGCGACGTAGAGGTCGAAGATCTGGCGGACGCGCCGCCGTCTCTACGGATGGCGAGAGCGGTGTATTTGCGCAAGGCCGGCCGCTACGACGATGCGTTGGCAACCTTGAACGTCTTGCTGCGGCAGGCCCCGCCGGCCTTGCAGGCACAGGCGCGTTACAATCTGGGGAATTTGTATATGGCGCAGGCGCAAGAAAAGCTACACGCCGGCAATATCAACGATGCGACGCCGTTGGTCGGCTTGGCTAAGCAAGCCTATCGCGACGCGCTGATCGCCGAGCCGGGCTACTGGGATGCCAAGTACAATCTGGAAGTGGCGATGCGGCTGTTGCCGGAAATGGATAGGGTCAATAGCGGTCACGAACCGGACGACGGTCGGGAAAAGACCCAGCTGTGGACCACGCTGCCCGGATTTCCACGCGGTTTGCCATGAGCAGTGCCCAACGCGCACGCCGGGGTCTCGGCGCCGGCCGTCTCATTATGCATCGTTGAATCGCCATGCCCGGACCGAATTTTAGAGACTACCGCTGGTGGCTGTTAGTGCTGGCGCTATTGATGATCGTGCTGGCCGCGACGGGCCCGACTCGACAACGGCAGCGCCCGCTATACCAGTTGATCTTCGTCGTGGATATTACCCGCAGCATGAATGCCGAAGATTATGTGTGGGAAGGGCGAGCCGTCAGCCGGCTGGACTTTGTCAAACACAGTCTGCGCGAGCAACTGCTGGCGTTGCCGTGCCAATCGCGCGTCGGTTTGGGGATATTCACCGAACGCCGATCGGCGCTGTTGTTCGAGCCCATCGAAGTCTGCTCCGGCTTCAACGAAATCGACGCGGCGTTGGCGGCTTTGGATTGGCGGATGGCGTGGGCCGCCGATAGTCGGATCGCCGCCGGCCTGGCCAGGACTTTGGAAGATTTCAAAACACGCGAGGAAACCTTGGTGTTCTTGACCGACGGCCAGGAGGCTCCTCCGCCCAACGCGCGCTACCAGCCCGATCTCGGCGGGTTTCGCGGTCAAGTGCAAGGCGTGATTATCGGCGTCGGCGGCGATAACCCCGCACCGATCCCCAAATTCGATGCCAACGGCCAGCGCCTGGGTTTTTACAAACCCGAAGACGTCCCGCATCGCTCGACCTTCGGCGAATCCGATCTTAACCCGGAAAAAATTCAAGGCTATGACGCTCGCAATGCGCCGTTCGGCAGCCAAGCGGTGATCGGCGACGAACATATGAGTCGCCTCCACGAAGATTATCTGAGACGCTTGGCCGCGGAAGCTGGATTGAGCTATCAACGTCTGACCGATCCCGGCAGTTTGCGGCCGGCCTTGCAGCAAGCGGCATTCGCCAAACCCGGCGTCGTTTCCGAAGATGTTGCGTGGCAATACGCCGGTCTGGCGCTGTTGGCGCTGGTGGGTGTTTTCGTAAAATAGGCCGGGTAAATATCGGTGACCCAAGCAAAAACTGCCTTGTCGTCGAATTGTGCAGAATTGGGATTGTATCGTTTCCCGATCACGGCGAGGACGCCGAAGAGTTGAGTTCGCCGGCTGACGGGGTAAGGTATACCGTCAAGAAATCCGGTAAGACCGCCTTTGCCTTTTATGCGCCGGACACGGCGCACCCGTCGTACCAGCGACTTAGTTAGGCGGCGGCAGGACGTAGCGAAATGTTAGATTAATCCTGGGATCGGCGACTTCCGGTGCCGGCGGGACGCTGTGCCGCCAATCGTGTTGAAAGGATGGTCGCATGGTCAGTAGCGTGCCTGCGTTTAGTCGGGTGCTGCCTTGTTCCCCGCTTCGCTTGTGGCGGTAGGCGAAGGTACGGGTGGCGCCCAAACTCAGCGAAGCGATCAATGGTTCGTCTCCCATTTCGCGTTCGTTGTCCGAATGCCAGCCGACGTAGTCGTTACCGTCGCGGTAGAGATTCACCAGTACCGCGTTGAATTTCGCGTTCAAACGGCGCTCGATAGCGGCTCTTAGTTCGGACAACAACGGGGTCCAGGGCCGGGCGACCAGCAGATTGTTGCTGTAACTGTAACGAATGCCGGGGTCGGCATGCCAAGTTTGCTGTCTCGGCAGTTCGAACCAGCGTTCACCGACTTGGTAACGGTTGTTTGGCCAATCCTGTTCGTCGAGCAAGCGTTCGAGGAGTTGCCGACAGTCGGCTTGGTTGTAAAATCCCTCGATTAACTCAAGTTCGGGAACGGCGCTCATGCGGCGTTGGTGTCTCCGGCGCGCGAGTTCGCTTGATGGATATGGGCGGCCAACGCGCTATCCATCGTCGCGACATGTAATTTGAACCATTGCGGCAGCCTGTCTTTGACGAAGGCGCGCCCGAACGGAATCAGGCCTTTGTCGATGCGCGACTGAAATTGTTTGAATTCGGCCAAAACGCGCTGGTGTTCGCCTTTGTGTTCGGTTTCCGCCGGGAAGGCGAAGGTTTGCATCAATTGGTTTTCCAGCTCGAAGTGCTGTTCGGTATGGTGATAGAGTTCGCGGAACAGGGCGGGAAATTCGTTATTGTCCGCGCTATCCAACTGATTTACCAACGCGATGAAGGATTGATGGTCGTGATCGATCGCGTCGTATCCGACCGGGGCCGTTTCGGCCGCCGAAAGTAAGGTCATGTCGTCCACCCAAACGATAGTTGATGTTTACGCAACGGATTTCTTATCGAGACTTTCAAGCAGATTTTATGCCCGACACATGAGGTGTCGTCGGCGTGACCCGACCAAGGGGTGGCAGCGGCGCCGGGCGCCAAACTGCCACATCAAGGTCGATCAATATTAGCCTTTGCCGGGTAACATACCGACCGTGCCGGGTTTGATACGTTTACAACTGACGACAATGTCTTCCTGGTGACAGCGTTTTAAATCGGCTTGGTTTCCGCAACTGTCGCAAACGGTGTTACCCGCGGTTTTGATTTCTTCGACGTGCCAACCGTAACCTTGGGTTTGGCAGAACTTCTTGCTGAAGCGTTCGATGTTATAGGGTTTGGCCGCGGCGTCGCGCGCCTTGGGTTCGGCGTCGCAATGCGCCGGTGCCAGACTATTGGCCATCAGGTCGCGATAAATATATTCGGTGGCTTGCAGCGGTGTGTTGATCAACATGGTCAGCAGCAAACTCAACATAAACGGAAATTTGCGCATATTCAGTCCTCCCGGTTGGCGATGACGCGGATATTCATTAAACGGTGTTCCTCGTTGATTTGGTCCTTGATGGGGGCGAATTTTTCGTTTTCGTTCAGCTTGACCGCCAATATCGCGCCGACGACCACGACGACCGTCACGACAACATACAGTACGAAATGATCTTTCTCTTGGTGTACTTCACTCATGGTTTACCTCTTATTTTCGGCGATGGCCGAAGTCGGGTCTAGTAAGAATGGAAGCCGGTGTTGTCGGCCAACTTCGGCCGGGAACTCGATTTCCGGTTTCGCTACCGGCGGACGCCGGACAAGAGGAATAGACCGGAGGGTTGGTGGATCAGTGCCGGAAGGTCGGGCGCGGCCGAGGGCAAGAGCCGCGCGCAACCAACAATTCAAAAACCGCGTGATCGGCGTCCGTTATTGGTAGCGAATCGAAACAATATAACAAGCGGCCGGGCTTGTCAAACAAATATCGTTTCAATATTAATAATGGGCGTCGTCGCTTCGGGGCGTGCGATCCAAGGACGAAGAATAGGCCGCTGATTCAGGACGACCAGAGGGCCTGCGACCGGCCGGTCAACGGCTGGTGGTTAGCCGAATCATGTTTTGGGCCGTGAGTGTAAACCGCGATCACTCCGGGGTGGCTTTGCGGTCCAGATAACTGTCCTTGAGTTTGACGTAGTGCGACGCGGAGTAGGCCAAAAAGATCTTCTCGTCGTCGGTTAGCGCGCGAGCGGCCTTGGCGGGTACGCCGATGTACAGATATCCGCCTTCCAATTTTTTACCCGGCGGCACTAGCGCGCCGGCACCCAGCATGCTGTAGTCGCCGAGCACCGCCCCGTCCATGATGATGGCGCCAATGCCGATCAGGCAATAATTGCCTATCGTGCACCCGTGAATAACGGCGCGATGACCGATCGTGACGGACTCGCCTATCCTTAGGGGATAGCCGCTCGGCGAATAGTCGCCAGCGTGCGACACGTGCAAGATGGAGCCGTCTTGAACATTGCTGGCATTACCGATGCAAATTTTCTCCACGTCGCCGCGCAAGACTGCGGTTGGCCAGACCGAAACGTCGTCGCCCAATTCTACGCTACCGATGACGACGGCGGTTTCGTCGATCAGGACACGCTCGCCGAGCTTGGGTTTGCTGGATTGATAGGTTCTGATTGCCACGTGAACTCCTGTTCTTTGCCATAATTGCCAAAATGTTACGCAATTGCACGATGCCGCGCCAGTACTGAAAAGAAGCTTGGTGGGCGTGGAACTTTATTTTCAAAAGTGGCGGCATGGTCGATGACGTCGGAGCGGACTTTATAGGGAACCGAAAATGGCGAAATGTAGCGCGTGTTCCGCGCCGTTGGCGGCGAATAGTCAGATTTGCCGGTATTGCGGTGTGCGCAATGATATCGATCTATCGGGCAAGTATGATTTCAGCCCGATTGGGACTCAGACCTCGAGAATTTGTCCGGTGTGCGACACCCCGTTGCAAACCGTGGCACTGAAAGGCGAACAGGTTTTGCATATCGAACGTTGCGAGACTTGTTATGGCTTGTTTTTCGATCCTGGGGAAATCGAAACTTTGTTGGCGCGGACGGCCGGATCGACATTGGCTGTCGATCGGGCTTGGTTGGACGGCATTAACCGCGAGCGCTATTCGGCGGACGCGCGCGTCCGTTACTTAAAGTGTCCGGTATGCCGAGTGTTGATGAACCGGGTACTGTACGGTTACCGTAGCGGCGTGGTAGTGGATCGTTGCGCGAGTCACGGCGTATGGCTGGACGGCGGTCAAATCAGTCATTTGCTGGAGTGGCAGCGGGCGGGAGGTCGAATGTTGGCGAACAAGCGTCCGGTGGCCAAGCGGCAATCCGCCGCCAATGCTAAATCGGCAACACTTTCTACCATGAAAGCGGCGCATGACGGCGACTCACGCGATTGGTTAGCGGTCGCCGAATTGTTGGCGAATTTGTTGTCTTAAGCGGCCGACGGTGTGGTCGGAGCGGGATTCCAGTATGGATCCGCTTTCAAATGAATCGCCAGCTGTGCTTGCAGGCGGGCATAACTCTCGGGAAATTCCGACGCTACATCCCGATAGGCATCGGTTTCCAAATCGTAGAGTTGGTACACCGGGCCGCGGTGGGTCGCGATGCAAATCAATTTCCAGCGCTCGTCTTGTATCGAACGGCTCTTCGCTTGGATCACGGTTGGATAATACTTGGCGTTGATGACCAATGTGCCGGCTTGCTGGTCGGGGATATCCAACAATTCGACGATGTTGGGGTAAAGGATTTGCTCGGGATGCAGGCCCGGCACCTTGCCGAGCCAAATTCCGGTTTCCTGATAGGCGTATAGATTGGGCGATCGGTTTTCAAGAATGTAGGGCATCAGGTTGGTGCCCGGTAAATGTTCCGGAACGTCCAGCTTTAACCAGCCAAGCAATGTCGGCATCACATCCACGGCGCGGCAAACCGGCTCGAATTTGACGCCTTTCGGCATGCCGGGGCCTTTCATGACCAGCGGGATGCGGCCGCTTGGATCCTTGCCTAACAGCGTGTTGCCTTGCCCCCAACAGCCGGTCTCGAAAAAATCGGCGCCGTGGTCGCTGTAAATCACAATCAGCGTGTTTTCGGACAAACCCGATTGTTCGATAAAATCAACGATTTTGCCGACCTCGTCGTCGAATTGTCTGACGCAGCTGTCGTAGAGATTGATGATCTGCGGTACGTCGAAATAATCCGAACCTCTCTGCTGTTTATCGACGATTTCGCAAGGCGTGGCGAGTTTGGTCATGATGAATTTCGACTCGCCTCGGTAATTCTCAGGTGTGAATAACTTGTAATAGGGGTAATCGCAGGTAAACGGAACGTGCGTGGTCGAGGTAAACAGATTCAGAAAAAACGGGCGCTCCTCTCGCGCCGCCGACGCAATAAATTGGCGGCATTCCCGGCCTAGCTTACCGGTCAGCGGCATACCAGCCAGATAATACAACTCTGGCAGGTACTTTTTTCCCAGTGAATTGTTGGTAAACAACGATAAAAAACCGCGAATGACGGACGGTCCTTGTCTGAACAACAACTTGAGATTCCACTGATCTTCGGGCAACGATACGGTTTCGAATCCGAAGTCTATTTTCCCGAAGTCCGCGCCGGCCCAGTCGGAAACCGCTAGGGTCGAATAGCCTTGGGCTTTTAAGCACTGCACTAAACTTGGATGAGGTAGCCGGCATTCCGCCGCGGACGGGTAGTTGTCGCGAATGCCATGTTGGTAGGGCCATAAACCCGAAAACAACGACGCGACACTGGGCGCCGTTCTAGCCACCGGGGTTATACAGTTTCCAAGTAACACGCCGTCGGCGCACAACTTGTCGATATTCGGTGTCAGATTTCTGCGATAGCGATAAGCGCCAAGGCGGTCGCAACGCAAGGTGTCGGCACCGATCATGACAATGTTCGGGAAGGACGGTGATTTTGGTTTGGATTCGAGCGGCGCGGGTTCCTTGACCCTAATACTGATCGCTAACCAACCGTATATAAGGTTGATCGCGAAAATATAAACGGTTTCCGGAAGAGCCGCTGAAAACAAGCTCAAGCCTGATATTGTCACCCAAACGAAGATGCCAGCGAATTTGATTGATTTCAATATTGCAGGCGTCAATGCGTCGTGCAGTCCATATAGCCTGGAAAAACGATACTGAAACGATAATTGAATCGCGCCTGGAGAAAATAATAATTGGTAACAAAAGAAATATCCAATCACAAGAGCACTCGAGCATAAGCCGAAAAAAAATGCTGTCGAGGTTTTGAATTCGATATTCAATAGTAGAGCGCAACTTTGCCAGAATATAGGACCCGGCAACGCCGTCAATAGAAATATCACGTAACACCAAAGGGCTAAGCGAAGACCGGCATAAACCATGTGCCAGCGAAATTTCCGTTCAACTTCCTCCGGAATTCCAGGGCCGGTTCGCGAATAGTTGTGCCAGGTTTGGCTGATTAAAGCGACCATGCCAAATAACGAGGAAAGGCAAGCGGAGTAGAGGAGCTGGGCGACAGTTTCCATTAAAATGCGCTACGGCCGAGTTAAATTTAGTAAGCGGGGATTCGTTTATGTTTCTTAAGCCCCGAATTGGTCGCGGATATTTGCGCCAGCTCCTCCAGAGCGAATTTTTTGATTAGCACGGCAATGAAAACTAAATGATAAAGTAAATCCCAATACGACAAGCCTAAAAATAAAGTTCCGATCATATAGCAGATCAGAGATGCCCTAAGCATCAGACAGTAATATCCGACCCATTCCAGTTCCGGGATGCCTTTGGTTTTTCGCATGAGCAGCGTTAGGTTGACTAACGAGCCAGCCAACAGCGAGAACCACAAGCCAAACGCCACAAAACCGTGCTCGGCTAGGATTTCCACGTAAGAACTGTGCCAATCGCGTAAGGTCACGAACTTCCACCCTTCAAAACCGCAACCGGTAAACGGATGACTTACCGCATAATTCCAGCCGTCGGTCCAGGCAACGATGCGGCCCATGGCCGATTGATCTTCTTCATAGCTTTCCATGGTATGCATACGTCCGAACCATTCATCCGGTAAATAATCCTTAACGAAAAATACCCCGACGAAAACCAGTGGAATCGTTAAATATTTCCGTCCTGAGTTTGAAATCAAGATGAACGTCAATGCAATCATTGTCAATAACGCGCCGCGAGACCAAGAGGATAAAGCGGCCGCGTAAATAACCGGTACCGAAAATAAAGTAACTCTCTTCAATAATTCATTTTTGAGTTCGCGTCGAAAGATTAATAATAATGGAATAACCATTAGCATTGCTATCGCGAATTGATTGTTGTCTTCGAACTGAGTACCTGGTGGACCGTAAACTCGATGAGAAAACCCTTTGGCTATAGCGAATATCCCTCCTTTGACGGCTACAATGCCAATAGAAATACCTATAGTCGATATCAGGTAGTACAGTTTAGTTCTTGTGTTGATTAGAGTCAGTGTAAAGTAAAACGGTATATATATTTTGGTGACAAACCAGAAGCGGGACCAAGCAATATCTTGAAGCGGCGACTGAGTCGTCGTAAACATGAAATACACCCATAATAAGAAGAAGACGGTGACTCTCCAGTCTTTGGGTATCGGTTGCTTATCTTTGGTGGTAAATGTACTGATTACGACAACCAAAAATAAAATCATGTAAACCGGTAAGGTGCGCACGAAGCCCCAAGCATAGGCATGAGGATTCATGTAACTGAAAATCGCCAGTGACAAAACGCCCCACCAAGGCCGTTTGATAGCGGCTACAATGCAGCCTGAAAGAAAGATAAGTACAACGATGTCGCGCACGTGAGGCCTGTGTGTTAATTAGATCCTATAGTCTGGGTTTTCTTTCCATCGACTAAAGTAACCGCATATTTGCCCAAGTGCATGTGTGAAATTCATGCATTTCCTTAATTCAAGTTTTTGGTTCTTTAATGCCAAAGTTAGCCACAAAAAAAATAATTTTAATGCCTGACTAAATAGAAATAGAGGAACTCCAAAAAAATTGCGTTTATATTTAATTCCGCAATTATAGGCGCTTCTAAAGCCGGAGCTAAAATGTAATTTTAGGAAGTAGCTAGGCTTCAACCGCCAAGGTTCGACGGAATGTAGAACCGTCATATCTGGGCGGTAGCGGATTTTCATAGCGGAATTCAGAAGGAGGCCGAACATCATAACATCTTCACCGCCACCGATTGCTTTTCCCTGCCTGTCGTAACGCTTGTCGAACCGTAGATCTGGATTTTCGCGGAATATTTTCATGTCGTATGCGATATTCGCAGTCCATAACGGTGTGTCCTTACTTGTCACCCAAAACGGCGCTTCACCGTAATCAGTGGCGGCGAGAAAGCCAAGTAATTCGTCTCCGAGCCATTTTGGCCGTCGTTGACCAGTGAAGTCGACCACCACTTTCCCTCCGGCAACTTGAGCACCTTCGTTGCAGATGGCGTCGGTAGCAGCGTATAGCAGTCCGGGTAATGGAATTTCATCATCGTCGATAAATACCATTATGTCAGAAGTCATCGCTTCAATTAAACAGCGGTTGCGGGCCGCGACGATGCCTTGTTCGGTTTCGGTAACCCATCGAAGCGTAGCTCCTGGGTTTGTCGACAATTCGGCTAGTTCAAGTTCGGTGTGGTCGGTACTGTTGTTGTTAACGACTAAAATTTCGTAAGGGATAGGGCATTCTTGCTCCCGAATAGCATCCACTAATTTTCGAAGCCGATCGGCCCGATTGTAGCTGCACATGGCATAAGTTAGTTTTAGTTTTGGATCCATTTGTTCGACATAGCGAAAATGATTTAAGGAAGCTCGTAACGGATATCTTTAGGGTCTTTAGCAACTCCGGTAGAGAGTGTAGACAAAAAATATTTTTATCGCCATGAAACTAAAAGATGATCTGGTAGTTGACCGCCTATCTGGACGCGATGGGCTTTAAAATCAATGGGTTGTTAATTGGTTGCCGATGCCAGCTGACGCTGGTTCGTTTGCAGAAATACAGAAGGAAAATCACTCGGACTTTACTAATCCGAGTCGATCTAGGACTCTGTCGGAATAATAACGCATCATTTTCGGCCAAGAGACATCATTATCGGCAAAAGACAGTTTTCGCGCTAAAATCTTGTCATCGTCGCCGGAAAAAATGGTAATTCTCCGAATTAACAGCGGATTTGGCTCTAAATGTAGCCATCCTGGCTGAGTAGTACACGCCAAGTTGTATCCCGCCTCCCTCGCGGCGATCAGCGAATCAGTGTTATAACGGCCGAAAGGGTAGGCTAGGCTGGTGACCGAGCTATTTGTCAAAGTTTCTAACAGTTTCTTCGAGTGAATAAGTTCGTCGATTTGCGCGTTTAGGTGGAGGCTTGGTAGTTCTCTATGGCTGCAGGTGTGAGAGCCGATTTCCATGTGGTTGCGATGCATATCCAGAATTTGTTCGTGCGACAGCAAGTCGTTTTGAGGCGATCGGAAAGGTAGCCAGTTTGCGCTGTTGGAGATGTGTTTTGTCGCTATAAACCAAGTCGCCTTCATTTGGTTTTCTAACAAAGGTAAATATGCTCCTAAGTAATTATCGAGATAGCCGTCGTCAAATGTTAGGATGACTGTCTTTTCTGGAAGCGATTTTATATCGAGTAAATCTCTAAATAACGCGGTATGCCAGCCATTTTTTTTAAAGTATTGTATGTGCTTTTTAAACAGGCGAGCCTGTAAGGAATACCGGGAGATAGGTGTCTCTTTCGGTGTTCCGTGATACATTAATACGATGGGGCTAGGATATCGGCTCATATTGATTAATATTTTTATTGGTTTTCGATATTTAACATATTTTTAGTGATTAATATGTGAATGCTTGTGAAATATTCCGAAATTCTGCTGAGTTATCGTGCGCCGATGCTTCTAAAAAGTCTGCTAAAATTAATTGAATGCTTCATGTTTTTATATTGGTTCTTATGAAATTTTATTTTTGGATGTATAGGATTTTAATGATTTTGAGGTGTTATGTCTGATAATCCACTTGTATCAATAATTATGCCGTGCTTCAATGCGGCAAAGTATATTGAAAATACAATTACACGTTTATTCGAGCAAACCTATTCTTGTTTTGAGCTTATTGTGGTTGACGATGGTTCTCGCGACGAAAGTTTGGCAATTTTAAACCGTTTATCCGGCTACTATCCAGCGATATCGGTTGTGACGCAAGCTAACCAAGGGGCTGGTGCCGCGAGGAATGTGGGATTAAAGTTGGCGCGCGGTGAATTTGTGGCTTTTTTGGATGCTGATGATGGTTGGGATGCGGAGTTCTTAAGTGTGATGGTAGCGGAGTTAGTGTCGAATCCCGATGTCGTGCTGGTTTACTGTGGTTGGCAAAATCTAGGGTTGCAGGACAAGTTTTGTCGACCGTATATTCCGGATGATTTTGAACGCAAGGAAAAAATTCTTGAGATTTTGGCTGCTTGTCCCTGGCCAATTCACGCTGCTTTGATTCGTAAGGCTGTTATTGACCAAGTTGGGGGGTTTGATGAATCCTTGACGTCGTGTATGGATTATGATTTGTGGCTGCGCATAGCAATACCGGGGCTTATTCATCGGGTTGAGAAAGTATTGGCCTATTATTTTCACCATGACGGTGATCAGATTACTAAGAATCGGTTAAAAATCGCACTAAATCACTGGCATGTTCAGCAGAAGTTTTTGCGTGCTCATCCGGATGTTGTTAATAAGATTGGGAAAGAACGAGTGGCTGATGTTACTAAGGGGAGATTGTTGCGGCAAGCATATAAAAATTTTTGGGATCGAGATTTGATAACCGCGCAAACTTTGTTTAGGAAGTTGTTATTTTCCGGTTATTTTTGTATTGCCGATTTAAAGTACATGTTGCCCGCTTTACTGCCGTATGGTTTGTATCGCAATTTAATTGTTTTTTTTGATCGAGGTGATCAAAAATAATCGACTGGTACTTCTGCTGAGTTGATTTTATGGTTTTTTATCATAATGGTGGATATTAAATTTTAGTTCTTATGCTGTTTTATATTTTTTAATTCGCAAAAGCCCTTTCCATTTCTCCGCTTCCGATTTTAGCGACTGGATAGGTAGCGCTAGGAACAAAAAAGTGTAAAAGGCGCTACCGGATGTTACTAAACAAAATAGCCGTAATTTTATCTCCAAATTGGGTTGGTATCGATCCAGGGCCCATGCAGTTACGGCTAGTTCGATAAATAATAGGCTATTTAAAATTATTGCGGGTTTCAATGCTGTCAGTAGGTTGTGTAATGAAACTCGAATTTTATTCATAGCTACTAATGTAGCGGTAAGGTGTATAAAAACAATGCCAGGTAACAATGCTAAAGATATTATGGTTAAATCGCCTTGTTTTGTTCCGTACCAACAGCCTGCGCTGATTGTAAGCAGACTGACAAATTGAAGTATTATTTCAGCGCCGAGTGTATTTTGGGCTGCAAGAACGGCTCCAGATGGGTTTCCTATGCATGCGAACATTCTGGATATTGAAATTATTTGGAGTGGAGCGGCGGCCGGCAACCATTTTTCGCCGAAAATGGTTATTATAAATTCTTCCGATGTCCAGAGTAGGCCTACATAAAATGGGAAGGTGTAAGTTGTGACTAAAGTTATGGTCCTTAGGAAGATATATTTACTTTTATCCAGGTTGTCTTGATAGGAGGATAATGCTCTGAAAACTGTATCGTATGCTGATGCGGCAATAAATGAAAATGGGTAGGCGCTTAGGCTTTCGCCTTTGTTAAAAAGTCCTACGCTATATGGGCCCAATGTTTTTCCAATTATAAAATTTGGAGCTTGATTGCGTAGATAAACTAAAATATCGTTTGCGGTAAACTTCGCCCCCATTATGCCGAGATTTTTGGCTATTTGGTAATCGTATTTAATGCGCAACGGGAGTCTTGCAAAATAAATTGTAAGTGGAATTATGGTTATAGCGCCGACCAGCCCGCCCCATATTAGGCTCCATACGCCGTGATTGTAATGAGCAAAAGTTATGCTGGCAATACCGGTTGCTAGTCCGCTTATTATTGCATTTGTGGTTATTATATTAAACTTCATGTCCCTAATTAATTTCGATCTAGGTACATTAAGGAATGGTCTGGTTAGGAAGCTCAAGGCGGATACGCGAATTAGATCCGTATAGATAGGATTGCGCATGTAATCGGCCAAGTACGGAGCAGAATAGTAGAATAACGCATAGATGACGCAGCAGATCAACAATTGGACTGTAAATACAACTTGAAAATGGGCGGCATGCACTTGCTTTGCTTGGATTAGGGCGCCGCCCATGCCTGCGCCTGATATGAATCCCGCCAGTCCCGTGAAGATTTGGATGGCAACTACCAGGCCAAAATCTTCCGGGGTTAATAATCTAGCGAGTATTACACCGAATAAGAACTGACTGGTTTGTTCGGCAAATTTCCCAATTACCACCCAAATGCTGTTTTTTCGGATTTGATCTTTTGGTTGAGTCATTTTGGGGTGTGCTTTTTATTGATTGCAGGTGTGGAAGTTGCTGATAATCAACTAACGGTTCGTATACTATCGAATCTATTCGATAGATCGTAGTAACAGTTTGGTGGGTATTCCCGAGGTTTAAATTAAACTTATATGTTGGAGAAAAAAATCGTCGGGTCTTTTTTGATTTTTCATTCTAGTGGCTTGCGATATAAGCCTAACGTCTTTAAGTCGGTCTATAAAATCATTTCTCGGCTTTTCCCGAATCATTCTGCTTGGTCGCGCGCTGGTGGGTGGAGAGGTCGCTCACATTGTTTGGTTATCGGCTTGATGAGCCAGTCAAGTGCATGAGACCTGGCTTTCCCCTTATCTAGTCCAACAGGTTCTCCTTGGATCGCGGATCGCTGCCACATTTTAGCCGAAGTTGAGGGGAGCAGGGGTAAGTGAATAACCAAGTACTTTACTAGGTAAATAAATTGGACTAGAATGGTCTCAATTGTGAGGTTTGAATGTTGAAGCTTAGTAAGTTGACCGACTACGCAACCGTGATACTTAGCGTGATCGCGCGGGACCAATCCCGCGTACATGTGGCCTTAGAGCTGTCTAGGACCACGGGGATTGCGCTGCCCACGGTCAGTAAAATCTTGAAGATATTAACCAAGGCCGGCGTACTTGCTTCCGTTCGAGGTGCGAAAGGCGGCTATTCGTTGGCCAGGGAACCGGAACGGATTTCGGTCGCGACCGTCATCAGTGCCTTGGAGGGTCCGATCGCTTTGACCGAATGTACCGTTTCTCACAAAGGTTGCGATCAAGCCAGCGGTTGTCGGATTCAAGGCAGGTGGCACCTGCTGAACGACCGGATCGCTCAAGCGTTGGAGTCGGTTTCGTTAGCCGACATGATCGTTCCGTTCAAGCCGCCCGAAGAAGTCACGATACCCGTGAGTCGTTTATTCCGTTAATTCAGCGAGAGTGCCTATGTCCGCAACCGCCCAAGAAATCGAACAACTGATCAGCCAGGAGTACAAACAAGGCTTCGTCACCGAGTTGGAGGTCGACACCTTTCCGCCCGGTCTCGACGAAGACGTAATCCGCAGGCTGTCCAAGGTGAAGAACGAACCGGAATTCATGCTGGAATACCGTTTGAAAGCCTTTCGTCACTGGCAAACCATGCCGGCGCCGGATTGGGCTCAGCTTAAAATCGATCCTATCGATTATCAAGCCATCAGCTATTACTCGGCGCCGAAGTCCAAAAAGGCCGGACCGAAGTCTCTGGACGAAGTTGACCCGGAATTGTTGGATACCTATAAAAAGCTCGGCATACCGCTCGACGAACAAGAACGTCTGGCCGGCATCGCAGTCGATGCCGTGTTTGACAGCGTATCGGTCGCCACCACGTTTAAAGGCAAGTTGAAAGACGCAGGCGTGATTTTCTGCCCGATTTCCGAAGCGTTGCAAGAACATCCGGACTTGGTTAAGCAATACCTCGGTACCGTGGTGCCGGTTGGCGACAACTTTTTCGCCGCGTTGAATTCAGCGGTATTCACCGACGGGTCTTTCGTTTACATTCCCAAAGGCGTGCGTTGTCCGATGGAGTTATCGACCTATTTTCGCATCAATGCCGCTAACACCGGCCAGTTTGAGCGCACCTTGATTATCGCGGACGAAGGCTCGCATGTGTCGTATTTGGAAGGCTGCACCGCACCGATGCGCGACGAAAATCAGCTGCACGCGGCGGTTGTCGAATTGGTCGCGCTGGACAATGCACAAATCAAATATTCCACCGTGCAAAACTGGTATCCGGGCGATAAAGACGGCAAAGGAGGCATCTACAACTTCGTCACCAAGCGCGCCGAATGCCGTGGCCGCAATGCCAAAGTATCGTGGACCCAAGTCGAAACCGGCTCGGCGATCACCTGGAAATACCCGAGCTGCGTGTTGTTGGGCGACGATTCGGTCGGCGAGTTTTATTCGGTGGCCTTGACCAACAACCTACAACAGGCCGATACCGGCACCAAGATGATCCACATCGGCAAAAACACTAGAAGCACCATTGTGTCGAAAGGGATTTCCGCCGGTCGGGCGCAGAACACCTATCGCGGCTTGGTGAAAGTCGCCAAATCCGCCGAAAACGCCCGCAATCATACTCAGTGCGACTCGTTGCTGGTCGGCGACCGCTGCGGCGCCCATACCTTTCCTTACGTGGAGGTAAAGCAGCCGACCGCGCAGGTCGAGCATGAAGCCACGACATCCAAAATCAGCGAAGATCAATTGTTCTTCTGTGAGCAGCGCGGTTTGTCCGCCGAAGATGCGGTATCGATGATTGTGAATGGGTTTTGTAAGGAAGTGTTTAAGGAATTACCGATGGAGTTTGCGGTGGAGGCACAGGCTTTGTTAGGGATTAGTTTGGAAGGGGCGGTTGGTTAAAAAGGTTTTTCGTTCCCTCTCCCTCAGGGAGAGGGCTAGGGTGAAGGGCTTTTGATTCTAAGGTGTCGCTATCGCGACGGGGTGTTTTGAAGTCGGGTCTCGGCCCGACAGCCGAGATACTTTCTTTTGTTTGGCCAAAAGTAAGTATCCAAAGAAAAGGCCACCCGGAATTCCGCCTTAATCCTGCGCTTCTCGCTTTTGGCGAGGGTTTTCGGAAGGGCCAATCTCGCCAAAAGCTGCGATGCTCGGGGCGGAATAACGGGAGTAAACCCGTCGCTGATTGAAAGTGGTTAGATTATTTGGGACTGTTTCCCACGCGTTGCGAGGGAATCCAGATGCACCGTGTTACGGTGTGGCTGTGCCGCAGCTCGGTCAAGCCCGGCGTTCCCACGCAGCGCGTGGGAACGAGGTAAAAAAGTGGTTAGATAGCTTTTGATGTTGGATGTGGATGAATTTGTAGGATGCTGCCGACGTTAGGAGGCGCATCGTTCGCGATCGATGCGCTTCACTGCGTTCAGCACATCCTACGTGATACGAGCTTTGGAGGCTGATGGCTTTGGTTCCGTATGCCGCGCAGAACACCGGAGCTTTTGAGCGGAACAGCCCGCAGGGGCGATGCATGGATGCGGCGCGTTGTCGAAGGGGTAGGGAGCCACTTTCGGGAACCCCGTTCAAAAGCGAGGAGCGCAGGAAACAAGCGGCGTCCGGGTGTCGTTTCTTTTGGATACTTTTCTTTGGACAAGCAAAGAAAAGTGTCTCGGCTGTCGGGCCGAGACCCGACGTTAAAACACCGTTGTGATAGCGACACAAAAACAAAGATTTAATGCTGGGTTTCACTCCGTTCTACCCAGCCTACACTTTAAAAACTTAGGTGACTAAACGTATGCTCAGCATCAAAAATCTCCACGTAACCATCAACGACAAACCTATTTTAAAAGGCTTGACCCTGGATATAAACCCAGGTGAAGTCCATGCCGTCATGGGCCCCAACGGCGCCGGCAAGAGTACCTTGTCGCACGTGCTGTCGGGCAAGCCGGGTTATGAAGTGACTGCCGGCAGCGTGACCTATAACGGCAAGGATTTACTGGACATGGCCCCGGAAATTCGTGCCCGCGAAGGGGTGTTTCTGGCCTTCCAATATCCGGTCGAGATTCCCGGCGTCAGCAATATTTATCTGCTCAAAGCGGCGCTGAACGCGATGCGCAGGCATCGCGGCTTGCCGGAGGTGGATGCGATGGACTTTCTGACTTTGGTGAAAGGTAAGGTCAAATTGCTGCAGATGGACGAGAAGTTCTTGTATCGCGCGGTCAACGAAGGCTTTTCAGGCGGCGAGAAGAAACGTAACGAAATCCTGCAGGCGGCGATCCTGGAGCCGAATTTGTGCATCCTCGATGAAACCGATTCCGGTTTGGACATCGACGCATTGCGCATCGTCTCCGAAGGCGTCAATTCCTTGCGTAACGCCGAACGCTCCTTCCTGATGATTACTCACTACCAACGCTTGCTCGATTACGTTAAACCCGATGTGGTGCATGTGCTGGCGGACGGCAAGATCGTTAAATCCGGCGGGCCGGAGCTGGCGCTGGAATTGGAAGAAAAAGGCTACAGTTGGCTGGAAGGGCAGGCGGCATGATGAGCAAAACAAGCCACGATCCGTATTTGACGGCCTATCCGGCCTTGGCCGATAGTTTGCCCGGTCGGGATCTGCCGTGGTTGCAAACGCTTCGCGGCGAGGCTTTGCAAGCGTTCGGCGAACGCGGTTTTCCCGGTCACCGCGAGGAAGAATGGCGCTATACCGACCTGTCGGCGTTGAGCAAAACCGTGTTCGCGCCGGCGACCGGCCAAGCGATTGATGTCGCATGGTTGAATCAATATAGGCTGGATGACGCTATCAGCGTGGTCTTGGTTAACGGCCGCTTCGCGGCGGACCTGTCGCGCATCGACGCCGATGCCGGCGCGGTGACCGTGTCCAGTCTCAAGGATTTGTTGACCGAAACCCCAGCGGTGTTGGAAGGGAGATTGGGTCAGGCGGTGACGACGGCCGAGCACAGCTTGGTGGCGTTCAATAACGCCTGGTTCGGCGATGGTGTCGTGATTGAAGTCGCGGCGAAGCAGACGCTCGACAAACCGGTGCAGATTCTGCATGTCGTGACCGAAGCCAATGCGTTGGCTGCAACTCGCAACCTGTTCATCGTTAACGACCGGGCGGACGCCGTTTTTATCGAAACCTATGTCGGCAGCGTAGACAGTTATTTCAGTGCCTCGGTCAACGAGTGTCTGCTGGGGCGCAACGCCGGTTTGACGCTGTACAAGGTGCAACTGGAAGCCGAAAAAGCCCGGCATTTTGGCGGCACCTACGTCAAACAAGCGCCGGACAGCCGCTTTGTTCACCACAACTTTGCGCTCGGTAGCCTGTTGGCGCGGAGCGACATTCACAGCGATTTGGACAAAGCCTCGGACTGCACTTTGAACGGCTTGTTCGTCGCCAGCGGCCGCCAGCATCTGGACAACCATACCCGCATCAACCACTTGCAGCCGCACGGCATCAGCCGCGAATATTACAAAGGCGTGCTGGATAACCGGGCGCGCGGCGTGTTTCAGGGCCGGGTGATTGTCGCCGAAGGCGCGCAACACACCGATTCGGAGATGAATAATCGCAATCTGCTGTTATCTGCGGATGCAGAGGTGGATACCAAACCGCAATTGGAGATTTACAACGACGACGTCAAGTGTTCGCACGGCGTGACGGTCGGCCAGTTGGAAGAAAAGTCGGTGTTCTATTTGCAATCGCGCGGTGTCGATGAAGCGACCGCGCGGAATATTTTGACCTTTGCGTTTGCCAACGAGATGGTCGATAAGGTCGAAAATGCCGAGTTGAAAGGTTTGTTGCTGAAAGAATTGTTACAGCGGTTTCCGGCGATCAGTTTATAAAATAGCCGCGACCGATACCCGAAGCGCCGGTAACGCCACCAAGTCGATGCTATCGGCGGTTGTCAGCACGGATTGATTCAGATAGTCGCCGTCTTGCGGTTGCCGATACACTTCCAGGCACTGGTCGATCAGGTTGACGATCCAGTATTCGCTAATACCGTGGGTGGCATACAGGCGCAGTTTTTGGGTGCGGTCGAAGCGCAAAGTGCTGTCGGAGACTTCGATCAGCAAGAGCACGTCGGCGGCGTTGGGATGGCGGGTGGTGTAGTCGTCGGTATCGGGTTTAACCAGAACCAGATCGGGTTCCGGTTCGGACAAGTCTCCGAGTTGGACTGGGCCTTGTACGCGAACTGTAACACCCTGGTTCCATAAGTGGGCAAAAATGCGATTTAAACGATCAACATGTCCTGCATGGTTAAATCCTATCGGTGACATGGTGAGAATTTCTCCTTCAATCAGTTCCAGTCGGCTTTCGGGCGGAAAAATGCCGGCTTCGCCCATGCGATGCCATTCGGCGATGTCGGTGAGGTGTTTTTGCGGAAAAACGGCGACCATAGTTTTATCCCATTTAGCGAATCGATCGGCTCGATTCTAGTGTGTAGTAATAACGAAATCAATTAAACCAAACAGTTAGCGATGAGCATATTTCCAGTAGAACAAGTCCGCGCCGATTTTCCTATCCTCGGCGAGAAAATTCGCAACAAGCCCTTGGTTTATCTGGACAACGCCGCCAGTTGCCAAAAACCGCAAGCGGTGATCGATGCCATCGTTCATACCTATAGTCGCGAATACGCCAACATCCATCGCGGCGTGCACACCTTAAGTGTCAAAGCCACGGATAAGTTTGAAGGTGCTCGGGAGAAAGTCAGGGCCTTCATCAACGCCAACAGCGATAAGGAGATTATCTTCGTGCGCGGCGCGACAGAAGCGATCAATTTGGTCGCGCAAAGTTACGGCAAGTCGCAATTGAACGCCGGCGACGAGATCGTCATCAGCGCGATGGAGCATCACGCCAATATCGTGCCTTGGCAGATGCTGTGCGAGCAGATCGGCGCGCTGTTGAAAGTCGCGCCGATGGACCAAGCCGGCGAATTGCTGTTCGACGAATTCGAAAAGTTGCTAAACGCCAAGACCAAGCTGGTGGCGATTACTCAAATGTCCAATGCGCTGGGTACGATCAATCCGGTCGAAAACATCATCGCCGCCGCCCACGCCAGAAACATTCCGGTATTGCTCGACGGCGCCCAGGCGATTCCGCACATGGCGGTCGATGTGCAAGCGTTGGACTGCGATTTTTACGTATTCTCCGGCCATAAGCTATACGGGCCGTCCGGCGTCGGCGTGCTGTACGGCAAGCAAGCCTTGCTGGAAGCGATGCCGCCGTATCAAGGCGGCGGCGACATGATACGCACCGTCACCTTCGAAAAAACCACCTATGCCGGCCTGCCGCATAAGTTCGAGGCCGGCACGCCGGCCATCGCCGAAATCATTGGTTTGGGGGCGGCCATTGATTACGTCGCGGCGGTCGGCGTTGCCAATATCGCGGCTTACGAAGCCGAGCTGCTGGCTTATGCCACCGAACAGGCGCAACAAATCAAGGGTCTAAACATCATCGGTCAGGCGGCCCACAAGGGCGGCATCTTATCGTTTACGCTGGATCGGATTCATCCTCACGACATCGGCACCATGCTGGACAGTTTGGGCATTGCGATACGCGCGGGTCATCATTGCGCGATGCCGGTGATGGACTTTTACGGCGTGCCGGCCACGGCGCGCGCCTCGTTCGCCATGTACAATACCCGCCAAGAAATCGACGTATTGATGCAAGGCATCAAATCCTTAATAGAGGTGTTTGGCTAATGTTTGAAGACTTACGCGACCTATACCAAGAGGTCATATTCGACCACAACCGTAATCCGCGCAACTTCCGCATCATGGAAGAGGCCAATCGGCGGGTGGATGGTTTTAACCCTTTGTGCGGCGACAAGTTGACGCTGTTTTTGAAAATCGGTGACGATCGTGTGATTCAGGACGCCAGCTTTCAAGGCTCCGGTTGCGCGATTTCCACCGCGTCGGTGTCTTTGATGACCGAAATCATCAAGGGTTTGACCGAAGACGAGGCCGAAGCTTTGTTCAAGCAATTCCACGAAATGACCACCGGCAAGACCGAAGACATCAATCTGGAAGCGATCGGCAAGCTGGCGGTATTGGCCGGCGTCCGGGAATATCCGGCGCGGGTCAAATGCGCGACGCTGGCCTGGCATACCTTGGATGCCGCTCTGAAAAACGAAGCCCAGTCGGTTTCGACGGAATAGTTTTAGATGTCAATTTTGCGCTGCTCTATTGCTTTGCTGATAACGACAAAAGTTTTCGCAGAAGGCAAAGTGCTGTCTTTTGATGAACGAGTTGTATTGGCGAAAGAGGTGGAGGCTAGGCCTTCAGCAAGACATTATTTCAACGAAACGTTCTATCCAGCTATCGGAACACTGGGGCCAGTCGTGCAAGAATGTTTAAAACAACCCAATGCTAGTACCGAACGCTTTTCATTGGTGGCGGATATTGATCTAGCTGGGAAATTCATAAACGTTGATTACCAGCCAAAAACTGTCACTGCGGCATGCTTTTCGCACGCTATACGCGATCTGACGATTCATGCGCCTCCTACTTGCGATTGTGCCAGTTTGCCAATAGTCATTGAAATGAATATTGCACCTTAGTTTATGATCGGATCGGAAAAGCTCGGTTTGATACTTACCGGGGAAAAGATCGCTGATTTTAAATTATGCCAATTGAACGCAGTATTGAATGGGATCACCCTGGACGCCGACAGAGCGCAAATCGACAATTGCCATTATTTCTTAACCATCCGCGACGGCTGCTTGAAATTGCTGGACAAACAAACCCTGAAAAAAGGCGGGCTGACCGTCGAGATCGATCCGCGCCCCGGTGAGCAGCATTCCTATCCGGCACCGAAAAAAGATTTGCTGGCCCAGGCCGTGGGCAAGAAAACCCATACCGTGGTTGATGCCACCTGCGGCTGGGCGCAAGATAGCTTGGCGTTGTTTCGGATGGGTTACCAGGTGACCTGCATCGAGCGTTCGCCGGTAATGGCGGTCTTGATTCAGGACGGCTTCGAACGGCTGGCGCAAAAAGATTGGGTGCGACGGCGCGAACTCTCGCCCCCGACGTTATTGATCGGCAACGCGATCGCATTGCTGGCCGATCTTCCGGAAGCGCCGGACTGTATCTATCTCGATCCGATGTTCCCCGCCAAGAAAAAGCAGAGCGCGGCCACGCGTAAATCCATGGCGATCCTGCGCGATATCTTGGGCGACGACCTGGATAGACAAGCCTTGTTCGATGCGGCATGGGCGGCAACCGGCAAGCGGGTCGTCGTCAAGAGTCCGGACCATGCCGAGCCGTTGGGCGGCAAACCGAGCCAGAGTTTTCAGGGTAAGTTGTTGCGTTACGACGTCTATTTGAAATGATGCGGTTTTGCGTAACCAATCTTCACCAACAGCGAGATTCGAGATGACGGAATGGATAGACGTGGTGGCGGAATCGGCGATGGCCGACCGCGAGCATCTGGTGGTCGATATCGACGGCGACGACGTGGCGGTCTTTAAAATCGACGGTCGGTTTTATGCGATTGCCGATGTGTGTACCCACGACGGCGCCGAAATCGCCAGCGGCGAGCTGGACGGCGATGAGATCGTTTGTCCTCGCCATGGCGCCCGGTTTTGTGTCAAGACCGGCCAAGTCAAATGCGCGCCGGCTTACGAAGATGTCGAGACCTTCCCGGTCAGGATTGTCGGCGGCGTGGTGCAAGTCAGCCGCCGGGACTGACCGGCGGCGGGGCCGGCTCGGTTTTTTCAGCGGTGTTGCTCTTCGAATCCGGATGGTCGAACACGTTGTTGAAGTTAAAGCCTTCATCGATCGAGCTCATGTCGGCGATGATTTTCCGGCTTAACGGTTCCAGGGCCATGCTGGAGTAGGTGGCCGTCCGCATTAGATTCTCGGTCTGGGTTTGCTTGGTTTTATATTGGCTGTAAAACGCAAACATCAGCGCGGCGATACCGGTCACGGTGGTTTGCATGATCGGCGATTGCAGCCAGGGCCAGTGTTGTTCCCGGCTCTTGAAAATCACGCCCAGCGCCGGCCACAGAAAAACCGCGATTGCAGCGGTCACGGATAAGCCGAAAAATAGCGAATTCCAAGCCTTGTAGCTTCTGGCCTTGATATACAAGTCGTAGATCAGGATTAATTTTTTCTCTTCGTCGCCGCCGGCTTTCAGTTGCACTGCATCGGCCCGGCAGGCGGAAATTTTGGCGTAGTTCATTAGCAGCCCGGCACTGCTCTGATTCGGCGACAGAATGCCGATTAATTCCTGGTTGTCGCAGTTTTCCGACGCGCAGCCGGCCAGCAGCAACATCAGCAAAAGGCAGGACAGGGTGGGCTTCGGCATGGTGGGCTCCGTTAAGGTATCGTGGCTGATTGTGGCATATTCGAGTGATTTTGCCCTTTTCGTCTTGGCGTTGTCGGTCTGAATTTCAAAACCGGTTTGCCCGTCCGCGGTTAACCTTGTAACCTGTTCGCCCGTTTCAAACTCCCTTTAGATTTGCCATGCACCACTTGATTTGGAATATCGACCCGATTCTGTTCGATATCGGCTTTGTGAAAATTCGCTGGTACGGCCTGATGTTTGCGATGGGCTTCGTCGGCAGCTTCTTGACGATGCAGTGGATGTACCAACGCGAGGGTAAGAATGTCGAAGAACTGGACACGCTGCTGTGGTATATGGTGATCGCGACGATACTCGGGGCCAGGTTGGGCCACACGTTGCTGTACGACCCGGCCTACTATTTGTCGCACCCATTGAAAATTCTGGCGATCTGGGAAGGCGGTTTGGCTAGCCACGGCGCGACGCTGGGCATCATATTGGCCTTGTACTTGTACCGGCGCCGTTACGGCGACGGATTCTTTTGGTTGCTGGATCGGGTCAGTATTCCGACCGCATTGGCCGGCGCGCTAATCCGCATCGGCAATTTTTTTAACTCGGAAATTCTCGGCACGCCCAGCGAACAGCCGTGGGCAGTGGTGTTCAGCCGGATCGATCCGCTGCCGAGGCATCCGGTGCAACTCTACGAAGCGGCCTGCTATTTGGCGATTTACGCGATCTGTTTGACGATTTATCGCAAGCATGCCGACAAGCCAGGCTTCTCGTTCGGTTGCTTTTTGACGCTGTTGTTCAGCGTGCGCTTTGGATTGGAATATTTCAAAACCGAGCAGGCGATGTACGAGACTGCGTGGGCTATCACCACCGGTCAACTGTTGAGCATTCCGTTTGTGCTGGCCGGGGTGGCGTGTATCGTCTGGAGTCTGAAAAACCGCAAAGCCATCGCGGCGGCGTAATCGTTTACAATAACCGGTTTTTTAACGCGGAGACCCCAGGCTTCGGTCAGGGTTTTAATAGTTGATGCTAGAAATTAATCCTATCAAATACAAGATTGCCGATTTGCGCGAACGCACCGCCGGGCTGAAAACCTATCTGGATTTCGATACCAAAAGCGAGCGGCTGGTCGAAGTATTGCGGGAACTGGAAGACCCGGCCATTTGGAACAAGCCCGAGCAAGCGCAGGCGATGGGCAAGGAACGGGCTATGCTGGAAGGCATCGTCAATACCATCAAGGACCTGGAGCAAGGGCTGAACGACGCCGAGGAATTATTGGCGATGGCGGTCGAGGAAAACGACGAAGACACCGTCAAAACCGTCGCTACCGATCTGGAAACTTACGAGAAACAAGTCGCCGGTCTGGAATTCCAGCGTATGTTCGCCGGGGAAATGGACCCGAACAACGCGTTTTTGGACATTCAGGCCGGTTCCGGCGGCACCGAGGCGCAGGATTGGGCCTCGATGATAGAACGCATGTATTTGCGCTGGGGCGAGGCCAAGGGCTTCAAGACCGAACTGATCGAAGAATCGCCGGGTGACGTGGCCGGCATCAAGAGCGCGACGATCAAATTCGAAGGTCCTTACGCCTTCGGCTGGTTGCGCACCGAAACCGGCGTGCATCGATTGGTGCGCAAATCGCCGTTCGACTCCGGCAACCGCCGCCACACCTCGTTTGCGTCGGTGTTCGTATCGCCGGAAATCGACGACGACATCGAAATCGACATCAACCCGGCCGATTTGCGCATCGACGTGTACCGCGCTAGCGGCGCCGGTGGTCAGCACGTCAACCGGACCGAATCGGCGGTTAGGATTACGCATAACCCCAGCGGCATCGTCACCCAATGCCAAAGCGATCGTTCGCAGCACAAGAACAAAGACACCGCGATGAAGCAGCTGAAAGCCAAGCTGTACGAGATGGAAATGCTGAAACGCAACGAAGGTTTACAGGCGATCGAAGACTCCAAATCCGACATCGGCTGGGGCAGCCAGATTCGGTCTTACGTACTGGACCAATCCCGCATCAAGGACCTGCGCACCAATGTCGAAACCGGCAATACCCAGGCGGTTCTGGACGGCGCGCTGGATCAGTTTATCGAAGCCAGCTTGAAAAGCGGCTTGTAAATTCGATTGTAACGGTTGGAGGTCACATGAAAGGTTTGCAACGGATAACGTTCGATCCTGCGGTGATGGGCGGCAAGCCCTGTTTACGCGGTCTAAGAGTGACAGCCGGAATGCTGGTGGGTTTGGTCGCCTGCGGCTATTCGACCGAACAGATATTGGAGTTGTACCCGTATCTGGAAGCAGAGGATATTACTGAAGCCTTACGTTTTGCTGCCTGGCGAGCGGAGGAACTCGAGTTACCCTTGAACGCCGCGTGAAAATATTATTGGACATGAATTTGTCGCCGGCGTGGACAAGCGTGCTAAACGAGGCTGGATTCGAAGCCTTTCACTGGTCCACGGTTGGTCCCGCGGATGCTCCGGATGCCGAACTATTTAACTGGGCCAGGGAAAACGAAGCCGTGGTATTTACCCACGATTTGGATTTTGGCGCGTTGTTGGCGTTGACCGGTGCGGTCGCGCCAAGCGTATTTCAAATTCGCACCCAAGATATTTCACCCAAAGTACTCGGACCGAGAGCTGTGGAATTGTTGAACCGATTCAACGCCGAGCTTGATAACGGTGCTTTGATCGTTGCGGACGAATTACGCGAAAGAGTCAGATTGTTGCCTTTAAGTCGCTAAATTCGACCGTATTTATTTTTAATTAGTATTTTTGAAAATGTCAGAACTCGAACACGACGAACAGGAACAGATTAGACAACGCCGCGAGAAATTATCGGCGCTACGAGAAGAAGGTATTGCTTTTCCGACCGATTTTCGCCGCAATGTGGTGGCCGGCGAATTGCTCGCCGAATACGGCGATAAATCCGAGGAAGAGCTGCTGGCCGAGCCGATTCGGGTCAAGATCGCCGGACGGATGATGACCCGCCGCATCATGGGCAAGGCCAGTTTCTGCCATTTGCAGGACATGTCCGGGCAAATCCAGGCCTACGTCGCGCGCGATAATTTGCCGGAAGGCGTTTACAACGATCAGTTCAAGAAGTGGGACATTGGCGACATCCTGGGTGCCGAAGGGGTCTTGTTCAAAACCAAGACCGGCGAACTCAGCGTCAAGGTCGATGACATTCGCTTGCTGACCAAGGCGTTGCGGCCGTTGCCGGAAAAATTTCACGGCATCGCCGATCAGGAGATCAAATACCGCCAGCGATATCTGGATTTGATCATGAGCGACGAGACCCGCAAGACCTTCCTGATGCGTTCGAAGATCGTCAATTACATCCGCGAATTTTTGATCGCCCGCGACTTCCTGGAAGTGGAAACGCCGATGATGCAAGTGATTCCCGGCGGTGCGACGGCGCGGCCGTTCACCACCTTCCACAATGCGCTGGACATGGAGTTGTATTTGCGCATCGCGCCGGAGCTGTATCTGAAACGGCTGGTGGTCGGCGGTTTCGAGCGGGTGTTCGAGATCAACCGCAACTTCCGCAACGAAGGCCTTTCGACCCGGCACAATCCGGAATTCACGATGATGGAGTTCTACCAAGCCTACGCCGAATACGGCGACCTGATGGATTTGACCGAAGCCTTGCTGAAAGGCATCGCCGAAGACGTGGTCGGCAACAGCATCATCGAATACCAGGGCGATCGATACGATTTCGGCCAGCCGTTCGCGCGGATGACGGTGCTGGAATCTATCCTTCATTTCAACCCCGAATTGACCTTGGCTGACCTGAGCACCCGCGAAGCGGCCGTGAAAGTCGCGGAAAATCTGAAGATTCCGGTCAAGGACAGTTACGGCCTGGGCAAGGTGCAAATCGAGATTTTCGAAAAAACCGTCGAGCATCGTTTGATGAATCCGACCTTCATTACCGCCTATCCGGTCGAAGTGTCGCCGCTGGCGCGCCGTAACGACAGCGATCCGCACGTTACCGACCGTTTCGAGTTTTTCGTCGGCGGCCGCGAAATCGCCAACGGCTTCACCGAGTTGAACGACGCCGAAGACCAAGCCGAACGCTTTCAGAAGCAGGTCGAGGAAAAAGAAGCCGGCGACAACGAAGCCATGCATTTCGACGCCGATTACATCACCGCATTGGAACACGGCATGCCGCCGACCGCCGGCGAGGGCATCGGCATCGATCGGCTGGTGATGCTGTTCACGAACTCACCGAGCATCCGCGACGTGCTGTTATTCCCGCACATGCGTCCGAAACACTGATGCGGGACTATCCCCGCGCCAATTGACTTAGAGAGATTTATGACTGTAGATGCCAGCCAGTTTAAAGACGCGCTGAAATTGTGGGCCAGCGGCGTCACGGTGGTGACCACCGCCGACCGCGGCGGCCAACTTAAAGGTATGACCGCGACCGCGTTCAGCAGCGTTTCGATGGAACCGCCGCAAATCCTGGTGTGTTTGAATCAACGCACCGATACCGGCAACGGTTTGCTGGAAAGTCGGTTTTTCGGCGTGAATATCCTGACCCGCGAGCAGGAAGCGGTCTCAAACCAGTTTGCCGGCAATACCACCCAAGCCGAACGCTTCGCGGCGGTGTCTTGGGTCGCCGGACAAACCGGGGTACCGTTGCTCAGCGAGTCTCTGGCGTCGCTGGAATGTCGAGTCGTTCAACAAATACAAGCCGGCAGCCACTGGATCGTGGTCGGCGAGGTCGAGCGCGCGATTTGTCGGCAGGGCGATCCGCTGTTGTATTACAGCGGCGGTTATCGCGGTTTGGACAAATGACGTTGCAATTGTCGTGTTTACGACAAAACCTTTTGTAGATTGTCGTTAAATTTCACTTTGTCGGATAAGCCCCCGAGATGAACGGACAAAAACCTTAAGCAATTCAAGTCTATTAAGTTGGCTTTTTTTTTGCTTATAGGTGCTTGGATTAGTATCCAAAGTCAGATTCATTACGGAGTTATTCATGACGACCATTAAAGTGATAAAAGAGTTTTCCGAAAAAGCCCGCGCCGATTCGGAACTGGGCGAGAAATTAAAAGCCGCGTTAAAGATTAAGGAATTGATCGCATTGGGTAAGGAATACGGCTTTGAAATCGACGAAGTCTTGTTGTACCCGCCCAACGAACCGCAATTTACCGAAGATCAGTTGTCCGAGCGTTTGGTAAAAGCCTTGTTGCGGGCTTAATCCGTGCGGCGGACCGCTCCACCGTCGGTGGAGCGGTCCGCCTTCCTAGCTCGACCCCCCGTCGTATTTTCCCAGCTACTTCCCGCCCGTTTTTCGAAAATCCGCTCCCCGGCGCTAAACTATGCGTTTGCCCGACTGGAGTGCCTGCCGCAATGTTTCACGCTAACGCTAAACCCCGCTTGATGGGGATACTCAATGTCACGCCCGATAGTTTTTCCGACGGCGGCCGATTTACCGGCTTGGCGGCGGCGATCCGCCAAGCGGAAACCATGTTGGAAGAGGGCGCCGACATCATCGACATCGGCGGCGAATCCACCCGTCCCGGTTCCGAACCGGTCAGTGCCGACGAACAAATCCGCCGGGTCGTGCCGGCGATTAGCGCGATCGCGAAGTTGGGTCGGCCGGTAACCATCAGCATCGATACGATGCTCGCGCCGGTCGCTGCCGCCGCGCTGGATGCCGGCGCCGAGTGGATCAACGACGTATCCGGCGGACTCGGCGACCCGCGTATGCTTGATCTGGCCGCAGAGCGCGGCGCGTCGATCATCTTGATGCACATGCAAGGCACGCCCAAGACGATGCAGGACGCGCCGCATTATCAGGACGTGGTTGGCGAAGTCGAGACCTTCCTGAAGCAGCGCGTCGACGCGGCGCTGGTGGCCGGCGTTCCGCGCGAGAACATCGCCATCGACCCCGGCATCGGTTTTGGCAAGCGCAAACAGGACAATCTGGAGCTGCTGGCCCACCTCGACCGTTTCGTCGCGCTCGGCTGGCCGTTGCTGCTCGGTACCAGCCGCAAGCGCTTCATGGGCAGCATTTGCAATGTCGAACAGCCCGCCGAACTGGTCACGGCGACCGCAGTGACGACCGCGCTGGGCGTGATGGCCGGCGTGCAACTGTTCAGAGTCCACGACGTCAAGGCCAACCGGCAGGCATTGGACGTGGCTTGGGCGATCAAGCAAGCGCGTTGAACGAACTGCACCCGCGTTTGCGGGCCTTAGCCGACCAATTCGCGCCGACGCCGTTACAGCGGATCGACGATCCGGCCTGGAGCGCGCGCGGCGTGACGTTGTCGATCAAGCGCGACGATTTGCTGCATCCGGTGATTTCCGGCAACAAATGGCGCAAGCTCAAATACCTTCTCAACGATGCATTGCGGCACGGCGCCGATACCGTCGTCAGCATGGGCGGCGCCTATTCCAACCACTTGCACGCCTTGGCCTATGCCGGCCGCGAGTTGGGACTGAAGACCGCCGCCTTCGTGCGCGGGGAGCGGCCGGCGCGGCTGAATCCGACCTTGCTTGACTTGCTGGAATGGGGCATGGAACTGCGCTTTGTGTCGCGCGAAGAATACCGGGGCTTGCGCGCGTATCGGGAATGGCACGACCCGCCGGATAGGCAGTCGGGGCAATATTGGCTCCCCGAAGGCGGTGCCGGCGAGTTGGCTTGGCAAGGCGTGGCCGAAGCGGTCGCGGAAATCGATGTGCCTTACGACATACTGGCACTGGCTTGCGGCACCGGCACCACGCTGGCCGGCGCGGTCGGCGCGGTGGTGCCCGGCGTGGAGATCGTCGGCGTACCGGCCTTAAAAGGCGGCGAGTTTTTGTACCGCGACATCCGCGAACGGTTCTCCGTTCAAGGCCGGCCCGATAGTGGTGGTTGGCGCTTGTGGCTAGATTACCATTTCGGCGGCTTCGCTCGAACCACGCCGGAACTGCTGGCGTTTATCGCGGCGTTCGAAGCCCGGCATGGCGTCGAGCTGGAGCCGGTCTATACCGGAAAATTGCTGTACGCAGTTTACGACAGATTGCGAGCGGGCGATTTTCAGGCCGGCCAACACGTCGTGGTCTGGCATAGCGGCGGCTTGCAGGGCAAGCGCGGGACACGCTAAACCCGGATTGGAGTCTGTCCGCAAAATAGCGATAATACCGCCGCCGATAACAATAACGACAGGTGGCAACATGGTAGCGCAGATTCTTCCGGTTTCCGGGCAAGCCGCCGGCATGGCGGTGTCTTTCCGTTTTTTATTGAGCCTGTACGGCATCGTGCCGATCTGCCTGATCGCGCTCGGCCTGGATAGCTGGCTGTTCGACCACGCCTTGCGCGATGCGCTGCCCAGCAGCCCTAGCCACTTTTTGCTGTTTCAAGTCTTGTTCGGCACCCCGCACATCGTCGCCAGCAATCTGCTGTTAGTCAGCCATGCCGAGTATCTGAAAACCTTCCAACGCAAATTGTTGGGGATGAGCGCCTTCATCGTGCTGTTCTTCGGCGTCGGCAGTTTGTTCATACCCTACCGGGTGCTGTATCTGATCAGCGCCTGCTGGACCGTCTATCACGTGTTGAAACAACAGCACGGCATCGCCAAGGCCGTGTGCCGCCTGCCGGCTTGGGCGTTTTATCTGCAACTGTGGCTCAGCGTGACGGCTGGCATCTTCACCTACATCGGTATTTTCATGAAGAACAGCCTGGCGCCGGAGCAGGCCGCGTTGATTCTGCAAATCGCCACGGCGTTGACGGCCGCGTTGCTGGCGGCGACTTGGATCTGCCAGCGTTATGTCGCCAGCCGCTTGGGCTGGTATTTTCTGTGGGCCAACACCTTGTTGGTCGTTGCCAGTTGGTTTGTGTACAGCCAACAGTATTACTTTTTGGCGATTCTGATGCCGCGCTTGGTGCATGACATCACCGCCTACAGTTTTTACGCGACCCATGACGTCAACCGCCACGTCGGCCATCCGCAGAATGCGCTGTTTCGCCTGACCGAAGCTTGCCGGCTGCCGGCCGTCGCGGTGCTGCCGCTGTTGTCGTTCGCATTGACATACTGGCTACAGGTCCACGGCGACGCCGCCGTCAACCTGATCTTGCAAACGCTGTTTTCGACTCAGGTCTATAAAGCCGCCACGCTGGGCATCGTCGGCTATCTGGCCTTGATGCATTACTACACCGAAGCCTTCATCTGGTCGGCCGGCTCGCCGCTACGGCGCTATATCCGCTTTGGCCGAGTGTCGTGAATTAGTGCGGCGGTCGATGCTTGGCTATAAGGCATGCCGGTGCTCAAACAGAGTAAAACGGCCATGGCCAAAAAGTGCGTACCAGCAGGGCTTCGCTTAATCGCTTACTGGACGAAGAAGATACCAGTTTAACCTTGACCACCTTGGCGTCGCCGCCGCTCTCGGTAAAAAGGTAAAAATAGAGTTAGAATCTGTGTGAACTTGGGTGAATTGGGCCGTAGCGGTAGGCTCAAAACCGGCCAGAATTCGTCAGACGGAACAACAATGCCTATGCCAAATGTCCTGCCAAAAGCAGGCGGTGTGGTGAGTTTACGAACCGCACAAATCGCGAACGATGCGCTTCACGCTGTTCAGCACATCCTACGTCCCTAAATCACAATAGAGGCAGCAGCATGATGACACTCAATATCGACGACGACACGGCAAACCTGCTCCGCCAGTTGTCCGAGCAGGAACACGTCAGCCCCGCGCAACTGATCAAAAATCTCCTCAGCGATTATCTCGAAGACTTGGCCGATGTGGCTGCCGCCGATGCGGCGTTAGCGGAATTGACGAGCGGCAAGGACGATACGATTAGCTTGGCGGAATGGGAGCAGCAACTCAATGCCATGGAGCATTAGGCTTAAGACGGGCGCCGCCAAAGCCATCAACAAGCTGGACAAACCGGTCCGCGACAGAATCAAAGCCTTTCTCGATCAGTTAGCCGAACAAGATAATCCGCGCATTAACGGCAAAGCCTTACAAGGCAAATCGTCCGCATACTGGCGCTATCGGGTTGGCGACTACCGTTTGATTTGCCAGATTCAAGACGACGAATTAATCGTTTTGCTCGTCGAATTGGGCCATCGAAAAGAGATTTATCGAGACAAGCATTAATCGCCCCACTATCTTATTTTGAAAGCCGAAACAAAGTGCCTATGGCAAATGTCCAGCCAAAAGCCTACGGCCCTTGTGTTCTCTATTCCTCAGAAAAGGTGTAGGCCAAACAAACCTTCAAGCTTGTTTGCCGAACCCAACATATCCTCAGCGTCTTAAGATACTGGCGCGGATCGATTGCGTGTAGTCGTCGGCGCAGCCGTTTTTCTGCGCCTTGTCGAGTATTTCCAACGCCCCGGCGGCATCCCCCGCTTCGAACCGCGCCTTGGCTTCATCAACGTAGAACACGGCGTTTTTGCTGCCGGCATCGATGTATTGCATCCGCAACGCGGCGGCTTGCTCGGGGTCGGTTTGTTGCAGCGCATTGGCGCGGACAGCTTGCGTGTAGTCGTCGGCGCAACCGTTTTTCTGCGCCTTATCGAGTATAACCAATGCCCCTGGGGCATTGCCGGCATCCAACCGCGCCTTGGCTTCATCGGCGTAGAACGCGGCGTCTTTGCTGCCGGCGTTAATTTTCGCCATCCGCAACGCGGCGGCTTGCTCGGGGTCGGTTTGTTGCAGCGCATTGGCGCGGATCGATTGCGTGTAATCGTTGGCGCAACCGTTTTTCTGCGCCAGGTCGAGTATTTCCAACGCCCCTGCGGCATCCCCCGCTGCCAACCGCGCCTTGGCTTCATCGGCGTAGAACGCGGCGTGTTTGCTGCCGGCATTGATGTATTGCATACGCAACGCGGCGGCTTTTTGCATATCGCCTACCAGCTTGAGGCAGTCAGCTTGTATGGAACGCACATGGTCATCAAAAACTTTAGGATGTTCTTGCTCTAAACTGTCCAAACGGTTTAGAAAAGCTTCCGCGCCGTCGCGGCCGCGCGTCGATAAAGCTCTCCCCAGATTCGCCCAATAGGGCGGAAAGCTAGAATCCAGGCGGCAGGCATTTTCGAAGCACACCAATGCTTTATCGCTGCTCCAGCCTTCTTCCTTAGCCCAGCATTCGCCCAAAAAGCGCTGGACTTTATGGTCGTCCGGATTCAAGTGGGCCGCATATTCCAAGGCAGCTCGCAACTGCGCAATCGGCGCATGTGTTTTATGAAGATGGTTGTATAACTGCTCTATGCGCTGCTGCGCCCACGCTTTATTACCGGTTAGCAATTCCACTGAGATGTGTTGGATGCGCTCGTTATCGCCTGCCGCGATCAGGTGATGGAAGGCTTCCAACGCGCGGGAGATATTAAGCTGAGTCATGCGCTTGCTGCTGCCCAATTGCTTTAACCAGCACTGGGCAATTGCCGAATGCAAGGAACGCGTCTGCTCTATTTGAGCTTGCCCGGTGGTTGCCGCGAAATCGCCGCCGTCTTCTTCACTTTGCACCGTGTAGCCCAACTGGCGCGAGCGTAACCAACCGGCAATAAAACTGTGCAAATAATATTCGGTATGTGCGGCGTTGCTTGACAACAGGCAACGGCGATCCAGGCCTTCCCATGCATTCGTTGCATTTAGCCGGTGTTCCAAAATATCCACATGGTCATGGGGAATCGCGCTCCGGTACAAGGCAAAAGCTTGTAACAATTGGCGTTCCGCCTCATTTAATACATTGCGGTAAAGGTCGCCTAGCAATCGGTTCTCGATACCTTCATCGAAATATTCGCGGTGACGCTCTAACACTTGCAACGGCGTTTCGTTTTGTCCTACAGCCACCTCGATCAGCAGTTGCGTCGCCAACGGATGCGCCTGGTCACCATGGCCGCCGCCTAACCATTGATAAATCTTCTTAAGTTCATCGCCGCTGTATGCCCATGCGCTTGCGTCCTGCTCCGGAGCGGCCGCGCTTAGCCATTCCTTAAGGCTGTTTTTATCCAAGCCCGGCACTTCACATTCATTGGCGATACCGCCCAGCACACCTTGCGGCGGTCGTTCGCGCAATTCGAACAACCAATGCCATTGGTCGCCCAAGGCCTTGCTCAGCCCCATTAACAATAAACGTAATTTCGAATCGCGGAATCCTTGCGTATCCAACAAATGATGGGCGTTTTCTATCCATATCCAAGCGGGACGGGGATTGGGGTAACGCTGCTTAATTGCGGCGGCAATGGCGGCGATGCTGTCGCCTTGCGGCGCTGTGGGAAATTCGGCGGTTTCGCCTAGTAATGTGGCAATCTGGCGAAATAGCTCGTCTGCGGTTGTATAAGGTGAAACCGAAAAACGGTGCGGCTCTTTCGATTTCAACAAAGGCTCCTGCCCCAAAGTTTCGATGAATTTCGATTTGCCGTTGCCGCGCAAGCCGTATACCAACAGGAACGGCAGTTGATTAAGCTTGGTTAGCGAGTTCTTGATTAGCTGGTCTCGGCCATAAAGCTTGAACTCCCGTTTAACGGGTAGTGGTACCGGTGGTGGGGTTTGCGTTTCCTGTTCCGTTAATGGAGGCGCCGCAATGGTTAAATCGTCAGCCATGGGCGCTGACGCTTGCATGGCTTTGATGCCGTCGGGGATATCGAAAAGCCATTGGCCGCGTGGCGCATGTTTTCCAATCGTAGCGACTTTCCAGTCGCTATCGCCTTGTTTGTGTTCGTGTAAATCCGCCACGCCTTTGCGTGTAGCTAAATCGATGCTAACCAAGTTAATGCCGAACTCTTCGCTATGCTCCGCGCCTACCGCACCGGCGGCGATAGTGACGTGGTTTTGGCCGGGTTCAAGCCATTGGTTATGGCTATGGCCATGCAACCAGAAATGAAAGCCCTTGGAAATACGTGATGTGGCAATGTCGCGGTCGGCCTGATTCAGCCAATCGACAGGATGATGGATTAAGCCGATGCGTATATCGGCGTTTTTTATTGCCGTTTGCGCGGCATTGAATTGCCATTGGGCGGCCAGCCACACGGTGCGGTCATCCTCTGGCCCGGCGCAAGTCCAAGCCGAATTGAACCCGGCTATGCCGACGTTTAAATCATCGATGTCAACGGTTTGGGCGTAACAATGCCGCCCGTCGGTATCGGCTTGGTGGGGCAGGTAATTGTTGATGAATTGGGCGTATTCATCTAGCCGTTTGATGGCGTCTTTAAACTCGGTTGAACAATCTTCAAAACGTTGATTAATAGCTTCGATATGTTTTTTTGCTTCTTCTCCTTGAGCTCGAAGTGTCAACATTGCTTGGGCATCCGAGTTGACGCTGTCTCGATTGACGTCATGATTGCCCGGTACGACAAACAAACGTTCTTTCGGGAATGGCTTGCCATCTTGACCGCATACCTTGAGCAGTTCGTCGAAAAACGTCTGGGCATCTTCATATTGCTCGGCCAACGGCGAGCAGCCGGTTTCGCCGAAAGCAATGTCGCCGGTACAGAAAATCAGATCCGGACGCGGTATTTGTTCGTCCGCAAACATTCTCCCAAGGTATTCGATCAAGCCGTCCTGGGCGACACTATCGCGCCATTTGGTCTTTGGATGAAAATGAATGTCTGAGAGATGAAGCCAAGTCAGTTTGTTCTTCATAAAATTCAGTGCAAAAAATAAGTCTGAAAGAACTATTTATTCTAACGAAAATGTTGCTTTGACAAACTTATAAGTTACATTGATAAACAAATGGAGCCGATGCTAAACAATCCTGTCTATCATTTTCTCGTTCCCAAGCTCCAGCTTGGGAATGCTATCTCGGAAGCTCTGGTTTCCTATCCATATCCAGACTGGAAACTGGAGCTTCCAAGGTCGGGGCTCCCAAACCGGAGCTTGGAAACCAGCGTCACATAGTTCCGCGCTTCAATCAAACCCCGCATCTTGATTGGCAAAACTGCTAGGGCGGTTGTGCCGCCGGTGCTAACCTGCCGCCATCATGGTTTGCAGGAGTTTTTACGATGAACGATATTCGCGACCCGGTTTATGCGCGGCTGCTCAAGGCGGCGCTGGACTGTTTTCTTGCCGACGAATACCACAAGGTTACCACTCGTGCGATTGCCGACCAGGCGGGCGTGAACGTCTCGATGATCCGCTATTACTTCGGCAACAAGGAAGGCCTCTACGAAGAAATGATCCGCGAGACGCTCAAGCCTCTCTTGGACATGCTCGACAGCGATATGCTGTCCGAGGCCGGCGGTTTCGCCGACTATCTGCGTCTGTATTACGACACCATGCGCAAGCATCCCGAGTTTCCCAAGCTCATCCTCAAGGTGCTGGCCCTCAACCACGGGCCGGGCCGGCGTTTTATCCTGCAATTGTTGGAACGTGGCCGCAGCGGTGGCGCGCGGCGGCTGGGACAATTGAAGGCCAGCGGTCAAGTCGATCAGGCAATCAATCCCGACGTGGCGCGGATGGCTTTCGTCAGCCTTGCGATGATGCCGATGTTGCTGAAAGACATCTTCGAGGAACAGATGGGCGGGCAGATGGACGAAGCCTTCCTCAACGAACTCGCCGCTTTCAACGGCAAACTGCTGGCGGCGGGCATGGTCGCCGCACAAGCAGGAGCGTGACATGACATTGCAAAAGAATGCCGGCGCGGTGCGCCGCTTCGCCAAACTCGCCCGATTCGGCGCCTGGCTACAAAACCTGCCCAACAAACTCGTGCCGCCGCCGTTCCGCCTGATCCAGATCGGCTCGGCCTTTTGGCAATCTCGGGCACTGTATGTCGCCGCGCGGCTGGACGTCGCCGGCGTATTGGCCGACGGAGAAGCTACTGCCGAAACCCTCGCCGAACGCGTTGCCGCCGACGCCGATGCACTTTACCGCTTGCTGCGCATGTTGGCGGCGGTGGGCGTGTTCGAGGAAGTCTCGCCGCGTCGTTTCCGCAACAACCAGCTTTCGTCCTGCCTGTGCCCGGATCATCCCCACAGCGTTCGCGCCATGGTGCTGATGCACAACTCGCCGGAAATGAGCCGCCCGTGGTTCGAGCCATTGGAGCAGGGCGTAGGTAGCGGCGGCGTGCCGTTCGAATCGGCGCACGGGCAGGCGTTTTACTCGTATATGGACGGCAACTCCGAATTCGATAAGCTGTTCTCGCAGGCGATGGATAGCGTGGACGCGTTGGCCGGCGACAGCTTCGTCACCGATTTCGACTGGTCGCACTTCGAACGCATCATCGATGTCGGCGGCTCCAAGGGCGCAAAATCGCTCGCCATTCTCAAGCGCCATCCGCATCTCAAGGCGCTGGTGGCCGACCGCGAACAGGTCATCCAAGGCGCGGCGCAGTTCTGGAAGGACAGGGGAGAGGGCGCCGCACTGCAGCGCATGAGCTTTGAAGCCTGCGACCTGCTGCAATCCGTGCCCAAGGCGCAAAGCAGCAAGGACGTCTATCTGCTGAGCGCGGTACTGCACGGCTTCGACGATGCCACTTGCATCGCCGCTTTATCCAACGTGGCGAGCGCCGCCGCAGACTGTGACGCGACGATCGCCGTGATGGAAATGCTGATGCCGGACAGCCACGCCGACATCGCCACGGCCGCGTTCGACGTGCAGATGTTCGTCAACACGCGCGGCCGGGAGCGGATGCTGGCGGAATGGCGGCGCCTGTTGGATCAGAGCGGATTGGTGCTGCAGGAGGTGGTGGGCTTAAGGACGTTCGGAAACATCCTGGTGCTGGGTAGCGTTCAACGACGTTCGTCGCCATGACGCGGCAATTAACCGGCGATAGCTTGCGCGATAGGCCTTGGCAAGTTTGTAGTTGGCACTGCTGTTAGTGATTTTAAGCAAGCATTGGTTTAGCCAATTTTGCTTCGGCGAATAGTTCAGTATTCAGTCAATTTCAAAGCATGTCATAGAATTTCGCTTATCCGGCTGACTCCACTGACAATTTGCTCCGGCCTGAACGCCGAGAAACCCAAAACCAAACCGCTGGGCGGCTTACGTTCGATGCCGTAAAACGATAGCGGCCGTGCTTCAATGCCACCTTGTTTTAAGCGCTGGGTTACCTCGACGTCGTCGAATCCTTCCGGTAGGTATGCGCAGGCATCGAGTCCGGTGGAAATCGGGCAAACATCGAGCAGGCCTTTCAACTGGTTATCGCAGGCGGTAATAAACGTTTCGGCGCGTTCCTGGTAGACCATCTTCATCCGTCGCAAATGTCTGGCGTAGTGGCCTTCGGCAATAAATTCGCTCAGCACCGCTTGGGCTTCCAGCCCGACGTGGCGGCAGGTCAGGCTCATCGCCGACGCAAACGGTGTTTGCAGCCACTCCGGTACCACTGCATAAGCTAAACGGATACTCGGAAACAACAGTTTGCTGAACGTGCCCATATAAATTACCCGATCGCTGGCATCAAGACTTTTGATGGGTGCCATCGGAGTACCGTGGAAGCGGAATTCGCCGTCGTAATCGTCTTCGAGTATCGTCGTTTGATGGCGTTCCGCCCACTTTAGCAACGCGATTCGCCGTTCGAGGCTTAGTGCTGGGCCAATTGGAGATTGGTGGGCGGAAGTCACGTAGGCCAGTTTGGCGTGTGCGGCGTTTTGAATTGCCGCTTCGATATCCATTCCGTTCGAATCAATCGGTACGGCATGAACCCGTGCGCCGACGGCGGCAAACAAGGTTTTCGCGCCGGGATAGCCGGGGTCCTCCATCCACACCGTATCGCCGGGATCGAGCAGCAAGCGTGCGCACAAATCCAGGGTTTGCTGGGCGCTGTGGGTGATGATCACTTGCTCCGGTGTGCAGCTAATGCGCTGCGTATACCGTAAATGTTCTGCAATCGAAGCGCGTAACGGATGATAGCCGGTCGGATCGGCGTAACCCATTCTGCGCGGACGCAAGGCATTCGCACGTTTGGAGGCAATACGGTTCCAGATGTTCAGCGGAAAGTGCTCGAAATCCGGTTGATTGGGTTTGAAAGGAACGGGAGCGGATTCGGCGGCGCCGTAAAAAAAGGGCTGTCCGCCAGTACTTGACCCAGTTGCGATAGCCTGCCTTTTGCCGAAACCGCGGCGCGGTCTTGTGGGGCGGGTGCATTATCCAAACTATCCGGCAGTTTGGCTGAGACAAACGTACCTTTGCCGGTACGGGATGCAATATAGCCTTCCGCCAATAATTGTTCATAGCCCAAAACCACCATGCTGCGGGAAACTCCGTAGTGTTTGGCAAAATCGCGGGTAGTGGGCAGTCTGACGTTAGGTTTCAAACGGCCACTCAAAATAGCCAAGCGAATCTCGCTGTAAATCCAGTCTTTGATCGAGCATTGCGCCGGTTTCGCTGCAATGGAAAGTTCAATCTGTTCCGCTAATCTCACGATTCTATTTCGATAAATTGGTCTGGTTATTTTTTCACTTATTGGTATTTCTATTAAACCATTCGATTGGCGAGAATAGCACCAATTTCACGTGACCGACAGTATTAGGAGTAGCTCATGACCCAACGCTTCAGCTATCAAACCAGCGGCTATCAGGCCATGTACGGTTTGCATCAATACGTACAGGGCTGCGGGCTCGATCACGGCTTGCTCGAACTGATACGGCTGCGCATCTCGCAAATCAACGGCTGCGCGTATTGCATCAATATGCATGCGCCATTGGCGCAACAGAACGGCATATCCATCGTAAAGATCCATCTGGTGGCGGCCTGGAAGGAAGCCAATGTGTTTACCGAACGAGAATTGGCGGCTTTGGCTTGGGCGGAAGCCGTCACGGCGTTAAGGGACGCTGAGGTACCGGAATCCGTCTATCAGCTGGCTAAAGCGCAATTCAGTGAACAGGAATTATCCGACCTGACGCTTGCGGTAGCCGAAATGAACGCCTGGAACCGGTTGATGATTGCATCGAGAACGCCGCCGGAAATCGAGTAAGCGGAGCTCGATGATGCAATCTATAGACGAGATTATTGAAAACGATGACATTGAGGCGGTTTACCCACTGATGAGCATACTTCGTCCCCATTTGCCGGATGCGGTGGCATTTGTAGCCCAAGTGCAGCGGCAAACTCAAGCCGGCTATCATTTGGCCGGATTTCGTCGCAACCAGCAATGGCGAGGTCTGATTGGGTTTCGTCTGGGCGAAAACCTGCTGTACGGCACCTATCTTCAAAAGCTCATAACGCTTTAGACGGTTAAGTAATGCTCCAGATGTTTTGATAGCAAGCTAATTTGAATTTGAAAGCAAGATTCGGAGTGTTCAAGCACGGTGATTTGGGTAAATTAACGGCGTGAATGAACGAAATCCGGAGCCGACATGCCGAACCCGATTGAAACCGACGCTTTGCCAACAGAAAACGATCCTCGTTGGCAAGCCGTGTTGGCCCGCGATCCGGCAGCCGACGGTCGCTTTTTCTACTCGGTCAAAACTACCGGTATTTATTGTCGACCGTCTTGTCCGGCGCGTACCGCCAAACCTGAAAATGTGCAGTTCTATCTCAGCCGAGAAGAAGCTGAAGCGGCCGGATTCCGCCCCTGTCGGCGTTGTAAACCGGACCAGCCTGCCTTGCGCGAACAGCACGCCGATAAAGTGACCGAAATCTGCCGTTTGCTGGAAACAGCCGAAACCGAGCCTAGCCTTACCGAGTTGGCGGCTATCGCCGGACTAAGTACCTTTCATTTTCATCGAATTTTTAAGGCCATCACTGGCTTGACACCTAAAGCCTATGCGGCAGCCCAGCGCGGTAACCGGGTTCGGAATCAGCTGGCGAAAAGTCAGTCGGTAACCGCCGCCATCCATGATGCCGGTTACAACTCCAGCAGCCATTTTTACGAGCAATCGCCGCAACTATTGGGTATGACGCCATCCGACTACCGTGCCGGCGGTGCCAATAGCCGGATTCGGTTTGCATTGGGCGAATGCTCATTGGGTTCTATTCTGGTGGCGGCCAGCGAAATCGGAATTTGTGCCATTGCCTTGGGCGATGATCCCGGCCGCCTGGCTCGAGAGTTACAAGACCGTTTCCCTCAGGCTGAACTGATCGGCGGCGACAACGAATTCGAACGATGGGTTGCCAAAGTGGTCGGTTTGGTCGAAGCCCCGGCCATCGGCTTGGATTTACCGCTGGACATGCGAGGTACTGCATTTCAACAGCGGGTTTGGCAAGCTTTGCGGCAAATCCCAGTCGGCGAGAAAGTCAGTTACACCGATATTGCTCAACGCATAGGCGCGCCGAAGGCAGTGCGCGCGGTGGCCGGCGCCTGTGCCGCCAATAATCTGGCCGTCGCAATTCCGTGTCACCGAGTCGTTCGCTCGGATGGCGGTTTGTCCGGTTATCGTTGGGGGGTGGAGCGCAAAGCCGAGTTGTTGCGGCGGGAGAGTGAAGCATGAATGCCGGCGTATTGTCTTGCACATTGCCGCTACCTACGAATTACCGATTACAGGATATTTTGTCTTTCCATGCCCGTGATGCCTTGGCGGTTGCCGAAACCGTCGAAGCTAACCAATTACGTAAGGGCATCGTGTGGCACGGTTCACCGGTCTGTTTGACGCTCCGTTTTTTACCCATGGCCGCCGAAATAGAACTGAGCATCGATCAAACGTCGGCTTCATTGGACGTTGACAAATTATCCGTAATGGCAGCTCGAATGCTTGGATTAAATCAGCCCGTTGAGTTGGTCATGCTCCGAGCTTTGCACGCCGCCGCTCCCGGAATTCGAGCGGACTTCAGTTTTTATCAGCATAACGGTCTTATTCCGGTCGGCGGTCGGAAAATGAGCCAAAATTCGGTTACCAATAACGAGGCACGCATGTACTTTGCGTTAGCTGGCATGGAGGAAGGTTGATGAAATTCACTGGTTGGGCTGTGGCGATTCTGCTGCTGTTGCCGATTTCGGCGTTAGCTGTTTTCAAACCGGTTCGGGTGCTGATTCCGGAAGCTTTCGGCGTCCGTTGCAACGAACAAAACCTGTGCATAGACGATGTTTCTCAGCTTACGGCCGCGGAGTCGCTACTTTCCAACTCGAAAACTTATCTTGCCGCGCAATGGGGCTTGTCTATCGGCGAGCCGAAGATCATCTTTTGTCGCACCGAGCCATGCCGGTCTGCATTCGGTCTATCGAACCAGGCCGGATTCACCTTGGGCAGTTTCGCCATCGCCATCGCGCCGCGCGGTTGGCAACAACACTACGTGGCGCATGAGCTCATCCATCATTGGCAGGCCGACCACTTCGGCAGCCTGGCACTGCTAACCGGCGAGCCGTGGCTAATCGAAGGCATGGCCTATGCTCTGAGCAACGATCCGCGTATAGAACTGCATCAGCCGTTTGAGTCCTATCGTCAGCGTTTCAATGACTGGTACAAACGCAATGCCGACATACCGCTCAAGGAATCGCTGGGTGGGGTGCTCTGAAAATGGCGTCAAGTAGGGCAATGTCCCCTACCAAAAATGGGGTTGGTGCGATAAGCCGTAGGCCATCATTTTGCCCAACCGTACGGTGCCTCAATCTGTATCGCTACCCGTAATCATGATGAAATACAAAGGTATAATTTTTGATTTCAACGGCGTTTTGCTTTGGGATGCACCGCTGCACGTTCAGGCCTGGCAAGCGACGGCGCTACGCCTTAGAGGCTCACATTTAAACGACGACGAATTTTCAATCCATGTGCATGGCCGTACCAATCGTCACATTTTGAGCTATCTCTGCGGCAGAAACTTTCAAGAAGCGGAGCTGCTTGAGCCGATACAAATCAAGGAGTCTATGTATCGGGATTTATGTTTAAAAAATCCCGAGACGTTTGTTTTGTCTCCCGGTGCCGAAGCGCTGCTTGACTTGGTTTCTAGCAAAGGTATACCCCGTACCATCGCGACAGCCTCCGAAAAAACCAATCTGGATTTTTTCATCCAACACCTCGGTCTGGATAAGTGGTTCGATCTGCCACGGATTGTCTTCGACGACGGGGCTCTTCCCGGTAAACCCGCGCCGGATATGTACGCCAAGGCGGCAACCAATATTGGTTTGCCGCCGTACGATTGCATCGTTGTCGAGGACGCTATTTCCGGTTTCCAATCCGCCCATGCCGCCAACATCGGCCATATCGTCGGTCTTGGTCCGCTTGAAACGCACAACAAGCTTCTCGCCTGCCAAGGGGTCTCGACCGTGATCGAGAGTTTTGAGCAATTTCCGCGCGAGTTGTTAGCCAATGCATGACCTGATAACCGTGACCGGTTAGATCGGAATTCAGACCAAATGACCGGAGCCGGCCAGCTATGGCGTATCGAAGCGTAGGCAATGCGGTAGATGAATAATATTTGTGTCATCTTCGATTTGGACGGCACACTGGTGGACAGCGAAGGACTGTGCAATCGAGCCTTTCTCGACCTGCTTCCGCAGTTGGATGATCCGCTGGAGACCTTGATCGAGCGCTATCGCGGCCAAAAACTAAGTTCGATTCTGATTGACCTTGAACACTGTCTTGGCCTAAAGCTGCCGGATTCGTTTGAACAGCGCTATCGCCAGCGGGTTGCGGCACTCTTCGCGTGTGATTTGAAGCCCATGCCGGGCGTTTTGGAAATGCTCGCAACCCTGAATTCGCCGAAATGCATTGCCTCCAGCGGGCCGCTTCCGAAAATCCGTCAAGCCTTGGCAGTCAGCGGTCTTGCTGCCTATTTTGGTGACAATCTATTCAGTTCCTATGAGATCGGTTCGTGGAAACCCGATCCAGGGCTATTCCAATATGCCGCCAGTGCAATGGGCTTTGAGCCGAGCCGGTGCGTGGTGATTGAAGATAGCGAAGTGGGGGTAACGGCTGCGGTAGCCGCAGGCATGACGCCGCTGCATTTTATACGAACCGGCGTGGCCGATTCGTATCGGACCTCGGGCAATACGGTATTCGATGATATGTCCCAGCTGCCGCAACTGCTCAAGCGGTTTACTAATATGGCGGCATTCAATCGTTAGCCATTCAGGCCTCACCGGCAACCGCCAAAATCAGTGAAAATTTCGCCCGAATGCAAGACCGCAGGAAAAAAAGCATGACGGCAAAAGAACGTCAACAATTTTGGGTAGCCAACGGCCGCCGAAGTCAGCATATTGGCCGAGCGCACCGGCTCATCCAGTACCGAGATTAGGCAGATGATCGAGAAAATTCGGCGAGTCTCTCAAGCGGCCGTCACCGCGATGAAAACGGCGTGAAAGGGGGTGGATTCCGACGTGGCCTGTCGAAAAACGCCGGCGATTCGGTGCGGAACATCGTGGAATCTCAAAGCCACGTCGCGATGTCCGTCGACAGCATCAACATGGCGCTGAAGGAACAAGCCAGCGCGACCAGGGAAACGGCCGGTCGCGTCGAATCGGTATCGCATGGCGCGCAAGCCTTGCCGGTTACCGTGGAGCGAACCGAGATGAATGCCAGGGAATTGGTGTCGAAAGCGCAATCGCTGGACAAATTAGCGGCCAAATTCAAACTCTAATCCCGCCCGTCGCGGGCATTGGCCGGGGCGTTGGCGGCTTAGTCCTCGTGCCGCTTCATCGTTGTTCCCGCCGGCTTAAAGGTGTGCAAATCGACCGTGGTTTCCGCCGCCTGGCTGGCGCAACCCCAGTTCAGCGGCTGGTCTTGGGTGAAGCGTTTGCCCAGTTGCCAGGCGATTTCGGCGCGAGCCAGTTCCACACCCAGATAAAACGCATGGCCGCCGTCGGCTTCGACGCCGAGCTTCGGATACAGCTCGAACGGGTCCAGCGCGGTGTGCAGGCCGTCGCGGTTGAACACGTGCAAACCCTCGCCGCTGACTTGAATCCGGTAGCTCGGGTCCTTGATTTGCCCGGCCAGCGTCTCGATTTCCTCACGGCTGTTCAGAAACGGCGCGGTGTCGTGCACGGTCAGCAAGTCGGGGGCAATGTGCTTGGGCAGCGTGTTGTGCTGCTTGGCGGCGTACATGATGCGCCGCGCCCGGTCGGCCTCGCGGATCGCCCGGCAGGCGTGCTTGCTGACTTCTGTGGCTAGGATGTGGCCGATGTCCAGTTCCGAGCAAATGCCCAGCAACAGCGCATTGATGCCGGAAGTGTCGGCGTGAGTCAGTTCGGTCAAATTGCCGACGCCCATCATCATCTCCACCTTGGGATAGCGTTGGCGGAAGGCGTGATTGCGAACCACGGATTCGGTAAAGCCGAAATGGATCGGGTCCAGAATAGGATCGACGATGAAGGCGCGGCCCTTGGCTAGCAGCGTTTCGATGGCCTTGTCCAACGTGCTCAGGTCGCCGTGGGTTTGCGGAATCAAAATCGGCGTGGCCGCCACCTCGTCGGCGATCCACAAACTGCGCTCGGTCAAACTCAGCATGTAATCGGCGCCGGCCCCGGCGCCGGCCAGCAAATCGGCGTCTTCCAGCGAATCGATGCTGACCGTGTAGCCGGCCTGCTTCAAGGCCTGGATGGTCTTGCGCAAATGCGGGAACGGCGTGCCGGGCAGGCAGCCGATGTCGATTACGTCGGCGCCGTTGGCGACGTAGTAGGCGGCGCGTTGCAAGATCGCCTCGATACCGATGTTCGGCGCATCGACGATCTCCGCGAAGATCTTGGTGCGGTAGTTGCTCAAATCGTAGTGGTGGGCGGCCATGCCGAAATGTTGCGGCAAATCCTTGATTTCCTCAGGGCCGCGCTCGACCGGCACGCCGAAGTGTTGGCTCAGCACCGCCAAGTCGCCTCGGCAGCGGCCGGGCAGTATCACCCGGTCGGCGCCCAGCGCATCCGGCAGGCGGCGGATAATCATGTCCACGGTAATCAGCGCGGCCACCGTCACGCCCATCACGTGTACCTTGTACTGAAATTCCGGCTGCATCGCTTCCAGTACTTGGCGGACTTGCTTTTCCGCCAATTTGCCGGTGATGAACAGAATTTTTTCGCTCATAGCGCCGCCAGTCTGGCCTTGACCGCGACGATCAATTGCTCCACGTCGTCGACGACCTGGGTGTAGGGAAAGCGGCGCAAGCGGTCGGTGGCTTCCAAATCGATGGGCCTGGGATAGACCATGAATTTCTTGTGGCCGGGCGCGGTGGTTTCGATTTCCGGTGCGGTATCGCAGGGATAGATAATGCTCGGAATCCGGCACTTGCCGGCCTGGGCGTACAAATTGGTCGCCAGCGAATCGGCGATACCCAGCACGCATTTGGCGACGGTGTTGGACGTGGTCGGCGCCATCACGAAGGTATGGTAATCGCCCTTGTAAAACAGACCGACCGGCGGCGCCGAGGCGGCCTTGTCGCGGTACACCGGCATTTGGGCGCGGATGTCGTCGAGTTTGATGCCGTACATTTTCAGCACTTCCTCGCCGGCCTGGCTCAGATACAGATCGACATGATCCAGCGTCAAAATAAACTCCAGGCATTCTTCTATGTAATGTCCGGAACCGGTAATGGCCCAGGCGAGACGCGGCGTAGTCATGGTTAAGGTATCGGTGGCGGGGCGCTTATTATACTGGAAGCGGCCGGCTTTGCCGTTTGAGAGGGGGCTTCGGCTTCGGCTCCGCTCAGCCGGCGGATAGTCGGTGTGTGGCCGACTCGTGCCGCTTGGGGACGTTAGCAAGCGTCAAACTTAACGGCATCGCCCGACCGATTTAGGCATAATGTTCATCGGGCTTAACGGTTTAATCTCTATCAACGAAAGGAAGGGTGAGCCATGGTGGAATACTCGCGCGCGGAGCCGGCGCGGCAGGCGCATGTCATGACGTTTACCAGCGGTAAGGGCGGCGTGGGCAAGACGTGTTTGACCGCCAACATCGCGGCGGCGATGGCGTCGCGCGGCGCCAAGGTCTGCATATTCGATGCCGATACCGGACTTGCCAACATCAATATTCTGTTGGGTCTACGTCCCGAGTTTACGCTGGAACACGTGCTGCGCGGCGAAAAAACCATCAACGAGGTGGTCGTCACGACCGCCGGCGGCATCGCCGTGGTGCCGGGGGCGTCCGGCATCGCCGCCTGCGCGAATCTCGGCGCCGGCGAAGCGCGCAGGCTGTTGGACGCCTTGACGGCCCTGGAAAGCCGGTACGACTACATTCTGATCGATTCCGCCGCCGGCGTCGCCGAACCTGTCTTGCAATTCGTCGAGGCCGCCCCAACGGCGTTTTTGGTGATCACCGCCGAGCCGACCTCGCTGACCGATGCCTTTTCCCTGCTGAAACTGTTGAACGCCAGGCATTACCCCGGCCAGTTGAAAGTGATCGTCAATCAAGCCGCCGACTACGCCGCCGCGATGGAAACCTATCGGCGCTTCGCCGCCGTGGTCGAAAAATACCTGAGCTTGCGCGCGGACTATGGCGGCTACGTCGCGCGCGACGAAAACCTGCCGCGTTCGGTGACGCTGCAATCGCCCATTGTCGAACTCATCAGCCAGTCGCCGGCCAGCCGCTGTCTGACCGCGCTGGCCGACAACATCGTCAAATGCATCGGCGGCGAGTCGCCGCAAACCGGATTAAGCGATTATTGGCGCGGGGCCTTGATGGAAAGCCAGGTCCCGGCGGATGCGATCGGATTTGCTGTGCCCGCCGAGCCCGCCAACTCCAAGCTTGGCGATCGCGAACAGGCCGAAGCGGCCTTATTGCGCGGCATCGCCGAATTCGTCGAGCGCCACGGCGAGTTTCCGCAAGCCTTCAAGCAACTGTTTTTTCGCTGGCTGGAAACTGAAAACCACGCCGCTCCCCGCCTGATCGAATTAGTGACGACCCTGGAAGCGCTGTACACCGCCCGTTACCGCGAGCCGATGTTCGGCTTGGAAAGCAACGCCGCCCGGCTGGTTGCGCAAACCGGCGGCGCCGAGGATCAATTGCGCGGCCTGATTCGCCAATTGCGCGACGCTTACCGACAGGCGCACGCAAGCGACGTAATCGATCTTGAACAGGAACTATCCGCCACGATAGGCCGCGACGACTTCACCGAGGAACGCTTCGAGGCGTTGGCGATACGCATGCGCGCGGCGTTTCAAGTGCGTTTCAACAAGCCTTACCAAAGTCAAAGCGAGTTGTTGCTGGAATCCACCGCCGAGGCGCTGGCGGCGATGGCTGGTCAAGAACAGGCCTTGCAAACCGAATTCGCCTCGTTGTCCCAGCGAATGCGGCAACTCACCTCGCGGCGCGAAGCATTGTTGACCGCCATCGAACACGCCCGAGAGCAGCAACTAACCATTGCCCGCCAAAGCCCTATCGACGGCTGATACCAGCCGGTCATCGCGGGCCGAGCGGGTCTGACCGCGGCGCCGACTCGTATCGCAGCCGGTCGGAGCGCCCGAGGGCTTGAAATCGGCGCTGTGCGGGCAGTATTCAGTTCGGGCCGAGCTCGCCGAAGTTCACTGATGCACCCTTCGACAAGCGCTCATGAAACAGCTTTTTCTGCTTACAACAATCAAGTGCTTACAACAGGGCAAACAAACTAAAAATCGCGTCAAACAGCGACTGTTTCACGGTAACGCCCTGCGCCCGAAGGGGGCTTGCTTTGCGCAGGGCGAACGGTATTTAAGCGCCAGGTGAATCATCCGAAAACCGATGGACGCGCATCGGTCTTGGCATCGCGTGTTTCCAGCGTTCCGTGACGTGCTTCCACGCTTCCGTGTCGTGTTTCCAGCGTTCCGTGATGTGCTTCCAGGGTTCCGTGTCGTGCTTCCAGAGTTCCGTGACGTGTTTCCGCTCTGGAAACGCGTGCTTCAGCCGTTCCGTGAAACCCGAATTGCTGCAAGCCACGCGGGCCGAGGCTTGCAGCGCTTTGCCCCCTGCGTTGGAAACGCGCGCCGGAAAGGTTCGGGGGAGCTACCCCATTGCTAGGGGACTTTACCGCGCGATTTCGGTAGCCGCATCGCGGATTTTGGACGTTGCGGCTTTCAGAGCCTGGCTAGCATTAGGACATGTCGAATAACGATCAACCGTTTCGGTCGGCGTTGGCCTGGGAGTTTGAAATCGCCCCGATTAATTCGGTTGACCCAAACCTTAGTCGGGAGCTTACTCGGTGCTGGCGGGGTTTTAGCCGCCGGCTTTCCGGCGCTGATTGCGCCAGTTAAGCCGGCCGCGCGCGAAAGGCCATCGATGCCGATAAATAGGCATCGCGGGATGGCTGATTGCAGCTTATTGCGGTCTGCCGGCTAAACTGATTCAATGGCCGCGCTTTGATGGTAAACGGGCAAGCAAGCGGCTATAGGTGATATACGGACGAGAAAATTCATAGCGAATCAACGAGGTGGTCCGTCGAAGATCATTTTCGGTAGATATACGGAACCATCTAATTACTAGTTAGCAATCTCATGTTGTTGCGCTCAATTTTCTTATTCCTGACTACTCTATTTCTATTAGAGGGCTGTATGCCATTACCGCACATACGTCAGCTTAAACCAGAGCTAAATGGCACATTAAACTCCCGTGGATCGCCATTGAGTGGTACACGCATTCAATTTTGTGCCAAAGGGCTTGTTCCTGAAAATTGTGAGCAGTTCAAGGAAACAATCACTGACGAACAGGGCTTCTTTCACTTTAATGGGGAAAGTGAGCTAGAGTTTTTTGCGTGGCTGATAGGAGACCCCTTGTATGCCTATGGAATTAAAGTTTCGTATGACAGCAGGGAGCTGGAGTGGTCGGATGGCGGAATTGGCTATTCGCCTGATCATGTGATTCTGCACTGTGAAATTACCGAGCAACTCTTATGTACCAGCGAACTGTAAAAATTGCTAACCCGGCGCTCAAGGTGACGCTCCGCTTCGCTACGCGCCCCTTAGCTGGGCGTTAGGCGTCGCTAGCTGGCGGTTCATCCAGCATTTAACAAAGAAACACAAAACCCATGTTCAAAGGCATCTTGATTGAAAAAGACGAAGCAGGCTACCGCGCCTCTCTGACCGACCTCGACGAAGCAGGATTGCCCGAGGGCGATGTGACGGTGCGGGTGAGCCATTCGACACTCAACTACAAGGATGCGCTGGCCATCACAGGCAGGGGGCCGGTGGTACGCAAGTTTCCGATGGTGCCCGGCATTGATCTGGCCGGGACGGTGGAGCACTCGACTCATCCCGATTACAAAACCGGCGAGGCGGTGATTCTGAATGGCTGGGGAGTAGGCGAAACGCACTGGGGCGGCCTCGCGCAGAAGGCGCGCATGAACGGCAACTGGCTCGTGCCGCTGCCGGAACAGTTCACGCCGCAACAGGCGATGGCCATCGGCACCGCAGGTTACACCGCGATGCTTTGCGTGCTGACGCTGGAGCGGCACGGCGTCACCCCCGCGCACGGAGAGATTCTCGTGACCGGTGCGGCCGGCGGCGTGGGGAGCATAGCCATGGCGATTCTGAGTCGGCTTGGCTTCAATGTCGTCGCCGTGAGTGGCAGACCATCGGAAGCGGATTACCTCAAGAGCTTGGGCGCGGTGGAGGTGCTGGACCGGGCGATGTTCGCGGCACCCGGCAAACCCCTGGGCAAGGAGCGATGGGCCGGTGCGGTGGATGTTGTGGGCAGCCACACGCTCGCGAACGTCTGCGCGACCACCAAATACCGAGGCGTCGTCACGGCCTGTGGGCTGGCGGGCGGCATGGATTTTCCTGCCACCGTCGCGCCATTCATCCTGCGTGGCGTGACGCTGGCAGGCATAGACAGCGTGATGTGTCCCCGGCGTGAGCGACTGGAAGCGTGGCGACGCTTAGGGAGCGATCTCGATATCTCGAAGCTGACCGCGATCAGCAAAGAAGTCGGCCTGAGCGAAGTGATGCCCCTCGCTGGGCAGCTTCTCAATGGTGAGGTTCGGGGACGTGTGGTCGTGGACGTAAACGGCTAGCCACAATGACTGCTACGCCTAACGAATAAGGTTAGCCCGCGTAGGGCGCAATAACCAACGGGCATTGCGCCGCATTTGATACACAGAATTGATAATAAAGAAATGGATTACCGTCGAATTTGGCATCCTGGTGGAACCTATTTCTTTACTATCAACTTATTACAAAGGAAAGACAACGATTTGTTGATTCGCCATGTTCAAACGCTACGAGAATTGGTCAAGACGGTGAAAGCAAACCATCCGTTTGAAATTCACGGTCGGGTCGTTTTACCTGAACATATGCACTGCGTTATAGAATTACCGGCAAACGATTCGGATTATGCTACACGGATACGTTTAATAAAAATTGGATTTTCAAAAGCCTTGCCGAAAATCGAGCGGAGATCGCGGCGAGAATAAACAGAGGCGAACGCGGGATATGGCAGCGGCGCTATTGGGAGCACCTGATACGGGATGAAGCCGATTTTCAGGCACATCTAAATTATATTCACTTCAATCCGGTGAAACATGGCTGGGTAAAACAAGTTAAAGATTGGCCCTATTCAACCTTTCACCGCTGGGTGAAACGGGGCGTTTATCCATTAAATTGGGCAGGTACCGACGGCGATTTATATGAGTTCGAACAATATAAAGTAATGAGGCGCAATGCCTGTTGGTTATTGCGCCTTACGGTCTTGAAAATGTATTTGCGCGATTGAAACATTTGAGATCCATCGCGCGCGATATGACAAATTGAAACGCAATTTTGAAAGCTTCGTCGCTTGGGCCTGCGCTTTTATTTGGTTACTCATGTAAAACGGCAACAGCCCCTACACGAAAATGCCTAAAATGAAATTAAATATGCCTGTCTGTCCCATCAAAATTCAGGGCAGGTTGGGGCTTTACGCCTTTGTTGCGATGAATTGCCTAATAACAGCCTGTGCCGGCCCTAGGCAAACATACGCATTCCGATCACCCCAACAGTTTCATCGGAGCTACGATGAAACCTGGGAAAAACTCAAACAACTTCCTGTTCCTAGTTCCAAGGATGTGAAAGTACGCGTTGATAAAGATCAGACGGAAGGCGCGATCTTTGTTTCTAACTATGTCGATGACTCTAAGGTTGCGGACTGCGGCTTCGCATTGAGAAATCGGTCGCTGGATTTAGGCGAGGTGGTTGTCAGGGTGAAAAAGCTAAATTCCGGCTCGGAAGTCAGCGTGGAGACTGCTTTTGGCATTACAAAACAGGCCGCCTATGATGTTAATGCCAGCCCGGCAACGCTAATGCCCAATGCCTATGGCGGCTACACCGTTAGTCCGGCTACTTCCGGCGGGCATGTTAACGCGACGTATCATTACTGTCGATCAACGGGAGCTATCGAAGCGATGATTCTGAATTCATTAAAAGAGCCTATGTAGGGTAACCGTAAGGATTCGTGCGCAATTGAGCCCGCGTAGGGCGCAATGCCCGTTGGTTATTGCGCCCTACGGCCTTGCAGCTTATTGCGGTCTGCCGGCTAAACTGATTCAATGGCCGCGCTTTGATTGCAATCGGGCAAGCAAGCGCCTATAGGCGATATACGGAAGAGAACGTTTTCGGGGATCAATGAGTTGGTGCGTCGAAGATTATTTTTGGTAGATATACTGAAACTACTTAATTACAAGTTAGACTGCGCTATACCTACGATATAATCTATGACAAAACCAATAATTTTCTTCGATGAATCGCATAATACGGGAGCGCATTTATTAGATGCTAATCAACCGATCTTTACACTTGCCTCTGTAGATTACAATTCAGATGAATGCTCAGAGCTTTTGCTCTTGGTTTTATCGCATCAAGCTTCCGAAGGTAAATTTAGCAGTCTCCAGGGCAGTGAAGCAGGCCGTAGAAAAATATTAGACTTCATTAGATCGCCAATACACTCTGAAAAACGCGTGAAAACCATGATTGTGCATAAGCATTTCAATGTAGTCACTCAACTTGTTGACATCATAGAAGCAACGCTTATGCGTTGGGATGGAATCGATATTTATAAAAATAGCGGTAATATTGTGTTAGCGAATTTGCATTGGTATTCAGCGCCGCATTTTTTCGGAGAACAGAAATTCAATGACTTTCTGACCAATTTTGTTGAAATGGTCAGAAATAAATCCAGCGAATCCAAAAGGAAATTTTTCGATGTTGCTAATGTGCTATACCATAACTGCACAGATGGAAAATATAAATCCATGCTTGCTCCTTACATTTATGCGGAGCGTTTTATAGATGATATTCTCAATGGCATTGACAATAAATATCATATTGATCCCGCGATATTTTCATTCTTTTGTCATCTAACCGAATGGGGAAAACAGTTAGATGAAGCACCAATCGTTATCTATGATGAATCAAAACCAATTAAAGCGTCGCAACCCATATTTATGAAAATGATGGATAGTTCGATCCCACCTAAGGAAGTGGGGTATGGTCAGAGGAAATTTATGGTCCCTTTAAATATTAAGGAATTGCATTCTGGAAATTCGAAACAATATGCTGCTCTTCAAGTTGCCGACCTAATGGCAGGGGCAACACGATATTATTATTCGGCATTCTTTCGTAATACAAATGATCAATTTGCGGATAAACTTAAAGATGCCGGAATTGAACGCTTCCTATTTGGAGCTATTGCGCCGCAGGATTTGGAACACTTGACATCAGATGATTTGATAACTAGCGATAATGATATAAATCCAGCTGATTACATGACGAAATTCTGTTCATAAAATCCAAGCCTTAAAGTCCCGTCCAAGGAGTTGTCATGAACGACGAACCCGTTACTACACCACCCGCTGAGCTTCTCCCTGTGCAGATTGAGAGATTAGATAGTCGCTTGAAGCAAATCGAGAAGATCGCCGAAACAGTTGAGTCAATTGCAGAGAATGGCTTTGAAGCTGCCACGAAGTATCTTGAAAGCAAAGCTGAGAAAGAGCGCAAGGAAGCAGAAGCCGCAGACGCGCAGCACCAAAGAGAAATCGAGTTTCAAGACAAGTTGCATAAGCGGTCAGTTGCTGTGCTGTCGCTCATTGTTTTTGCTGTATTCACGCTTGTAGTTATTGCCATGATCATGGGGCAGTTTGAGCTGGTGAAAATCATTCTGGGCTCGACCTTAGCTGTTGCAGGCGGTGCTGGTATCGCTGGCATCTTCAAGGGGAATAGCAAATAGCAAATAGCAAATAGCAAGTTTAAACGTAATCGAGGTCTCCAACCCCTCAATTCCGTTAACGCTACGTCAACGCTGTTGTCGGTTGGCGGATTCCGTCGCGGCGGCGTAACATGGGGCGTTGTTTCCGTTGCAAAATTGCCGATGACCGAGATTCCACCGCTTACGACGCCGGACCTTGAAGAACTGGAGGTGCTGCGCGCCATCGTCGAAGGGACTGCCCATCAGGCCGGCGGCGAGTTTTTCCGGTCTTTGGTGCGCAATTTGAGCCGGGCCACCGGCGTGGCTGGGGCGTTTGTCGCGGAATTTTTACCGGACCGGCGGCGGGTGCGGGCTTTGGCGTTCTGGCAAGACGCCGCTTGGTTGGAGGACGTCGAGTGGGACTTGCCCGGCACGCCGTGCGAGGACGTGTTGAGCGGCCGCTTGTGCCATTATCCGTCCGGCGTGTCGCAGCGCTTTCCGGCCGAGCCGGACGTGGAAAGTTATTTGGGCGTGCCTTTGCGCGACCAGACCTCCGGCGACATTCTCGGCCATCTGGCGGTGTTCGATGGTCGGGCCATGCCCGAGCAACCCAGGCTGCTGTACACCTTTCAAATTTTCGCGGCCCGTGCCGCCGCCGAATTGAGTAGGTTACGCGCGGCCGAGCAGCTAATGCAAAGCGAACAGCGCTTTCGCGATTTGTTCGACGAGGCACCGATCGCCTACGTGCACGAAGACCTGCAATCGCGTTTTTTGCGCGCCAACCGCACCGCGCTGCGGATACTCGGCGTGCCGGCGGCGTTGGTGCCGGGTTTCGTCGGCCGTTCCCTGGTACCGGCCTTGCCCGAGGCTCAGCGCCGGGTTGAAGCAGCATTCGCCGGGATAGGTCGGGGCGGCGATAGCGCTGGTGTGGTGTTGGAACTGCGCCGCTACGACGACGGCCGGCCGATCTGGATTCAATGGTGGTCGCGGCCGGACGCCGGCGGCTTGTTTACTCGAACTATGTTCGTCGATATTACCGAGCAAGTGCTGATGGAGCGGCGCCAGGCCAAATTGCAAGCGCAAAACCGCTATTTGCAGGACGAGATCAAGGCCGACCACGACTTCGATCTGATCGTCGGCGACAGCCCGCCGTTGCGGGCCTTGCTGCAACAAGTACGCAAGGTGGCGGCGACCGACGCGTCGGTGCTGATTCAAGGCGAATCCGGCACCGGCAAGGAATTGATCGCCCGCGCGATCCATTCGGCCAGTCCGCGCCGGGAGCAGCCGTTGATCAAGGTCAATTGCGCGGCCTTGCCGGCCGGGTTAATCGAAAGCGAATTGTTCGGCCACGAAAAGGGCGCCTTTACCGGCGCCTTGCACAAGCGGGTCGGCCGCTTCGAGTTGGCCGACGGCGGCAGCTTGTTTCTCGACGAAATCGGCGAAATCTCGGCCGAAACGCAGGTCAAGCTGCTGCGGGTACTTCAGGAACGCGAGTTCGAGCGGGTCGGCGGCCAGAAGCCGATCAAGGTCGACGTGCGGATTATCGCGGCGACCAACCGCGATTTGCGCCGGGAAGTTACCGAAAAGCGGTTTCGGGAAGATTTGTTTTATCGGCTGAACGTGTTTCCGCTGCAAACCCCGCCGTTGCGCGAGCGCGCTAGCGACATTCCGGCTCTGGCGACCTTCATGGCCGGCAAGTTCGCCGCCAAGTTGGGCAGGCGCATCGACGGCATCCAACCGCCCGCGTTGCAGCGCTTGCTGGCCTACCCGTGGCCCGGCAATATCCGCGAGTTGGAGAACGTCATCGAGCGGGCAACCATTCTAGCCGACGGGCCTTGGTTGGACATCGCGCCGGAGTTGCTGCCGCAAGTGTCGAGCGAACCGCTCGGCGCGCCGGCGACCTTGAGCGAAGTGACCCGCGAACACATCGTCGCCACGTTGGAGCAAACCGGCTGGGTTGTCGAAGGCCCCAACGGCGCCGCCGCCAAGTTGGACATGAAGCCCAGCACTTTGCGCTACCGGATGAAGAAACTGGGGATTGCCCAATGAACTTTCGCCGGTCTGGCGGGTTGAAATAGGGTTCGGTGCCGACGCGCGCCGCTTTTGCACAGTACGACAGGAATCATGAAACCAGCCAAATTAACGTTTTTCGCCATCGCCGCTTCGGCCGTCGCTCCGTTAGCGGGACCGGCCCGAGCCGAATTGACTACTCACCCGTTCGATCAAGCGCCGATCACTCAAGTCCAGCCGGCCGATGCTGCCGAACCGGCCGAGACGCCCGCCACCGATGCCGCACCGGCACCGGTAGCGCCAACCGAGCCGACGCCGAGCCCAAACCCGCCGGCCTTCAGCTTTACCGATCAGTTCGGCAAGCAGAAATACAGCACCTGCAGCATGACCTACCATTTATCCGGCTTCTCGCTGGGCTACAAGCAATACGACGGCTTGGGCGAAGTGACCTGCCGCAACGGCCAGAAGGCGCAAGTGGTGCTATCGTCGAAAAGCATCGGCTTTACGATTGGTAAGTCCGATATCGAAGGCGAAGGCCATTTCACGGACGTCAAGGACATCGGTGAAATCTACGGTAACTACATTTCGTTGGGCAACCATTTCGGTTTTATCAATTCGATAGACCGGCAAATTCTGACTCGCGGCGAAATTTCGTTGGCACTGATCGGCAAGGGGCGCGGCTTCGACATCGGTGTTACGATCGGCGATTTGACGATTCGCCGGCGTTGATCCTCGGTCTTCGAGCCCTTGCGGCTCGGCGAGGCCTTCCCAGCATTGGCGGTTGTTTCAGGCCGCTCCGACGCATTTCCGGTCGGCGACGTTTACATTCCCGCAAGTTGTACCAAACTAACGGTCATGAAAAGATCTTCGTCGCGGAAAATGGATAGCTGGGCGTAGGAACGGCTTCAGCCGCGATCGAAAGCGCTCAGACATGAAAAAAGCGTGCTGGAGGCTTAAGCCAGCGTGTTCCGATCGTGAGCCGGCTCCGCCGTAGGTCCACGTCATCAGCCGGGCGGATGCCGAGCGTCCGCGCCGGGTGAACAAGCTAGACTAACCGCCGCGGCTCGCCATCGTCGATTTCGGGCCATTGGCCCGGCGTCGCGGGGCGGCGCTCGAACCAAGACCTTCGTATCCGCATTAGACTCAGGGGAGCGTCACCGTGGATAAGCGCAGTCAGCCATGGGGGGGGAACGGCGCGGACTTGCCAATGGCTAGTCTGTCGGCGTCGACCGGTGTATCGCGTTCCGCCGTTGCCGCCGAACGACGCGAACGGGTGAGACTGTTGTTCGAGAATCTGCCGTTCTCGCTGACCATCAGCGGTTTGCTGGCCTGTATATTGGCGGCGGTATTGGCGACGGAAATCCGCAATGCCCGGTTGTTCGACTGGTTTGCGGTGTTGGCCGCCGTGTTGCTGGCCAGAACCTTACTGCTGTTGGTGTGGCGGCGCCGGCCCGATGCCGGTATCGACCCGGCCGGCGTCGAAGCTTGGTTGTTCTGGTTTCGGTTCGGCACTATCGCCGCCGGTATGGTCTGGGGCGTCGGCGGTTTGCTGCTGGCGCCGGTTGGCGACATCAGCCATGAAATTTACGTGTCCTTCGCGTTGGGCGGCTTATGCGCCGGTGCCGCCGCCACGTTGGCGGTCGATAGCTTTTCGGTGGTCGGATTTTTATTGACGGTGTTGGTGCCGCAAATCGTGTTTCTGGCAATGCAGCGCGATGCCATTTCGCAGGGCATGAGTGCGATGGAAACCTTGTTCCTGATTTTCCTGTTAGCCAGTTCCCGGCAATCGAGTCGGCAGCTGGCGGAAAACTTTCGCTTGCGGATGCAGGCGACCGACAACGAGCAGCGCTTTCGGCAGATGCTGGAGAGCAGTCCGGTCGCGACTTGCATCGAGGACACCGCCAACGGTCGGGTGATGTTTGCCAATAATAGTTATGCCTTGTTGATCGATACCACCCCGGAGCGGGCTATCGGCGCGTTTACCGCCAGTTATTACGCTAGTCCAGATGCGTACGCGGCGGTGTTGGAGCGCCTGGGCAATGGCGAACAGGTCACCAATCAACTGGTGGAGTTGCATGCCCCGCGCGGCAGCGCTTGGGTTAAATGGACGCTGGCGTCGTATTTTCCGGTGGAATACCAGGGCAAGCCGGCGTTATTGATCTGGTTTTACGATATTACAGACCGTAAGATCGCCGAAGACAGAAATCAGCACTTGGCCTATCACGATGCGCTGACCGGCTTGCCCAACCGTTCGCTATTCCGCGATCGAGTGCAACACGCCATCGCTAGCGCCGAACGGGAGCGGAGCCGGCTGGCCCTGATGTTTGTCGATCTGGATCGCTTCAAACCGGTCAACGACACCTACGGCCACGGCGTTGGCGATCAGTTGCTTAAACTCGTCGCCGAACGGCTCTACCGGTGTTTGCGCAAGTCGGACTCGCCGGCCCGGCTCGGCGGCGACGAGTTCGTCGTGCTGCTGCCGGCGATCAAGACCGAGCGGAACGCGTTGGAGATCGCCGAAAAAATCCGCCATGAAATGAGTGTGCCGTTCGAAATCGACGGTTTGACGCTGGAAATTTCCGCCAGCATCGGCGTGGCGATCTACCCTGACCATGCCGACAACGCGCAGCGCTTGGTGGATTGCGCGGATTTGGCGATGTATTACGCCAAAGCCGAAGGCCGCAATCGGGTACGCACCTATCAAGCGAATCTGCGCGATGTCAATGTCTGACGCGGGTCCGCGGCAGCCACGCGTGAGCAGTAAGCGTTCGCTCGCGCGGCCGGCGGTTGGCGATCGGGACTGAGCGATTCTTGCCGCGCCGGGTTGGAGGCTTCGGTGCGGCAAAACGCGCGAACGGTCGACCGGGTTTGAACTGCTTTATAATGCGGCTCTTCACGCACTGGCCATTGACGGCGCCGCCATGAAAAAAATTATCCAGAAAATTTCCGCCGCGATTGCCGAGTCGACCCTGTCGGAAAAAGCCAGGGCGCACTATGCCGAGGGACGCTACAAGGAAGCCGGCGATCTGTTCAAGGAGTTGTTAAAACAGTCGGGCGATGCCGAGACCAAACGCTATTTGGCCGATTGCTATTTGCAACGGGCTTGGGGGATGGCGGCCAAGGCCATGTTCAAGGAAGCTTGCGTACTTTGGGAAAATTATGCCGCCCATGCTGACGCGCCGCCGCAAGCGCAAGACGTTTATGTGTTGTGGCTGTTGGCCGGCAAAAACCAGCGCAAGGCCTACGCCCTATTGGATGGGTTGAACGCTCGGCAGTTGGACGAAGAGTTTCCGGTGCTTTCGGCATATCTGGGGATGCTGCTGGTCTCCGGGGATACGGAGTTGGTGCCGCATTTGCCCCACGATTGCGCATTGCTCAAGCATTGGCAATGGGTCAGCGAAGCGCTGGCGGCGTATCGCAACGGCGAGCGAGAGGGCTGCGAGCAGGCCTTGAAACCATTGCCGTTTCGTTCGGCGTTTCGCGATTTGCGCAGCTTGCTGAAAGCGCAACTGCTGGAGGGCGCGGATTTCGAACCAGCTTCGGCCCTGTTAGCCAAAATTCCCGACGAATCGCCTTATCAAGCGCTGGTTAAGGCTTGTGTGGCGTATCGGCAATCTGGCGCGGATTTCGTCGCCAGCGTGTCGGCGCTGGAGCACAATCAACGCCGCATCGTTGCTCAGGCCAAAGGTCTTAATGCCCGCCAGAGCCAATTATTGGAAGCGCTGGTCAAACTCAACGGCCAGCCCGACGCCAAGGCGCGCTTCAATCTGGTCCTGCAATATCGCGACGTATTCGGCGACGATGCCGCGCAAGCCTATTGCCTGGGAGCGCTGGCCGAGTATCCGGGCGGCGAGAAGGACTACTTCAAACACTTTGCCGGCAAGGATTCGTTCGAGGAAAACCGTTTGCAAGCCTTGTTGCACGAACAAGCCGGAAACGACTACGACGCTGGCTTTTTCTGGGACCGCTGCATCGATATTCTAAAAAAAGACCGGCCGGCCAATGACCGCAAAATCGCGTTGATCCTTAGGCACATGGCCGACAAGGCCTATCCCGACGAAGCGGCGGCCATGTTGGCCGACAGCTTGGTATACGATCCCGACGACCGACAAAGCTACCTGAACCTTCTGACGATTTATCAGGAACACCGGCCGGACCCGGCTCAGTACGCGCACTGGCTGGAACGCGGTCTGCAACGTTTTCCCGCCGATACCGATTTACTGGTGCGGGCGGCCAAATCCGCCGCAGCCAGAAAAGCCTTCAAGAAGGCGGCGGCTTACGCCAAGGCCTTGTTGAAGATCGATCCGGTCAATACCTTGGCCAAACACTTGTTGTTCGCCAATCACATGGCTCACGCCCGTCGTTTGATCAAAACCGAGAAATTTCATTTAGTGGAGAAGGAAATTCAAGCGGCCGAACAGTTGACCATCGACAAAAGCCTGCGCCGCCAGGCCGATTTGTTGCGCGGTTTTTATTTCTGGGTTGCCGAAGACAAAACCCAGGGCTTGCAACGCATCGTCGATACCTTGGCAAGTCTGCATGACGATCCGATCAACATGCATTTTCAAGCGCAAATCGAAGCCGGTTTGTTGGAACTGCCGACGCAGGCGCTTAGCCGCGCGCTGCCCCCTCTAAAGGACTATCTGCTGTCCGCCCCGCAATTGCAGCGCTTGATCGCGTCGATAGGCTATTACGACGAGCAATTGGACGACAACACCTTGTTGTTCAAGGTTCTGGATAAAATCAAGGCGCCGCTGAAAAAGTCGCTGGAATGGTTGTTGGAACATGAAGCGGAATTATTGGCTTGGTGCCAGTCTTTGGAGACGATCGGCCATTACGAACTATTGAAGCACGCTGCCAAGGCGGGCCATGCCCGTTGGCCTAAGCCGGCCTGGCTATATTACCGGACGCTGGCCGAATGCCAAGGCGATGCCAGCCACTTGGATTTCATGAGTTTATATCGTTTGAATACCGCGTTGGAAGACGCGCGGGCGGATAACGACAACAGGACCGCCGGGTTGATCGAGCGCCTGCTCGAACGGGCCAGCGGGGGCGTCGAGCTATTGCCGTCGGCGGATAACATCGAGGATTTCGACCGGCCGCCGCTTAGCGACGATCCGATAGAAGATTTGTTCGGCCACGTTCCAGATGCCGTGTTCAAGCGTATCGAAAAGAAAATCGAGGAGCTGGTGCGCAAGCGCGGTCCCGAGCAGTTCGTCGCCCAAATCATGCGTCAATACGGTAACGGCCGCGATGAGCAAAGCCTGGCGATCTTGTTCATGAATCAAGACTTCCTATGGTGTGTGACGATATTCGCCGCCGCCGAGGAACTGAAAATCGAGATCGGCGTCGGTTTCGACGACATCGTTGCTCGCTTCATTCACGATTCTCCGCAGTATTCGCTGCCTTTCAATTAAGAGCTTATGATTTCACCCTACCAAATGCTGGGCGTGTCCGAACAGGCCGCCGACGCCGACATCAAACAAGCCTATTTGCAAAGGGTCAAGGACAATCCGCCCGACCGCGATGCCGCGCGCTTTCGGCAAATTCAGGAGGCTTTCGAAGCGATTAAGGACCAAGACTGCCGCTTGCGCCACGCCTTGTTTCATGTGCCGCATGTCGATTTCGACGCGTTACTGATGCAAGCCTTCGGCCAACCGCGCATTGGCGGGACTATGGCTACGGACGATTTCTTAAAACTATTGAGCACGCTGTCCATCGAAAAATCGCTCGCTGAATTGACTAAAACGCCATCATGACCACAGATACCCCGCAAGACGAATTGCTGGCAGCCTTGCATCAGTATCTTCAGGAAACCGACTTCGCCCATCTGACCGCAATCGAGCAACCGGATTTGACCGCGCTGTTCAGCGATTTGGCCGGCCTGAAAACCGAAGTCAAGGCCGAGTCGCGGCAATTCAAAGCCACGCTGGACAGCTTGAGCGATGCCGTCGAAACCCTGAAGGCCGACAATCGAGCCCTGGCGGACGAACTGGCGAAAGCCAACGAACGCCTAGAACAACAACGCCGTGGGGTTGAGCGAGCGATGTTGCTGGAATGGCTGGATATTTACGACCGGCTCGATGCCGGCCATCGGGCTTTGCAAAACTATCGGCCGGTCGATGGCTTGTTCCGGCATTCCAAAAAACAGGACGTAGGTTTCATCGCCAGCGTTGGCGAAGGCCAGGAAATTACGCTGAAGCGTCTGGAACAAATGCTGCAGCGCCGCCGGGTGTTTGCGATCGATTGCGTCGGCCAGCCCTTCGACGCGCGGACCATGACGACGGTCGCCATCGGCAACGATCCCTCGCAGGCAAACGCCGTCGTGCTGGAAGAACTGCGCAAGGGCTTTTTACTCGAAGATCAAGTGTTGCGTTTGGCGGAAGTCAAAGTCAATAAACTTTAAGCATTCAGGGAACACATATGAACGACATCATCATCGGTATCGATCTAGGGACCACGAACTCGGAAGTGGCGATTGTCGAAAACGGCAAGGTCACGGTGATCGCCGACAACGGCAGCAAGATTTTTCCGTCTTTCGTCGGGCTAGACGATAACGGCGACATTCTGGTCGGCGCCAGCGCCCGCAATCAATACCTGATTTACCCGGAGCGCACCGTTAAATCGATCAAACGCTTGATGGGCCAGGACGCGCGAGTCACGATGGCCGGTCAGGCTTACACGCCGCAGGAAATCTCCGCGATCATCCTGAAGCGTTTGAAGGCGATTGCCGAGGCCTATGTCGGCCGGCCTATCGTCAAGGCGGTGATTACCGTACCGGCCTATTTTTCCGACGCCCAGCGCCAGGCCACCCGCGAAGCCGGGGAAATCGCAGGGCTGGAGGTGGTGCGGATGATCAACGAGCCGACCGCCGCCGCGCTGGTTTACGGTGCCGGCCAGCTCGACGCCAAGCGTATGCTGGTGTACGACTTGGGCGGCGGCACCTTCGACGTGTCGGTGGTCAACGTGCAGAGCGGCGTGGTCGAAGTGCTGGCCAGCCATGGCGACAATCACCTGGGCGGCGACGATTTCGACCAACTGATCGTCGATCGCGTTTTGGCGCATATCCGCGAGCAGTACGGCATCGAAGTCGAGCCGCACGGCAAGGCGATGGCGCGCATCGTGCGGGCGGCGGAACAGGCGAAACTGCGCTTGTCCGACGAGCCGTTTGCGACGATAGAGGAAGAATATTTGCTGGAGCGCCAAGGCACACCGCTGCATTTGACGATGGAATTGGCGCGTGCGGAATACGAAGACCTGATCGCCGACCACATCAACGCCACGCTGGACGCGACCCATATCGCGCTGAAGGGCGCCAAATTGATCGCCTCCGACATCGACGAAATCATCCTGGTCGGCGGTTCGACGCGCACACCGTGCATACGCGAGCGCCTGTTCGACGAATTCGGTTTCGAGCCGCACGGCGAAGTCGATCCCGACCTGTGCGTGGCGATGGGGGCGGCAATGCAGGCGGCGATGATTAACGGCGAGGACATCGGTACGGTCTTGGTCGACGTGACGCCGTACAGCTTCGGCACTTGTGCGGTCGGCTATCTGGACGGCATGCCCTATCCGTATCAGTACGTACCCATCGTGCATAAAAATAGCGTGTTGCCGGTGCGCAAGTCCGAGGCTTTCGAGACCTATCACGACAATCAGCGCGAAGTGAACGTGCGGATTTTTCAAGGCGAGGACCCGGATGCGCTGAACAACGTCGAAATCGGCGAGTTTTTGGTCGAAGGTTTGTTGGACGTGCCGGCCGGCAACGTCATCACCTTGACGCTGGACCTGGATTTGAACGGCATCTTGCATGTTTCGGCACGGGAAAAAGCCTCCGGCAAGGAAAAAGCCATCACGATCAACAATGCGATTTCCCGCTTCGATAGCGGCGAACTGGGCAGCGCCAAACAGCGCATCGACGGTTTGTTCGGCGAAACCGCCGGCGAAGCGGGGGCGTCGGAAAGCCCGGCCGTGGCGGCCGCGCGTCAAGCGATCAAGAAAGCCGAATCCTTGTTCGAAACCGTCTCCGCCGAAGACAAGGAAGACATGGTCGATCTGATCGAAGCCATCTCGACTTGTCTGGAAAACGGCGACGAGGCCGGGCTGCGCGAGCCGGTCGAACGTTTGAACGACATCATCTACTACCTGGAATCGTGATACAGCGCTGTCCGGCCTGCAATGCCCGGCTCGGAACGGCCTCGGCGTGCCCGCGTTGCGGCGTCGAATTACGGCAAATCCTGGGTTGCGAAAGCTTGGCCGAACAATGGCTTAGCGTCGCGATGCAAAGTCTCGCGGCCGGTCTGCCGGCCGTCGCGGTGCCGGCGCTGTTACGTTCGTTGAGTTTTAAGCAAACGCCGCCGGCCAAACTGTTGCACGGTTTTTTGATCCGGCAGCTGTACCGGGCGCTTTATGAAGAATTAGGCCGGCAGCGTTGGCCGGAGGCGCGCGCGACTCTGTGTCTGTTACACGATCTTCAAGGCGGCAACGATGCCTTAAGTCGGTTTGGCGAGATGATCGACCAGTTGGCGGGCGCGGTGGATACGCCGCCGCCTCCGTCGTTCAAATCGGAAAACCCAAGTACCAATCGATCAGAAATAAGCTAAAGAACACGATTTCCGGAATCCAAGTGCCGTCAATGCTTGTAAGTCTCGGTTGTGAGTCGATGCGCTTGGCTGGCTTTAGAATTTTCATGACGATCTCCGCTGCATGTTGGGTGTTGCTTGGCGCGTTGGGTTAGCCTTAGGCCGGGTTCACTCCAAAACGATCGGCTTTTGGCGCTTAACAGGAATGGATGCGCCAGCAATCAGTGAATCCGCGACTCAGTCGCGCGGATACACTATAGCCCTCGGTATAGCGATACCGCAATCCGGTTTTTCTAGCGCTCGCCGGCGCCTGATTATTGCTTTTGCAACAAATAGCCGGAATAGGCGATCAGCTCCCGGCCATCCATTTTGACGACGCGCAGGGTGTCGCCCATGCCGCGGCCCAGACCGTGGGTAATGGCCTGCTCGTCGTCGATGGGTTTGAGCGCCCAAGTCTGTTTTTCAATGTCGAAGCTGGGTAGCGCGTATTCCAACACCAGAAAACCGTTGCGTTCCCGCAAGGCGCAGTGTTCCGGAACGATCGCGTCGCCGTCGGCTAGATTGACGATACGGTAATCGCCCAAGCGCTGCCGCCAAGCCGCCGGGATCGCGGTCGGGACGATTTTTTCGCCGATCGGAACGGTCTGGCCTTCGGTATGAGCCAGCAATACCCGGCGGCCGGCAATCTCCTTCAGCGACAGACCGACCTCGGCCAGTTCCTCCGGTTGGATCGGAATAAAGCCCAGCAGCCAATAGCGAATACCAAATCGGCCGTCCGGGCGGACCACGATGTCCAGCGGGTTGCCGTTCAAATCGGCGGAAATGCCGTCACCGGTATTCGAAGCATCGACGTAGCCCAACATCGTCGCGTAATGGCCGCCGAATTGGCTTTGTTCCGCCGCGTTCGGCGCGCGGGTTTCGATAGCCGGTGTTTCGGTTTCACGGAAGGCTTGGCCGGTTTTGATCGCGACCGCCAGTTTCAGCGCGGTGTTGTTGATCTTCTGCAAGGCTTGGTTGGGCGAGTTGCTGAGCACGACGACGCCGATTTTGTGGTCGGTAGCCAAGCTCAACAGGCTGAATTGATACAGCGTCGCGCCGCCGTGTTCGGCAATCGGCCCGATGTTTAAGTTGTCCCGCAACATCCAGCCCAGACCGACCTTTAGGCCGGCATCGAGCGGCACATCGGCGTTTTGCGGTTTCAGCATGGCCGCGACGGTTTGCGGTTTCAATAGCTGGCGGCCGTCGGACGCGCCGCCGGCAAACACCATCGTCATGAAGCGGCTCAGGTCCAACACACTAGCATTCAAGCCGCCGGCCGGCATGTCGCGTAGCGGCGCTTCGGGTTTTTCGTCGCCGAACCGGTAGGATTTCGACGCCAGTTCGCCTTCAAGTCCCGGCGCGAATCGAGCGGTGCGCATGCCCAGCGGTTTGAGTAATTGCTGATCGGCATAGACGCTGAACGGCGTGGCGCTGACCGTTTCCAGCATCGTGCCCAGCAAGGTCACGCCGAGATTGGAATACGAAAATACCGTGTTGGCCGGATTGCTGACGTATTCGGATTTGAGTTGCTCGACCAATTGTCCGAACGGCCGAGGGTGTTGCGTCCACATGCCGTTGACGAGGTCGCCGGGCAATCCGGAATGATGGCTCATGATGTTGCGCGGCGTGATCGCGGCGGTATCGGCAAACCGCGATTTGATCGAAAAGTTCGGCAAATAACGCTGTAGAGCTCGGTCGATATCCAGTTTGCCTTGCTCGGCCAATTGCATCACCAAGGTATCGGTAAACAACTTGGAAATCGAGCCGACTCTATAAACGGTCTCGGCCGATGCCGGCACGTCGCGGTGCTTATCGGCGTAACCAAAGCCTTGCGACCACACCACTTGCTGGTCATCCACAATGGCGATACTCAAGCCTTCGATGGCTTGTTTGTCCATTTGGGTTTCGATCAGCCAACTCAAATAGGTCTGCAGATAGCGGTAATCGCCGGGTTGCCAAGTCTCCCGCCGGGGCGGTGGTCCGCCCGCGCAAGCGGACAGCACGATCAACAAGCCGAGAAATACGGGAATTCGGGACTTCATGGTTGAGGTTTGCTCCATTAAAGTGGTCTGAGAGACGCGGGCTTGGGCAAGGATAGACTAGGCGGTTTACAGCTCGCCGCGTTCAATTTTTTCCAGGTACAGGAATTCGGGGGCCTTGACGCCGGCTTGCCGGCGAATGGCCACCAGTTCCGCCGATTCGAAAAAGCGCCGGGCGCTGTCCAGCGACGACCACTCGGAAAAATGCACGACGCGGTTGGCGTCGTCGGCTTGACGCAGCAATTGATAGCGGAGTTCGCCGGCATTTTTGCGAATATCCGCTGCTTGGTCGAAGACCGTTTTCCAGGCCGGATAGGCTTCGACTTCGTGAATGATCAAGACATACGGCATACGGGTTCCTCGGTGACGGTTCAGGGTTGATTTTAGTTGTCGAGGCCGAATCGCGATTCGCGAGAAGGCGGCGGCGTGTCGTGTTTCTCGGCCAAAGCCGTCAGGATCTTGGGTTCGGTAACGTTAGTCGAGGTTCCGGCAGCCCCGAAACGCCATATCGCTTACCCAACAGACCGTGGAGTTTAAGTCAAAGCCGGCGGATTCGCATGTGCCTGGAGTCATGCTTGCTTGCATGACTCCAGGCGCGCGACGTCGCGGCGAATAACTGCCGGCGCTCCTTAACCTGGCGAAAAAATAGTGCTTTCTCAATCGATAAAGACGCTTCCATCACCACTAATTTCCGCTAGCGCACCCGCGCGTACTCTCCGAAATGCCCTCCACGGGTAGGATATTTTTCCAGCAACGAGTTAGGTACTCTGTCCCGGTTGCGAAATTCCGGGTTGACCCGGCGACAAGCTCGATCGAATCCAACAGGTCGCTGCGACTGAATACAAGCGCGATACCCGAGATCCTAGTCCGGCAACATCCAAAATAACCTTAACTTCTGGAGAAACTTTATGAAAGCAAATAACACAAATCCGCTAATCGTTGGATTGGTCATGGTTGGCTTAAGTTTTACCGCGACGCAAGCTCATGCGGCCAGCAATGCCTGCATCGCCGTCAACGGCGGATTCGGGAATGGCGGCACCACGTTCGTGGGTAAGGGATTCTCGCTACCGGGCAACGGTTCGTGCGGAACTTGGTCCGGCGTCGTCAAAACCGGTTCATCGGTGGTACTGACTTCCAGCGGTAGTGCGTGCACCTCCAGCGACGGCGTGATTTTGACCTTGACGATGCACTCGACCGATCCCGCGTATTTTGGCAACGGGGAAACGGCGGCGGTCGATCATATTCAACTGTGTCTGAAAGGCACCACAAACTGCCCCTACGGCCAGTATTCGCACGGCTATTTCAGCGGTCCGGTCGAGCGAATCAATTGTACGACCGACCTTATCACGATACCGTCCACTCACGACTGAGCAGGCACGCGTCGGCGTGACGGCGCGCAGTTTGATAGCCGAAATGAGCGATTGTCCTGGCAAGCGGACAATCGCTTGCTCGCGCGGCGAGCATTTTCAAACCCTTGCGCTTCGAAATATCCCCCGCGCGGAGGATGTTTCCCCACCGGCTCGGTCGTTATCCTAGAACCAGCCTAACGTTTCGGGGCCGCGTAATACTGAACCCGCGTGGCGGGCCGACCGGGGCATTCCTAAGGTGAACGGCACCGGAGCACGGAACACAGACGAATGATCCGGGCGGTCTTAGGCATACGGGTTGATCGTGGCACGCGCCCGAAATTAAGCGGTTGCCCACGCCTTACTCGGCATCAGTTCAATTAGAAAATAAAAGGCATAACGATGAAACAAGGTCCACAACATTGGAAACTGAACCAACTTTGCTCCGCATTTTTGGCGGCCGGATTGGTACTGCAAATTTGCCCGGCTTGGGCGCAAACCGACACCGGGATAGGCGGTAACGGGATGTCGGGCGTTGACGGCGGCGCCGGCAATCCCGGTAGCGCGGGCGGCAACGGCAACGCCGGCGGTAGAGCAACTGCGAAAGCGGGCTTTCCCGTCAATAACGATACTGCCAATAGCGCAACGGCGACCGGCGGTAGCGGCGGAAATGGCGGTAACGGCGGCGCGGGTAACCCGCCTGGCTCGAACGGTGGGAAAGGCGGTTCCGGCGGTAACGGTGGTAACGCCACTGCGCAGGCCTCCACTAGTATCTCCAGCTATGCCGAGGCCAACGTCACCGCGAACGCTACCGGCGGAAATGGCGGTAACGGCGGATTGGGTGGCTCGGCGAGCGGCGAGGGCGGAGAGGGAGCCGGTGGTAACGGAGGTAACGGTGGCACCGCAGTGATCGGCGCGGTCGCGGATAGTACCGGCGGCTTTTTAGTCCTGGATGGGACTGCGACCGGCGGTAACGGCGGCGATTCTTACGGCACAGGCATAGCCGGCAGAGGCGGGGCGGCGGTGTTTGGCGTTTCGCCCATCCTTACCCTCTACGGACACTCCCTGATTTCGGCCACGGTGACCGGCACGGCCAACGGCGGCAACGGCGGTAACGCGCGGGGTGCCGGCATTGGCGGTGACGGCGCCTCGGTCAGCTTGACCGACAAAGTTTCAGGCGACACCGCCGATATTTTACGATTGACTCAAACCGCCCACGGCGGGAACGCCGGCGGCAGCCATGGTGGCGTGGCGGGTCTCGCCGGCAGCGCCAACAGCAGCTTAAGCAGAAACACCAGTTCCAAATCCCTGCAAATCTATAGCAATGCCCAGGGCGGTGACGGCGGCTATTTGCTCAATGCGGTTAGCGGCGTGGCCGGCGCTGGGGCGGATGCCACCACGACGGTTAATGGCATCAATACCGCTGTCGGAAACAATAGCGATACCAATGCGGGCAGCAATGCAACTGGCGGTAACGGCGGCGATTCCAACAACCAGCGCAACGGCGGCGCGGGCGGTAAGGCCCAAAATAGCACTGCTGCCACTGGCGATAGCGCGACTGCCAACGGCGACGCGACCGGCGGCAACGGCGGCGGCAGCTACGGCGGAAGCGGTGGTTCCGGCGGCTTGGCCAGTAGCGTTAGTAGTGCGGTTGGTGCCACTGACGCCGACGCCTATGCTTACGCCACCGGCGGAAACGGCGGCTCGAACCGAGCGGAAAACGGTACTGGCGGTGTTGGCGGCGCGGCGAGCTCTTCAGCCAATGCCGTAGCTACCCACAATAACAGCCAGATTAGCGCGGATACCACCGCTTACGGAGGCTATGGCGGAGCCAGCTATGCCAATGGCAACGGCGGCAACGGCGGAACGGCAACCACAACCACCAGCGCCAAAGGCGCCGGTTCGGGCCCACTGCAAGTGCAAACCAGGGCTTGGGGCGGCGACGGCGGTACCGGTCAAGGCCTGGGCAACAAAGGCGGTGCGGGCGGTACCGCTTCGGCGCAAGCCAGTGGCACATCTACCGGCAATGGCGATGTCGCGGTGACTCTCGACCAACGCGGCGGCAAGGGCGGTTGGGGCTACCTCGGCGCCGACGGTGGCGTGGGTGGCGATTCCATTGCCGATAATTTGGTCAGCGGTTCGACCAGCGGTGCATTGAACTTGACGCAATACGCCAAAGGCGGTGATGGTGGCAATGTCAGCAGCATTATTTTTGCGCTAGGTGTCGGCATCGAAAACCATCCCGCAGGCCAAGCCGGTAGTGGAGGCCAGGCAAAATCGGTGTTGAACAATGTCGATGACGGCGCCGGCGCGGTTACCGGAAAAAGTAGCGCCGAAGGCGGATCGGGTGGTGCGGCTAGTGCCGCCGGCAACGGGAATGGCGGCAATGGCGGCGACGCCAATGCGGAGATCGCGCTGATTCACGGCGGCAGCGTCAATGCCAGTGCGGTTGCCATTGGCGGTAACGGCGGCGATTCCAATACCGGTATCGCCGGTAACGGCGGTTTAGCCAACTTGGGTCTGGACTTGGCTGCCGCGTACGGAGAATCCACCGGCAACGGCAGGGTCGAGGCCACCGGCGAGGTTCACGGCGGCCACGGCGGTTCCGCCATCGCGATCGGCACTGGCGGCAACGGCGCATCGGTGAGTTTGATGAATAAAGTCGACGGAAAAACCAGCGGTGACTTGATATTGAATCAAACCGCCTTTGGCGGTAATGGCGGCTCCAGTAAGGGCGGCACAGTCGGTTCGGCCGGCAGTGCCGACAGCCGGCTAAGCAAATCCGCCGCAGTCAATGCCTTATCGCTGTACAACTACGCAACCGGCGGCAACGGCGGCAATTTAAATGATGCGTCGAGCGGCGCGGCCGGTGCCGGTGCGGTGGGTAGCTCGTTGGTCAGTGCCGACAACAGCGCCGGCTCGGTTTACGCATGGGGTAGCGCAACCGGCGGCGACGGCGGCAGTTCCAACAATGGCGCGACCGGCGGCGCGGGCGGTCAGGCCAACAATACGGCCAAGGTCGCGTCCAGCGGCGATAATCACCAAGCTACTGTTTCCGGTCACGCCTTGGGCGGCCTAGGCGGCGTCAGTTACGGCGGTCGGGCCGGCGCGGGCGGTTCCGCGATCAGTAGCAGCATGGGCACCGCTTCCGGCAATAGCTCTGTCACGGTGAGCGACAAGGCGCGAGGCGGGAATGGCGGCGCCAATCTGTTCGGCGACACCAACGGCGGTAACGGCGGCGCGGCCAGCTCGTTGGCTAACGGCAATAATACCGGCACACAGTCGGTGTCCGTGACTTCGTTTGCTTATGGCGGCGATGGCGGCCAAGGGCATGGCTGTGGTAGAGCCGGTGCCGGTGGTGGCGCCAATTCGCAAGCGCGGGCGTCGAGTACGGCCGGCTATGCCAGCGCGGCGGCGAATGCCACAGGCGGCAGCGGTTACGGTTTGACTTCACCAATCGTCGCCACCGCTTGGGCGCAGGGCGGGAACGGTTCGTCGGCCACTGCGTCTGCCGGCCAAACCGGCGTTCAGCTGACGGCGGCGGCCCACGCCGATAGCGTTGCGAGCGTCAGTGAAAGCCGCGCCGCCATCGGTCAAACGCCGGCGCCGCAAACCGACGCCGCCCACAAGCAGGCGGTTGCGTTCGGCACCGCATTGCCTCAAAACGCCGATGTTTCGGCGCTACTTGCCGGTAATCCGACGGTGTTGCATGACTTCGATATTGGCGGCAGCAGTCAGGTTTGGTTGCAAGGTACCTTGGGGGTGTTGAATACCAGTTCGGAGGCGGGTTATCACGATTATCACGCCAGCTTTTCTCTGAACCTGGACACCTCGTCTTATGCGCCGGCCCAACATCTGTTGCTGGGTCTACTTAGCCCCGAGTTCGGCATTGCTGCCTTGAGCGGCGACGATACGCTGTCTTTCTCCATCGACGTGGATGGTGCCGCCACTAGTTCAAGTGCCAGCTACGATTTCACTGCTGCCGATGCGGCAGGCGCGGCAAACTTTTTCAACGATAAGACGGTGGATTTCGGCGACTGGAGCAGTTGGGTCAGTAACAGTGATAAAACGCTTGCACTGACGTTTAGCGTGAATCTGCACAGCCATACCAATGGCGCGGGTTTGAACTTTAACCTGATTGCCGGCAATTCGACATTGGGTTCCGGCCCGGTCGCGTCGGTGCCGTTACCGGGCGGCGCATGGCTATTCGGCTCGGCGCTGCTGGGCGCGCTCGTCCGAGGTAGGCATGCGCGAGCGGGCGGTAAATTGAGCTAGCAGACGAAACCGATAGAGCCTCGCATTGAGAAAGCCCCGCGTTCCGGGGCTTTTTTATGTGTTGAGCGTGGGTGGGCGGCTCGCTAGTCAGGCAGGATTCGGGTAGCTCGCCGCGATCGCGGCGTGTGGCAGTCGCGGCCCAAAACCCGGTGTAGGGCTGGCCTGGGCGCCTCGAGATCAGGCTGGCTTGTGGTCGGCGCTTTCAAACCGGTCGGCGTGATCTCGAGAATAGGTCATTTCCCGCAATCCGCGTGAAATGACCCAACGCGTAAGTTTATCCGGCGCGCTTAGTGACGGCTAAGTGCTTGTGTCAGTGAGAGATTACATTGTGGTCCGGTTTTTGCCGAGCTAACTCCGGCCGCGGGCGCGGTTCGAGTTTGACGCGGGCCGGCGGGTTTGCCCGGAGGCGCGGTTCTCGTGGAAGCGGTTATCGCCGCGCGAATCCGCCGTGGCGGCGGTATCCAAAATGTCGGCATTGATTTGCCGGCTGCAGTGAAAACGGCTTAATCGATCATTTATCAATCAATACCAAACACAAGGAATTTCACAATGAAGCATGTATTACGCACCGCTATCGCGGCCGGCTTGGCACTGACCGCGATCGGTTCGGCCCAGGCCAATACCCTCAGCGTCGACGGCACGCTGTTCTTGCAAGCCGGCGGTACCACCTTCGATACCTGGAAGGTCGCCATGACCACCGCCGGCAGTTTTAGTGTCGATGTGTTGGCTTACGAAGCATCGCAAAGCAACGTCGCGACCGCCGGTTATTTCGCGGCCGATCTGAACGGCGACGGCGAACTGACTTGGCTGGACCCGGATACCCATTGGTATTTGGACGACGGTTCCGCCGGCTTGACCGCCGCCAACCATTTGGCCCGTTGCGACGACATCGCCAACAATTGCGCGACCGTCAACACGCCGACGATCAGCTTGGTCAGCCGAACTCAAGTGCAGGGCGCGGCGGACGGTTCGATTCACTTCCGTCGCGATCCGGCCTTCGACATTACACTGGCCGCCGGTAACTACCAATATGTGATGTCCGATTATCGCTTGACCGATGCCGAAGCGGCGGCCGGCATTAATTCCGGCGATAGCTTTTCGGCGCCAACCGGCTTCGTCAATCCGATTTTGGATCACGGCGACTACCGGATCACCTTCAGCTCCGATACCCTGAATTTCGCGGTCAGCGGCAACACCATCACCGTCTCGCAAGTGCCGCTACCCGGCGCGGTCTGGTTGTTCGGCAGCGTTTTGGCCGGTTTTGGCGTAACGGCTCGGCGCAAGGCGCGGGTGGCTTAATCTCTTGGCCGATGTTTGCTCCGCGACACCGGAGCGGCCGGCCAGGCCCTACCGTTTTGGTGTTTGTCGGTTATGATGCCGCCTCCCGCGTTAACCACGATTGACGATGACGATATCCGCCTCGGCCAGACCCGGTCGTAACGATCCCTGCCCGTGCGGCAGCGGTAAAAAATTCAAACATTGCTGCGCCGAGAAGGCCGAGGCCGGGAGCGGCGAATCCGACCCGAAGCAATTGTTGGAAACCGCCCGCTACCACGCCTATCAACGCCGCGACTTTCTCGCCGCCGAACAGACTTATCGGCAAGTATTGGCGATCAAGCCCAATCACGCCGAAGCCTTGGCCGGCGTCGGCCAAGGCTTGTGTTGGCGGCATCGGCTGGCCGAGGGCAAGCAATATCTGGCCAAGGCCGCCAAGGCCATGTTGCGCCAACCGGAAAAGATCGACGCTAGGGTCTTGCTGGAATTCGCCGAGCAAATGCAAATGTGGGGCGACATCGACTTGGCGTTGCAATTGGCCAGGGCCGCCGCCAAGCGCATGCCGGTCAGCGCCTCGGCGCAATATGCGATCGCCGCTTGTCTGCACCGCTTGAACCACACCGATCAAGCCATCGCCCAGATGCAAAAAGTCCTGCAATTGGCGCCGAGCGACGCCGGCTGCCAAATCCTGATGGCCTTGCTGGAAATCGACAAGAAACGGATGGACGACGCCGGCGGGCGGCTGGAGCGGGTCGTTGCCGCCGAGCAAAATGGCGGGCAGTTGGCGCGGGCTTGCTTGGAGCTGTCCAAGGTCTACGATAAACAACAGCGCTACGCCGAAGCCTTCGAGATGTTCTCGAGGGCCGGCGCGTTGGCGGCGGCTAGTCCGGAAGCCCGGAACGTGGACGCCAATTATCTGTTCGACCGGATCGCCTTGTTCAAACACGGTTACGACGATGCCTTGCTGGGACGCTGGCGCGTAACCGACTTTGCCGACAATTTGCCGGTCCCGGCATTCTTGATCGGATTCTTGCGCTCCGGTACCACGCTGACCGAGCAAGTGCTGGCCGCGCATCCCGAGGTACTGACCTCGGACGAAAACCACTTGATCGAGGAAGTGGCACAAGAGTTGGCCGCGGCGACCGGCATCGCCGGCGATACGCCGGCCGCGCTGAAAGCCCTGGATATTGCCGGCGCGCGTCGCTTGCGGGCGTTTTACTGGCAACGCGCCGCCGAGGAATTCACGTCGGCCGCGTTGAAAAAAACTTTCGTCAACAAGGTGGCGCTAAACAGTATCGAAACCGGCCTGATCGCCACTTTGTTTCCGGAAGCAAAAATTCTGTTCGCGCTCCGCGATCCGCGCGATGTGTGTTTGAGTTGCGCGATGCAATCGTTCGCGTTGGCGCCGGCCACCGTCAATCTGCTGTCCTGGCAAGGCATTGCCCGCCAGTACGCGGCGGTGATGGATTTGTGGCTGAGCCTGCGCGATCGGATCGCCCCGGTTTATCTGGAATTGCGCTACGAGGATGTGGTCGACGATTTCGAAACCAGCTTTCGGCGGGTGTTCGAGTTGTTGGGCGTCGAGTGGCGCCCGGAAGTGCAACGCTTCCACGAGCGTTCGGCCGGCCGTTACGTGGCCACGCCCAGCTTTGGGGCAGTGTCTCGGCCGATTTACCGTAGCGCCGTCGCCCGTTGGCACGGTTACCAAAGCCAATTTCAAACCATCCTGCCCATGCTGGAGCCCTATCTCAAGGCCTTCGGTTACGTCTGATCCTCGTGCCGTCGAATGATGTAGTGATTTAACATAGTTCAATAGCGGGAGGCCGCAATGCGCGAGTTCGGCCTATCGACAGCCTTTTGATTCTAAAAAAATTTTAGCTTACGGCGTTAATTTTGCTGGCCGATTCGGTTCAGCTGCCCATTCGGACGTAATCAAAACCGGCGACCCATGTCATTTCACCCGCATCAATCGTTGCAAGAGCTGTACGTCAGTTGCCACGGCGAGCTGGAAGCCGTGCTGTTTTCGCGCGTGCGTTGCCGGGAAACCGCCGCCGACCTTTGCCAGGAAGCCTTTGTCCGTTTATGCCGCAGCGACGATCTGGGTAATGTCGGCAATCTGAAAGCCTATTTATTCCGTACCGCGCAGAATCTGCTGTTCGACCACTACCGCAGCCAGACCGTACGCAATAACGCGATCGTCGATTGGCCGGAAGATGAGCCGCCGGAAGCCGAAGATCCGCGTTGCGCCGAGACCGTCGCGCTGGCGGAGCAGGATTTGGATAGGCTGATCGAAGCCATGACCAGCCTGTCGCCTTTATGTCAGCGGATTTTTTATTTAAACCGCTTCGAGGGCATGAAGCAGCGCGAAATCGCCGAAACCCTGAATATCTCGGTTCGCACTGTCGAGGAGAACGTCAAAAAGGCGCTGCTGCATTGCGCCAAAACCCTGGATCAGTCCTAGCCGGTGATGTGGTTCCGGGCTTGGGCCTCGTCTATGATATATCTCCCCCACCGTTCAACCAGGAATTGACCATGTCCACCGAACCGATGCCGGATGACGCCGAGCGTTTGCTGGAACAGGCTTGCGACTGGTTGAGCAGACTGCATTCCGGTGAATTTCCCGCGTCCGCGCGGCAAGAATTGAATGCCTGGCGCGCCGCCGACAGCGCCCACGAACAAGCTTGGCAACGTGCCGAAGCACTGTGGGTGGGCTTGGGACAACTGCGCGGTCGCCGCATCATTCCCGGTGCGCAACCGTTACCGGGGGAGGGGAGCTTACAAGCCGAAATACAACCCTCTCCCCCTGGGAGAGGGCAGGGTGAGGGGATGCAAACTAACGCTTTGACGCATTTTGATTCCCTCGCTCCAACCCTCTCGGCAATCGATCCCGACATTACCCTATCTTCTGTATCGATGCAGTCGTCCCGAGAAGAAAGCGAGCTTTTACGACAGTCTCCAGGGCAAGGTGGCAGGCAAGCGCAGGCAGCGGATGTGCTGGCTGCAAGTCCGGTTGCCATACTGGATTCCCGTCTGCGCGGAAATGACAGCCTCAGGGATTTTAAAGACAGCGTTGACAACAGAACGCACCGCCGACGCCGTGGCCGATCCTTAACTTTGGCTGTCGCCTGCTGTGCAATGCTGGCTACCACGTTGAGCGTGCTGTATCCGCCGGCATTCTGGCGCGCGGACTACTCGACCGGTAAGGGCGAGCAGCGCAGCGTGACTTTGGCCGACGGCTCGCGGGTGATGCTTAACACCGCCACGGCCCTGGCCATCCACTTCGAAGCCGGCACGCGCCGGGTGGAGTTATTGGCCGGGGAAGCCTATTTTGAAGTGGCTAAAAATCCGCAACGGCCGTTCGTGGTCACTGCCGCCGGCAGCGAAGTGCGGGCGGTGGGCACCGCCTTCGCCGTAAAGCGACAACCCGAGCAGACCGAAGTCGAACTGGTCGAAGGGATAGTTGAAATACAAGACGCGGGGCAGCAACACCAACAACGCCTGACGGCGGGACAGTCGGCGTCGATAGGTGCCAACAACATCACTTTAAAAAACGCCGGCCAACCGGACGGCATGGCGCTGTGGCGGGCCGGCTATCTGCAATTCGACGGCTTGTCGCTAAGCGACGCGATTGCCCAAATCAACCAATACCGTCCCGGCCGCGTCATGTTGCTGAATACCGCGCTGGCCGACAAGCGCATCAGCGGTCTGTTTCGCTTGGATGCGCTGGATCAAGCCATCGCCAGTTTAAAAGCCGCCATCCCGGCGCTGCAAATAGTCAGCATCACGCCCTATCTGGTGGTGTTGCGTTAGGCGCTGTTCACACCCCGCACCTTCTCCCGACGCACAAAAAACCTCTCTTGCTGGACGACTGCATGGACGCAGGAGGTAGGGCAACGCTGGCAGCAGTTGCCGAGAGGGGAGGGTGATGAGAGTTAAAACAACGGAGCCGGATGGGTACGACTGCATGGATGCAGGAGCTAGAGCAACGCATGGAGCAGTTGCCGAGAGCGCAGTGAAACCCATCATCGAGAATTTATTCCCGCCTCAAATCATTTTCCAAGTCCACCACGACATCCCAAGCATTAAGGCCTTGTTCGCGTTAATGGTTGAATCAGATCGAAGCCGTCATCCCGGCATGGATTGCCGGGATCCATGGCACAAGGATGTGTTGAAACTTTGCCATCCGTGGCTTCTGGGCCCCGGCAATCCATGCCGGGGCGACGCCAACGATAAACGCGAACTGTCCATTCCGAACTCTCCCAACAAAAAATCCATGATCGCCCGATGTGGGTTTTTAAAAAGTTTCCGTCTTAACTAACACCAGCCGAAATGCTGCCGTGTAACCCGACCGAAACCAGGAGTGTCCATGTCCAACGCAAAGCATTGCAATCCCTCAGCCGGCAAGGGCCGGCGCCATGCCGCCAAAGCTGTCTTACTCGCGGCGTTGATCTCGCAAACCGCCCACGGCGATGCCGCCGGCAAACACCATTTCGACATCCCCGCCCAGTCGCTGAATCAGGCCTTACTGATGTTCGGCAGGCAAAGCCAGCAACAATTGATGTACGGGACTGAGATTGCCGACAACCTACGCAGCCGTAACTTGCAAGGCGACTATACCGCTGACGAAGCGATCAGGATTTTATTGGGCGATGCGCCGTTACAGGCCGTGACGACCGGGGACGGGGCCATCACCTTACAGCCGCGAGCGGCGGAGCTGCACAACAATCTGGGGCCGCAGACCATGCCGGCGGTGCAGGTGGTGGGGAAGGCGGCTTATGATTCGACCGATCCATATAACCCGGATTACAGTTTGCCCAATGCATCTACAGCGACTAAGACTGATACGCCGATTATGGAAACACCTTATTCGATACAGGTGGTACCTAAACAAGTACTTGAAGACATTCAAGGCATTAGACCAAATGATGCTCTGGATTATGTCAGTGGTGTATACCGAAGCGGCGGATCGGGTGATTTTTTAGAAGCATCGACAAGGCGAGGCTTTGATAACTATCCACAAGGAGATTATCGCGATGGGATGCCTTTTCCAATTGCCGGTTACGTTACTGGCGGTCGAGATTTGGCCAGCACTGAGAGGGTTGAGGTATTGAAAGGGCCTGCTTCGCTTTTATACGGATTAACCAGCCCTGGTGGAATGGTTAATTATGTGACAAAGAAACCGCTTGAAACTCCTTATTATTCATTGCAACAACAATTTGGTTCCTTTGATCTATATCGAACAACAGTTGATGCAACGGGGGCAATTAACGAGGATAAGTCGCTTTTATATAGATTTAATCTTGCCTATAAAAGTGCTAATTCATTCAGAGATTTTGTAAATAGTGAGAGAACATTTTTAGCACCTGTGGTCACTTGGAATATAAGCCCAAAAACGCAAGTAAATTTTGAAATGGAATATGACGCCGGCCATATTGTTTATGACAGAGGTATTCCGGCAATTGGTGATCGTCCTGCAAATCTACCCCGTGAAAGATTTACAAGCAATCCTTATCCATACAATTACGAACGAACAATGGTTGGTATCAACTGGTCCCATGCATTTAACGATAACTGGAAGCTTAGTCATAGGTTTAATGCCCAATGGCTTGGATCGGATGGTGTGGCATCAGATACAGACGGATCTCCTGACGCAAATGGAAACATGGGGCGCTTTGGATTAGTACAATTTCAAGACCCTAGTAAGCAGCCAGTTTATTTTAATAGCCTAAATTTGACAGGAAAATTTGAAACTTTGGGATTAGGGCACACTTTATTACTAGGTGGTGATCATTACAGATATTCAATTAATACAACCCAGGGGTTTATATTTGATAGCATCAATATCTATAACCCACAATATCCTGATGTAGCTACTGCAAGAGGGAATCCAGCAGATTATATAAAATACTCTGGCATTCAGGATTGGTTCGGTCTCTATTTCCAAGATCAAATTAAGCTTCCTTATAACATCCAAATTCTGGGCGGTATGAGATATGACAGCACTGAATCAAGCAGTAACTTTAATGGACAGTCTACAAAAGAACCAAGACAGGATAGCTTAGTTCCAAGAGGTGGCATTGTTTGGCAGCCGATTCCTGAACTTAGTTTTTATGGTAGCTATACAGAAAATTTCAGTGGTGTAAATGGAACTGGATTCGGTGGAAAATTCTTAGCTCCAACAGGTGCGCAACAATGGGAATTAGGTATAAAAACCGAGCTATTCAATAAAAGGTTTCTTGGAACGCTCGCGTGGTTTGATTTAACAAAACAAAATGTTGCTATATCTGATCCAGATCATTCAGGGTTTTCTCTTGCGATTGGTGAAGCAAGAAGCGCAGGTTTAGAGCTAGACCTAAAAGGCGAGATATTACCGGGATGGAATGTAATTGGCGCTTATGCTTATACTCCTGATGCCTCCGTAACTGTTGGAAGCGCAGGCCAATTAGGTAGACGCTTTCAGGGTGTCCCATTGCACGGTGGCAGCATATTTACTACTTATGAGCTTCAATCAGGCGTTCTCCAAGGATTGAAATTTGGTGGTGGCGTTATTGCTAGAGGTGCTAGAAATACCAATAATGACTCGAGCACAGCGATATTACCTGGATATGCCACGGTCAATTTGTTAAGCAGTTATGGCTGGAAAGTAGGAAAAAGTCATTTAACTGCTCAACTGAATGTCAATAATCTTCTGGACAAAACCTATTATCCAGCTTCACAAGATCGCTCAGATATTGAAGTTGGAATGCCAAGAAACTTTATGGGATCGATAAGATTAGAGTATTAGCCATTTATCCCATACCGTATACGTCGGGCTGGCGTAGTTGGGGTAAGGTGACGAACCCCAAGTGCGCCTGTGAAGGCGCGTAGACAGCATTAATCTAATACATCACGCCGCCAGCCGTTCAAAATCGACACGCTTGGCGGCATACAATAAACAAGCCTGTGTATCTTGATGCTCCAGGTCAGGAAAATCCTGCAAAATCTCTTCATTGCTCACACCCTCGCCTAACATCGGCAAAATAACTCAGATGCGGATGCGCATAGCCCGGATACGCAACGTACCGCCACAGGGTAACGGCTTGACCGTCATGCGATCGTTTAAATCACGCCGAACGTCGCGGTCGCGAAATTGAATCAAGTCGCCGTAGGGCAAGGGTATCTTTGCTGTCGCCGAGACACGCGCTGCGCTAAGTGGTTGGAATATCGACTATTCATGCTGGTTTTTCAGCAGCCCGGCAACATGCATATCTTATTTATAGATTTGTATTTCAATTTATATCGTTTTTCATCGAATAACGAGCCTCTTATCATCTCCCCAACGTCGCCGGCCGGGTCCGGCAACGGAGCGACTCAATAACGTCCCAGTCCACCACCTCGGGGAGGCGATATGGCAACCGAAACCAATAACCGCTCGTTTAAGCCGGGCAATCATAACGAGATTGCCCTACAGATCGCGGAGATTCTGCGAGACATCCGCTTTGGTTCCATTGAGGTCGTCATTCACGACGGCCGGGTCGTGCAAATCGACAAGCGCGAAAGATTCCGAGTAGCCGACCCAAAAATACCGATTTGATCCGGTTGCTTTCAAGCACTTATTCGATTCGACCGGATCGCCGGAGACGCCAGCCAAATAACAATAACGACCTTCTGACCGGAACGCCGGAAGCAAGCGATAACAGGAAAACACCACATGACTCATGTTAAACGCCGCCTATTGGTGGGCGCGATCGGCTCGGCGCTATTCGGCGTCGCCGATGCCCAAGCCGCCGACGCCCAAGCGTTGGAGCAGCGCATTCGCGAGCTGGAAGCCAGATTGGAACGCTTCGAGAAAGCCGCCGCCGCCGCGCCGGCCGCCGCCGCACCGGTCGCGCAATCGAATCCTGAAGTAGAGAAGCTCAATCGCAAGATCAACACGCTGGAACGCAAATTGGAAGTGGACAAGGAAGTGGCCGCCACGGCCGCCAGCCGCGCGCCTAAAGTCGAAGGCGGTAGCGACGGCTTTCGGATTTCCTCGGCCGACGGTAAACATCAAGTCCGGATTCGCGGCGCGGTACAAACCGACGCGCGCTTTTTCACCGGCGGTAGTTGGACCGGGGCGACCGCGTCCAACGGTATCAGCGGCGGCGCCGAAACCGACAAGTTCGAGTTGAAGCAAGCCCGGATTTGGTTGGAAGGTAAGTTTTGGGACAGCTTGTACTTCAAAATCATGCCGGATTTCGCGGCTACCAATATCCTGCCGGACGCCTACCTGGATTACGCCTATTTGCCCTACGCCAGCTTGAGCGTCGGTAAGCAAAAAACCCCGCTGAGCTTGGAGCGTTTGCAAGGCGACTCGGACGGTACGTTTCTGGAACGCGCGTTCCCGACCTATCTGGCCAGCAACCGCGATGTCGGCGTGATGTTGCACGGGTCGTTCGCCGCGCCGGGTTACAAGGCCGATTACGCGGGGCCGGTGGATTTCCGCAACTTCGTCAGCTATCAACTCGGCGTGTTTAACGGTTCCGGCGACGACGGCAGCATCGATAAAAACTCGCCGGATACCGACGACGACAAGGAATTTATCGGTCGCTTATGGGTACATCCGTTCCAACACGGCGGCAACCGCTGGCTGGAAGGTCTGGGCCTGGGTGTCGCCGGTACTTGGGAACGGCCTAGCTTGCAAGCCTTGAAAAATCAGGGCACGCCGATAGGGCGATCCACGTTCTTGAATTACAACAGTTTGCGAAGCGCCTATACCGGTACCCTACAGGCGGACGGCGTGCATTACCGGGTTTACCCGCAAGCCTATTGGTATGCCGGTCCGTTCGGCATCATGGGCGAATACGTGTTGTCGGCTCAGGAAGTCATCGCTACCCGGACCGGTCAAAGCATCCCCGGCGTGCGTAACCAACTCAACAATACGGCGTGGCAGGTGCAGCTTTCCTACGTGCTGACCGGCGAAGACAACACCTTCCAAAGCGTCAAGCCGATTCGGCCGTTCAATCCGTTGGAAGGTAGTTGGGGCGCCTTGCAAGTGGCGGCGCGCTGGAGCGAATTCAATGTCGACACCACCGCGTTCAATTATTTGAATCCGGCTAAGTCGGCCAAACACGCCACGGCCTGGGCGGTGGGTTTCAACTGGTTCCTAAACCAAAATGCCCGAATCATGGCCGATTACGAGCAAACCTATTTCGACGGTGGTGCGGGATTATCGGCCGCGGCATTTGCCAATCGTCCGTCGGAGAACGTATTCGCAACTCGCTTCCAATTGGCGTTTTAACGGGTTCGTCATTGCGGCAGGAAGCCGGTTCCGCTGCTCCCAGGACGGGGGCTAGGTTGAGGCTAGACCCACGGATAGTCGCACGGATGCGGACATGGCAACCATTTCACCAAAATAGCTTTTGAGAGATCACTTATGAAGAACAGATTATTCGGTTTGATTGCCGTCACCCTACTGACGGCGGCGGCAAGCAAGACCTTCGCGGCGGACGTGACCTTGTTGAACGTGTCCTACGATCCGACCCGCGAATTCTATAAAGAATACAACCAAGCCTTCGCCAAATACTGGAAAGGCAAAGCCGGCGACAACGTCACCGTCAACCAGTCGCACGGCGGCGGCGGCAAGCAGGCCAGGGCGGTGCTGGACGGCCTGGAGGCCGACGTGGTGACGCTGGCGATCTCGGCGGACATCGACCAACTGGCGCGCCGCAACCTGATTCCGGAAAACTGGCAAAGCCAGTTGCCCAACAATAGCGCCCCTTATACCTCGACCATCGTGTTCGTGGTGCGCAAGGGCAATCCGCAGCATGTTAAAGATTGGAGCGACTTGATCAAGCCCGGCCTCAGCGTGGTTACGCCGAATCCGAAAACCTCCGGCGGCGCGCGTTGGAATTACATGGCGGCTTGGGCCTATGCCCTGAAACACAACAACAATAGCGAAGAAGCGGCCAAGGACTTCGTCGGCAAATTGTTCAAGAACACCTCGGTACTGGATACCGGCGCGCGCGGTTCCACCACCACCTTCGCCGAGCGCGACATCGGCGACGTGTTGATCACCTGGGAGAACGAGGCCTATTTGGTATTGAAGGAATTCGGCGCCGACAAGTACGAAGTCGTCACGCCCAGCTTCAGCATCCTGGCCGAACCGCCGGTGACCGTCGTCGAAGACGTGGCCCGTAAACACGGCACCACCGAAGTCGCGACCGAATACCTGAAATATTTGTACGGCAAGGAAGGCCAGGAAATCATCGCGAAAAACTTCTACCGCCCGATCGATAAAGAAGTGGCGGCCAAATACGCCAAACAGTTCCCGGCGTTGGAGTTGGTGACCATCGCCCAGTTGGGCGGTTGGCCGGAAAATCAAGCCAAGCATTTCGCCGACGACGGCATCTTCGACAAGATATACGGACGCTGATCGCGGCCGAAACGCAGGAGGGCAAACGCATGGTGCAAACCACGATCGAAGCAATACGGGACGACCTGGAACGAGTGTTGTATCTGGACCTGGACGAATTCAAACTGGAAGTGGAAGCGGCGCAAGTGCTGAGCCGCTACATCGGACTGCGCTTGCGCAGCGAGTTTCAGCCGATCTTCGATACCTCGACTTCGGAGGGCTTGCTGGGTTACGAAGCCCTGCTCAGACCTTCGACCGGCATCGAAGCGGTGTCGCCGGACTTCGCATTCGGTTGGGCCGACAATCAAGATAAATTGGTGAAGTTGGATCGGGTGGCGCGTACCTTGCACATGCTCAACTATCTGGAGTTACCCGAGGAGCGCGGCCAATTGTTTTTGAACGTACACCCTAAACTGTTGGTCAGCGTTAATACCCACGGCAAGGTGTTCGAACATATTCTGCATCTGCACGCGGTGCCGACCACCCAAGTGGTGTTGGAAATCATGGAAAACGCGGTTGACGCCGATCGGGCCTTGGCCGAAGCGGTGGAGAATTATCGCGATCGCGGTTTCAAGATCGCCATCGACAACTTCGGCAGCCGCCATTCCAATTTGGGTCGGCTCTGGCATTTGGCGCCGGATTACGTCAAATTCGACGCCGGCCTGATTCGGGAAGCCGAGCGCGGCGGTAAAATCCGCCGGGTGTTGCCGAAGCTGATCGAAGTGGTGCAGGCCTTGGGTGCCCAGCCGGTCATCGAAGGCATCGAAAACGAAATCCAGCTCGACATCGCGCTGGATGCCGGCGGCAAATTGTTGCAAGGTTATTATTTAGGTCGGCCCGCGCCGGCCGCCGCCTGGCACCAAGCCAAGGCGTCGCGCAGGGAAAACCCGTTGATGCCGGGCGCGCCGCATCATTTCGGCAGTTTCAGCGTCTCCGCCCAATACGGCATGTAAGGCGGAACCCGCGATGCGCTGCGATACGGTTTCATGGTGATGTCCTTTCTCGTGGCGTCTTGCTCACGCCGCCGTCAAGGCGGCTTTTTTTTGCATTGCGTCAGCCCTGATGGGGAATCGATATGGCTAACTGGTTTACCGACAATTCCGCTTCGATAGGCCGCACGCCGCTGGTCCGGCTGAATCGGATCGGCCGCGAGCTGCCGGTGACGATCTTCGCCAAAATCGAAAGCCGCAATCCGGCCTATTCGGTGAAATGCCGGGTCGGCGCGGCGATGGTTTGGGCGGCCGAACGGCAGGGCTTGCTCAAGCCCGGCGTGACCTTGATCGAAGCCACCAGCGGCAATTCCGGTATCGCATTGGCGGCGGTGGCGGCCGCGCGCGGCATTCCGATCACACTGACGATGCCGGATACGATGAGCCGCGAACGCCGGGTATTGCTGGGCGCCTACGGTGCCAAACTGTTGTTGACCGACGGCCGACTGGGCATGCGCGGCGCGGTAGAAGCCGCCGAACGGCTGGCCGCGGCCGATCCGGATCGCTATTTGCTGTTGGAACAATTTAAAAATCCGGCCAATCCGGCGATACACGAACAAACCACCGGCCCGGAAATCTGGCAAGACAGCGCCGGCACGGTCGATGTGTTCGTCGCCGGGGTTGGCACCGGCGGCACCATCACCGGCACCGGACGATTTTTGAAACGCCAGGGCAAGCGGATCGAAACCGTGGCGGTGGAACCGGCCGCCAGCCCGGTGCTGAGCCAAACCCGCGCCGGACAGGTCTTACAGCCCGGTGCCCACGGCATTCAAGGCATAGGTGCCGGCTTCGTGCCGGCGATACTCGACCTGGACCTGATCGATCGAATCGAAACCGCCAGCGAAACCGAAGCCGTCGAATACGCCCGCCGTTTGGCCAAGGAGGAGGGGATACTGGCTGGCTTGTCCAGCGGCGCCGCGTTGGCCGCGACGATGCGCTTGGCCGCGTTGCCCGACTACGCCGGACTAAGCTTTGTCGTCATGCTGCCGGATTCCGGCGAACGCTATTTGAGCTCGGCCTTGTTCGGCGCTTGAGGATGGGCAAATCCTGACGCCGTTTTATTCTACTTTGTCGGATTGGTGTAAGACCGTCATGCCCGCCGGGACGCGGGCATCCAGTACCATGGAGGGTATGGCTTAAATCCGTCTATGACGTCTGAATTCGCTCCGTGCTCTAACGGGTCCGGCCATCCATGCCGGAATGACGACGCTTATTGAGTAATCTGACAGAGTAAAATTAAGGACTTGCGTTCGACCCGCTAGAACCCGTGCCGTCGGAGCGGCTTCAGCCGCGTCATAGCCGCATCGACCGAAAGATCCCGTTCCAGTTTCGATGCGGCATCACCCCCGATTGAACTTTCACTGCCGGTTCCGGCATTCATAAACGATTGCGATCGACGGCCGACGTTTCGGCGTTGATGCAGGTTCGGCGCAATCCGGTCGATCGAATGTGCGGCGAAGCATTCGATCCACGTATAAAACCTAACTTATCCAGGAAATATCATGAGTCAAACTACATTCGCTAAAACCTTACTCGGCCTGACCATCGCCGCGGCATTCAGTCACTCCGCCATCGCCGAAGACACCTGCTTGGGCGCCACGGTGACCATTCATGCCGAAACCGCGATCAAAAAGCTCGACAAACAAGGTAACGAAGTCGTGATGGGCACCAAGGGCGACGACGTCATCATGGGCACCGCCGGCAACGACATCATCGACGGCGGCAAGGGTAACGACTTGATCTGTGGCGGCGGCGGAGACGACACGCTGAAAGGCAATCACGGCAACGATCAATTGGATGGCGGCACCGGTAACGACAACCTGATTGGCGGTAACGGGCACGACAGTTTGTGGGGCGGAGACGATAACGATACGCTGACCGGCGGTAACGGTAACGACCAACTCAACGGTGGGTTCGGCGACGACAACCTGGGCGGCGGTAACGGCAACGACACCCTGCAAGGCAATGCCGGCCGGGACACGTTAAACGGCGATAACGGCAACGACGGCCTGTACGGCGAAGACAACAACCTGCGCGATCGCAATAAGGACGGGGTAGACGACGATGCGTCCGACGCCGACGACGATACCAGTGTCGATGCCAGCACCAGCGGCGACGACAGCTTGTGGGGCGGCAACGGTAACGACGACCTGGACGGCGGCCCCGGCAGCGACAATCTGTACGGTCAAAACGGCAAAGACAGTCTGGACGGCGGTCTGAACGAAGACAATCTGCTCGGCGGCAACGGCAAGGATACCCTGAGTTACGACACCGACGACGTTAACTTGGACAGCGGCAAGGGCGCCGATCTCTGCGTGCTGAAAACCGAAGCCAACGGCGAAGTCGAGCAGGAATGCGAGCATGGCCCGGAGCAGGACGTACACGAGCACGGCGCCAACCAGGCTTGCGTAATGACCACCAAAAAGAACGGCGAAACCGAGCTGGAATGCGAGCATAGCTAAACCCCAACCGGCAGCGGCGCCGCTTGGGGCCGCTGTCGGTTTGACCTTGTTCGGCGCGCCGTCATCGGAGCGCCGACAGCCCCGATCATTGTCCTTTCCTCCAAGTTGGCGGCGTGCTTCGGCGTCGCGACCGGCTCTCGAAGATAGTTTGCCTTGACTTAGCCACCGGGTTTGCATGTCGCGGGCCTCGTTCCGCTCCGACCACTGTAGTGGAATCTCAGCGAGACTGCTGGCTTCGACTCCGCTCAGCCAGCGGGTTAATTCGGCTCAACGCAGCCGGCGGGTTACCGTGGTTCCGCCTCAGCCAGAGCGGGTAGACTCTTTCTAGCCGCCGGCTTACTTTGATGGTGAGCTTTTTACTTCACGGCGTTGGTAACCACGGTAGCCCCATCGTCCTATCCACGCGGGCAATAGAGGTTCCCAAGATGGACCCCGCAACTACGCGGCCCTTGTACCCCAACGTCAACGGCTGCCGGCTCGACCGCGACCTGGAGTTGCAGGTTTAGACGGATGTCAGCAAGGCATTCGGGCTAGGATGTACAAATCAATGTATTTTCTATGTATTTGGGCTGACGGCTTTGATCCGGAATGTCGGCTTCGCTCGGGGCGGTTGGTTGGGTCCCCTTCGGCTCCGCTCAGGGAACGTTTGCTCCGCTCGGGGAAGGGTTGGTTCCGCACGCCCCCTGAGCGGAGTCGAAGGGGCGTGCGGGCCGGCCGTTTCTAAGCTAGTCGCGGTCGTGGTGGCGGTCGTCCCGGTCGAAGTCGAACAGCGTCATTAAGTCGCCGACCGCCGGGCCGTTCACGGGCCGGTAAGGGTTTTCGGCGCGCGCCAGCGGATTGGGCAGATTGTCGCGGCTACGCGGCGAAATCGTCGGCAAGTGCCAGTTGCGTTCGATGAATTTCAAGATCGACGCATGATCGTTGTAGGTATGGTCGACGTGGCCTTTCTTGGCGTAGGGCGATACCACCAGTAGCGGAATCCGGGTGCCGTCGCCGAAGAAATCGACGGCTTGCACATAGCCGGAGTCGTAATAGCCGCCGCCTTCGTCGGTGGTGACGACGATGGCGGTGGAAGCCCACAGCGCCGGATTGCTCTTGACTTGAGCGATCAGGTCTTGCAAGAACATTTCGTATTGATCGGCGGTGGAGTCGGCGGGATGGCCGGCCAGGGCTTCGAAGGGACGTACGTAAGACACCGCCGGCAAGGTGCCGTTGGCAACGTCGGTCAGGAAGGCGGAGTAGTTTTGCAGCTTGGCTTCTTCCGCCGGGTTTTTCATGATGCTGCTGAACCCGGTCAGCGGGTCGCAGATGCCGCAGTAGGCGTGGAACAGCAACGGTATGCCGTTGACGCCGCCGGCAAAGGTGGTGGCGTCGTCGCCCCGGTCGGCACTGTAATATTTCCAGGAGACGTTGTGAGCGGTCAGTACGTCGGCAATGGTACGCAGGCTTTGCGGCGGCAGCGTGAATTGGTCGGCGCCGAGCGAGCGGGGGCTGGCGCTGGTTTGGTTCCAATACAAGTTGTAGTTGTTGACCAGATAGTAATGGTCTTTTTCGCAATTGTTTTTGCGCAGGCCTTGGCGGATCAGCTCGGCGTTGACGGCCGCGACGCCCGGTTGGGCCGAATCGGCGCAATTGACGTAGGAGCCGCCGCCGTAACCGTCTTGGGTGTAGTAGTTGTTGCTGCCGGCCACCGGATTGGGGTTTTCGATTTGGTTGGCCCAAGGTTTTGCGGCGCTGCCGTCGAGTTTGGTCGGGTGGGTGAAATAGGCCGCGTGGCCGGTGACCAGGGCCAGGAAATTGGCGCCGGTACCGCCCTGGACCGATTGATGGTAGTTGTCGCTGATGGCGTAGGTGTCGGCGAGGGCTTTGAAAATCGGCGCGTCGCCGGTATTCATATTGTAAAAGCCCATCGAGATGGCGCCTTCCATCGGATTGAAGCCGCCCGCCGGGTAGGGTTTGCCGTCGGAGCCGGTGCCTATGCTTTCTTCGACCCACACGAATTTGTCGTGTTTGCCGCCGTCGAGGTCTTGCCACATTTGAAAGAACCGATGCACCGGGTCGCCGGTGTATTCGTTGTAAGGCGCGTATTTGCTGATTTGATAGGGGCCGTTGGGCAGGTTGCTGGGAAAGCGGTTATCCAAGATGCCGGCGGTTTGGCCGATGGCGTAGGTAGTATAGGGTTGCGGTAGGCCGAGGTCGTAATCGCCGATGGATTCGGTGACGACCCGGTAGCGGTCGGTGGCGCTGCCGACCCGTTGCTTGGACAGATCGAAGCGGGGGCCGGGTTCGCCGTCGGCGGTGATGATGCCTTTGCTGAGCAAGTTGTCGATGTGTTGGCCACGTTTGGGTTGGTAGGCGCCGAACAGGTTGTCGAAGGTGTGGTTTTCGCCAACGATGACGATCACGTGCTTAATCGGCGTGGCGGTTTTATGTTCGTCTTGCGCTTGCGCCGGGGCGCTAAGCATTAACGCCGATGCGACAGCCGTCGTCAGCGGATAGATAGAGCGGAATTTCGTGGTTCGCATGGACGATCACTCCAAATTCGAATGCATCAAGGGAGGGTTGCGCCATCACGATGAAGGGATGGCATGCGGCAGCCTAAAGCGTGTTTATGACGCGACGATGAAGGAGGGGCGGCGTTTGAAAAAATAGTCTTCGCCCGGCCCGAACCGAATGCCCGCGATCAATCGGGCCGGGTTCATCTTTGGCCTACTACCATAGCGAGCGCGAAGCGGCCAAGCGCGACCGGCCGAATGCCCAAACCTTGTTCGACGATTTGCGGACCCGTTTTCCCGGCGGTTCCAGCGCTAAGCCGGCGGCGGCCAGTTAAGGTCGGTCAGGCTATCGCCGGGCAAAAAACACTCGACGTCGAGTATCGCCGGGTATCGGCGCGGTAAACACTGACGGAACGCTGGTACGCGATCGCGGCATCGGACCAACCGGCCGTTTAGCGGTTGGCCGGTTCGGCGCCGTCATACCGGGCTTATTATTAATTCCGGTCCTATCGATCACCGGCATTCCGTCCGGGTTGAGTTTCGCTAAGCCCAGGCCGGCGTGCCTTAGACGGGGCTAGGGCGGGGGCTTAAGTTCCTCCGTCCGGTGTTCCAGACCGGATAGGTAGCGGACGCCGGGCGCGGGCGGATTTTTTAACGGTCGGCCGTGGGCCGGCGAATTTTAATGTTGGGAGAGTTTGACGATGAGCGATACATTGCTAAAGGATTTGATGTGGTTTAAGCGCCGGCCGGCGGCATGGGCGCTGGCGCTAAGTTTGGGGATGGCGGCCGCGCAAGCCGACGCGGCGGCGGTCGATCGGGCCGCGCCGGCTTGCGCGCTGCAGGGCATGGCGGACGGCAAGGCCTTGCACTTACAACAGTTCAAGAATCAAGTCGTGTATGTGGATTTTTGGGCGTCCTGGTGCGGGCCATGCATGCAATCGTTTCCGTTTATGAACGAGTTGCAGCGCCAACACGGCGCCCAGGGCTTGCAAGTAGTCGCGGTCAATCTGGACGAGGATGCCGCCGATGCCCAGGCGTTTTTGACCAAGGCCCGCCCCGGTTTCGCGGTGGCCGCCGATCCGAATCAGCAGTGCGCCAAGGAGTTCGCGGTGGAAGCCATGCCGTCGTCGTTTTTGATCGACCGCCAGGGCAAGCTGCGCTACATCCATAAGGGTTTCCGGTCCGGCGAGGTGGACGAATTGCAAGGCGTCCTCAAGCAGTTGCTGGCCGAGCCGGCCAGCTTGTAGGCGAGGGTGGGGATCGGCGATAGTCGGGTTACACTAGGCTTTTATGCCCTAGGGAAAACCCGACCGGCCGTCGACCATCGCCATTCGTTTTGCATTAACCCGCCATGAAACCGAAAAAACCCAGCAAACGCCGTCCGTTAACGTTTTACCGCCGCGAATTCCAAGCCATGGGGACGCCGTGCGAAATTCAATTGTTCGCGAGCAGCGCGGCGGCAGCCGGCGCTGCGGCGGAGGCGGCGATCGCGGATGTGCGGCGGCTGGAGGCGCGCTATTCCCGTTACCGGGACGATAGTTTTTTATCGGAGATCAACCGGGCCGCGGCGCTTGGCGGTTCGATCGCGGTGGACGACGAAACCGCCAGCTTGCTGGATTATGCGCTGACCTGCTACGAGCAAAGCGAGGGCTTGTTCGACGTAACTTCCGGGATTTTGCGCCGGGCCTGGAAATTCGATGCCGGCCGTTTGCCCGAGCCGGCCATGCTGGCGGCGTTGCTGGAGAAAGTGGGCTGGCACCGGCTGTGCTGGCGCCGGCCGGAATTGACGTTTTCGGTCGCCGGCATGGAGATCGATTTCGGCGGCGTCGTCAAGGAATACGCCGCCGATTGCGCGGCGACGATCTGCCGCAACCACGGGGTTCAGCGCGGGGTCGTGAATTTGGGCGGCGATATTCGGGTGATCGGTCCGCGCGGCGACGGCAGTCCCTGGCGGGTGGGTATTCGCGATCCGCGCCGGCAGGGCGGCTTGCTGGATACCTTGAACTTGTACGAGGGCGCGGTGGCCAGCAGCGGCGATTACGAGCGCTGCATGGTCATCGACCAGGTGCGCTACGGGCATATTTTGAACCCGAAGACCGGCTGGCCGGTACGGCATTTGGCGGCGGTGACGGTGGTCGGCGATTTTTGCGTGGTGGCCGGTAGCGCTTCGACGATCGCGATGCTGAAGGAAGGCGACGGCGTCGAGTGGTTGGAGCAACTGAATCTGCCGCATTTATGGGTCGATGTGGCCGGTCGAGGCGGAGGTAGTTTGTTCGGTCCGGCCGAGCCGGCGGCGCGGGGCGCGGGTTCGCCGCGCTGAGCGTTGATTTTTTACTCAAGCTTTTGCCGGCTCGGCCGATAACCCGGTGGTCCGTCCTGGCGGGCGGACAGTGTTCAATCCATGGGAGATCGACATGTCATCCATATCGGGAGTGGGCTCCACGCCGTACGTTCCTCTCGTCAATCAAGCGAAGCCGCCCGTAGAGAACCGGCAGCCCGCGCCGCAACCGGTGCAACCGGTCGCGAAAGATGCCGATGGGGATAACGACGGTAGTAAAGGTAGAAACATCGATACTTACGCTTAGATTCGGGTATCGATAGGAGCAGTAGCGATCGGGCCGGTAATTACCGGCCCGATTGATGTCGGCGGATGGTTAAGCCCGGGCGCAGACCCAGACGTCCACCCGGCCGACGCCGGCTCGCTTCAGTGCCGTTGCCAGCGCGGCGACCGTGGCGCCGGTGGTCATCACGTCATCGACGATGGCGACGTGGCGGTAAGGTAACGGCCGCGTGGCCCGAAAGGCGTTGCGCAGATTCTTGCGGCGCTGTTTGGCCGGCAACGCGATTTGATGGCCGGTATCCCGCACTCTTTGGCAACTCCGCGAATCCAGCGGAATCTTCAATTCCTTCGATAAATGCCGGGCGATTTCCATGGCCTGGTTGAAGCCGCGTTCGCGGTAGCGTCCGCGATGCAGCGGCACCGGGATCAGACATTCCGGCCGTTCGGCCTGGGTTCCGGCGTGGGCCGCCAGCAAGCCGGCCAGCAGGCGGGCATTCTTGTAGTCGCGCTGGAATTTCAGGCGGCTCACCAAAAAGCGTAAATGACTGCGGTACAAAAACGGCGCGTAGGTCTCGTCGAAGGCCGGCGTTTTGCTCAGGCAGCGCCCGCACAGCACCGGTTGAGGATGGCGGGTTTCGAACGGTTCGCCGCAGCGGTAGCAGCAGGAAACGTTACGGGGCAGGTCGTCCAGGCAGCCGGCGCACAGGTCCAGGCCGGCGTGGCCGGGCGCGCCGCACAATACGCAGCGCGGCGGTAACAGCAAAGTCTGTATAATGTTTAGCCAATGGTTTACCATTTTTCTTTAAATAGGTTGATAAGCGGTCCCGGTCACCGCTTGCGCCGCCGCCGAGCATGGGAGAGTAGCAGAATGTCCGCCAGCCAGAAACCTTCGAACCACGTCGCCAACATTCGTCACGATTGGCAATTGGCCGAGGTCGAGACCTTGTTCGCATTGCCGTTCAACGATTTGATTTTTCAGGCCCAGACCGCGCATCGGGCGTTCTTCGATCCCAACGAAATTCAGGTTAGCAGCCTGTTGAGCATCAAGACCGGTTCCTGCTCGGAAGATTGCGGCTATTGCCCGCAAAGCGCCCGCTACGATTCCGATCTGACGCCGGAGGCGCTGATGCCGGTCGAAGCGGTGTTGCAAGCCGCGCAACAGGCCCAGGCCCAGGGCGCTTCGCGGTTTTGTATGGGCGCCGCCTGGCGCAGCCCGAAGGATAGAGACATCGAGCGGGTCGTCGAGATGGTCAAGGGCGTCAAGGCGCTGGGCATGGAAACCTGCGTGACCTTGGGCATGCTGACCGACCGGCAAACCCAAGCCTTGAAGGACGGCGGCCTGGACTATTACAACCACAATCTCGATACCTCCGAGGACTATTACTCGGAAGTCATCACCACCCGGACCTATCAGGACCGGCTGGATACGCTGGAACGGGTGCGCGAGGCCGGCATCAATGTCTGCTGCGGCGGCATCGTCGGCATGGGCGAGTCGGAGGTCGATCGAGCCAAATTGTTGCTGCAACTGGCGAATCTGCCCAAGCATCCGGAGAGCGTGCCGATCAATATGCTGGTGCAAGTCGAAGGGACGCCGCTGCACGGCACCGCTACGCTGGACCCGCTGGTGTTCGTGCGCACCGTGGCGGTGGCCAGGATCATGATGCCGGAATCGCGGGTTCGCTTGTCGGCCGGCCGGACCGCGATGAGCGACGAGATGCAGGCCTTGTGCTTTCTGGCCGGGGCCAACTCGATTTTCTACGGCGATAAACTGCTGACCACCGACAATCCGATGACCAGCCACGACCGGCAATTGTTTCAGCGCTTGGGCGTGCGGATGGGCGGCTCCAGTTACGCTTGATGGCCGGTTTTTACGATTTTAGCGGCGAGCTGGGCCGGCTGGAGCAACAAGGTTTGTACCGGCGCCGCCGGGGCGTGGACGGCCCGCAAGGCGTGCTGCTGGACGTGGACGGGCGGCGGATGGTCAATTTTTGCAGCAACGACTATCTGGGCCTGGCCGCCGACCCGCGCCTGGTCGATGCCTTTCAGCGCGGCGCGGAACGCTACGGCGTCGGCAGCGGCTCCGCGCATTTAATTTGCGGGCATAGTGCCGCGCATGACGCGTTGGAGGACGCATTGGCCGAGTTCACCGGCCGGCGGCGGGCCTTGCTGTTTTCGACCGGTTACATGGCTAACGTCGGGACGATTTCGGCCTTGCTGGGGCGCGGCGATACGGTGCTGGAAGATCGTCTGAATCACGCATCGCTGCTGGACGGCGGTTTGCTGGCCGGTGCCCGGTTTCGCCGCTACCATCACGCCGACCCCGCCGATCTGGCCGCGAAACTGGCGACCGGATCGGGCAAGGTCTTGGTGGTCAGCGACGGGGTGTTCAGCATGGACGGCGATTTGGCGCCGCTGCCGGCATTGGCGGCATTGGTCGGCCGCCACGATGCCGGCTTGTTGATCGACGATGCCCACGGCTTCGGCGTGCTTGGCGCGCGCGGCGGCGGCATCGTCGAGCATTTCGGCTTGAGCGCCGAACAGGTGCCGATCTTGATCGGTACCTTGGGCAAGGCCTTCGGCACCTTCGGGGCTTTTGTCGCCGGTTCCGACGATTTGATCGAGCTACTGATTCAAAAAGCCCGCAGTTATGTGTTCACGACGGCGATGCCGCCGGCGGTCGCCGAGGCCACGCGTACCGCGTTGCGCATCGTGCGCGACGAAACCTGGCGGCGCGAGCGCTTGCGCGAGCTGATCGCGCGTTTCCGGCAAGGCGCCGAGCAATTGGGTTTGCCGCTGATGGCTTCCGAAACCGCGATCCAACCGTTGCCGACCGGCGATAGCGAGCGCGCGGTCGCACTGAGTAACGCGTTGGCCGAGCGGGGCTTCTGGGTCGGCGCGATTCGGCCGCCGACGGTGCCGGCCGGCACCGCCCGTTTGCGGGTGACCTTGACGGCTCTGCACGACGACGCGCAAATCGATGCTTTGCTGGAGGCTTTGAGCGAGCTGGGCGCATGACGCTTATTCATCTGGACAAGCGCGGCGGCGGGCCGCCGCTACTGATATTGCACGGCTGGGCCATGCACGGCGGCGTGTTACGCGGATTCGCCGAGCGCTTGGCCGACCATTATCAAACCATCGTCGCGGATTTGCCCGGACACGGCCGTAGCGGCGCGCTGGCGCCGTTCGAGTTGGCGGTGGTCGGCGATGCCTTGGTCGCGGCGCTGCCGGTTCGCCGGTTCGCGTTGCTGGGTTGGTCCTTGGGCGGCGCCATCGCGCTGGACATCGCCGCGCGCTACCCGGAGCGGGTCGAGCAGTTGACCTTGCTGGCCAGCAATCCTAAATTCGTCGGCGACGGCGCTTGGCCGGGCATGCGTCCGGCGGTGCTGGACGGCTTTGCCGAGCTGTTGCTGGCCGATGCCAAAACCACGCTGCAACGCTTTCTGGCCCTGCAAGTGCAAGGCTTGCCCGAGCAACGGGCGTTGTTGACGCAGTTGCGGCAAGCGGTGGCGGATGCGCCGCCGCCGGCCGAAGCGGCGTTGCGCGGCGGGCTGGACATCTTGAAAACCGCCGATTTGCGCGAACAATGGCGGCATTTGCGCTGTCCGGCCTCGGCCATTTTCGGCGGCAGGGACATGCTGGTACCGGTCGCCGCCGCTAAAGCGCTGGCCGATTTAAGGCCGGAGGCCGGCGTGTATTGTCTCGATGCAGCCGGCCACTTGCCGTTTCTGAGCCATCCCGAGCAGGTGATGGCGTTGTTGCGGGCGCGCGAATGAATGCCGCGATAGCCAAACGCGATATTCGCCGTTCGTTCGGCGCGGCGGCGGCCGGTTACGATAGCGTGGCGGCCTTGCAGCGTCGGGTCGGGGCCGAATTGCTGGCCCGATTCGACGTGTCGCCGGCGGCCGGCGCTATCGCCGATCTGGGTTGCGGCACCGGGTTTTTGACCGGTTTGTTGCTGGGCCGGGCCGCCGATCGGCCGGTGTATGCGCTGGACATCGCGCTGCCGATGCTGCAAGCGGCCAGGGCCAAATGGCCGGCCGGCGTGCGGTATGTGTGCGCGGACGCCGAGCGTTTGCCGCTGGCCGATGCCGGTCTCGGTCAAATCTATTCCAATCTGGCTTTGCAATGGTGCGCGGATTTGCCAGCGCTGTTCGGCGATTGCCGGCGGGTGCTGACGCCGGGCGGGCAACTGGCGTTCGCCACCTTCGGGCCGGGTACCCTGGTGGAATTAAAGGCGGCTTGGGCCGAGGTCGACGATTACCGGCACGTGAATGCGTTCGTGTCCGGCGCCGAGATTCGCGCCCAGCTAGCCGCCGCCGGTTGGCGCGATGGCGACATCGTCTCGCGGACGTATTCGACCGAATATGCGGCGGTCGCCGATCTGATGCGGGAACTGAAGGGCATCGGCGCGCATAATCTCAACGCCGATCGCAAGCGCGGGCCGACCACGCGCCTGCAATTGCGGGACATGATCGTCGCTTACCAGGCTTTAATGCCCGACGCGCGGATCCTTGCCAGTTGGGAGATTCTGTTTGTCAGGGCGTTTCGATGAAAGCCGGCGTGTTTATCACCGGTACCGATACCGATGTCGGCAAAACCTGGGCGACGCTGGCCTGGATGCGCCGCCTGCGCGCGGAAGGCTACACGGTGGCCGGCATGAAGCCGGTGGCGGCGGGCTGCGAGCGGCGCAACGGCCGTTTCTATAATCGCGACGCTTTGCTGATCCAGGCGGCGTGTTCTGCGCCGGCGGACTATGCGGCCATCAATCCCTATGCGTTCGAGGCGGCGATGTCGCCGCATCTGGCTTGCGGCGATATCTCGGTCGATCCGGAGCGTATCGCCACGCTGGCCGCCGCATTGCATGCGACCGCCGACTGGTTGGTGGTCGAAGGCGCCGGCGGGTGGTATTCGCCGCTGGACGCCGCGTTGGACAACGCTGGTTTGGCGCGTCGTTTGGGATTGCCGGTTGTGGTCGTGGTCGGCATGCGCTTGGGATGCATCAATCACGCGCGCTTGACGGTCGTGGCGGTCGAGCGGACCGGGCTGCGCTGCGCCGGTTGGCTCGCGGTCCGCTTGAGCGAGGCGATGCCGGGTTTCGAAGGCAATCTGGCCTATTTGCAAACCCATTTGTCGGCCCCGCTATTGGGGGTTTTACCTTACCGGCTCGAGCCGGATTTCACTGAGATGGGGCAACATCTATGCCCACCAAACTGGCAAATGTTTGATTTGCGTCAAAATTTTTAAAGCGGGGATGACGACAATGGCGGCCACCATCCGAGGGCGCGGCGACTGGCCGGGCCTCTCGGCGCAAGGAGACGATGGTGGCGCCGGTTCGAAGGGCCGGTGGCCTGAACTTAAAAAGTCCGTATGGACTGATTGCCGCTGGCGGAATCCGGGACGAATTCGCGCGGCGCATCCTAAATAAAAAAACAACCTGGAGGCGTTTTATGGCTTTAATTACTTGGACCGCGGATCAGTATGGCACCGGCGTGGGCTTTGCCGATTCGGAGCATCAGACTTTGTTCGGTTTGTTGAACAAACTGTACGACGAGGCAACCGGCGGCGCGGCGCGCGCGACGATCGGCGCTTCCTTGGATGCTTTGATCGCTTATGTGGTCGATCATTTTGCTCATGAAGAACGGGAAATGCTGTCCAAGGGTTTTGGCGGTTACGATCGCCATAAAGCCGAGCACGAAGCCATGGTCGGTATTTGCGCGGATTTGCAAAAGAAATTTCACGCGGGTCAAGCCGAAGTGACCGAGGAAGTCGGGCAATTGGTCAAAGGCTGGTTGGATAGCCATATTCCTACCTTCGATATGTCGTACTCCGATACGCTGAAATAAGCCCCAAGCCGACAGGCTAAAGCGGTCACAAAGGCTTGCGAGCAGCAATGTTCGCAAGCCTTTTTTACGCGTAAATTGCCGAAACGGGAAAACCTCTTCTGGTTTGCTGCTCTGCGATGGGGTAAAATTGCTCAGTTTATTTAAGACAATTATCTGTAAAGGGAACCGCGAGCCTCGCCGGTTGGGTGCGCAATGTTACAGAAGATATAACGCATACAAGTTTATAACTACTAGTGGGGAGGCTGCTCCGTGAAGAAAACAAAGCAACTGCTCGCGTGTCTGGTTTTGATGGCCTGGGGCCTGGAGGCGGCACACGCGGACTACACACTCAATCTTGTGCAAGGTGTGACACAACTCAGTCATGAGCTGTACGATTTGCACATGCTGATCCTTTGGATATGCGTATTCATCGGTGTCGCGGTGTTCGGTACGATGTTTTACTCGATTTTCCATCATCGAAAATCAAAAGGGCACGAAGCTTCGCAGTTTCATGAAAATACGACGGTCGAGATCATCTGGACCATTATTCCCACGCTGATTCTGATCGGTATGGCGATTCCGGCTACCAAGGCCGTGGTCGATCTGGACGGAACCCAGGAATCCGAGATGAGCATCAAGGTGACCGGGAAACAGTGGTATTGGGATTACGAGTACCTGGATTCCGGCGTTCACTTCGAAAGCCATTTGGACGAAGCCAGCGAAAAAACCCACCGGGTCAGCACGATGGACCCGCGCGCGGTACCCAACTACCTGCTGAACGTCGACAAACCGTTGGTGATTCCGGTCGGTAAGAAAATCCGCTTCCTGTTCACCGCCGCCGACGTGATTCACTCTTGGTGGGTGCCCGATCTGGGCTGGAAAAAAGACGCCAATCCCGGTTTCGTCAACGAAGCCTGGACCCAAGTCGACAAGCCCGGCGTCTATCGCGGCCAATGCACCGAGCTGTGCGGGCGCGACCACGGCTTCATGCCTATCGTCGTCATCGCGATGGAACAGGAGCAGTACGACGCCTGGGTGAAATCCACGCTGGAAAAACAAAAACAAGCGCCGGATTTGAGCAAGCTGACCCGGTCTTCGCTGCTGATTAAGGGCGAATCGGTTTACTTGAAAAACTGCGTGGCTTGCCATCAAATCGACGGCAAGGGCATCAGCGGTTGGTATCCCGCGCTGAGCGCCAGCGCGAAAGTGACCGGCAATGTCGATCAACTGATCGGTTTCGTGCAAGCCGGTACCAGCAAAATGCCGGCGTTCAAGAAATTGCCTGCCGACGAATTGGCCGAATTGGTGACCTATCTGCGGAATTCTCCGAATCTGGGCAACAATGTCGGCGATGAGTTTCAACCTTGTCAGGCCTTGACGCTCGACGATTTCGACGATTTGTATCCGGATATCGACGATGCGGCTCAACAATGTAAAGAGAACGGCGAAGTCAAACCCAAGGTTGTCGCCGAGAACAAAGTCGGCTCTTGATTGGAACCGGTTTTATAGGGTTGAACTCACTATCTATTATTTCTTGAGGTATTACGTATGACTGCTGTCGTAGCTGAACATGATGATCATCACGATCACCACGATCACGGCCCGGATAAGGGTATTCTGCGCTGGATAATTACCACCAACCATAAAGACATCGGCACGATGTATCTGGTGTTCTCGCTGGCGATGTTTTTCGTCGGCGGTAGCATGGCTTTGATTATCCGCTCGGAATTGTTCGAGCCGGGATTGCAATTCGTCGATCCCAACTTCTTCAACTCGATGACCACGATGCACGCATTGGTGATGGTCTTCGGGGCGGTGATGCCGGCTTTCGTCGGTCTGGCCAACTGGATGATTCCGATGATGATCGGCGCGCCGGATATGGCGCTGCCGCGGATGAACAACATGAGCTTCTGGATGTTGGTGGCTGGCGTGTTGCTGATCGCCAGTACCCTGTTCATGGAGGGCGGCGCGCCCTCGGCTGGTTGGACGCTGTATCCGCCACTGGTATTGCAAACCGGAAAAGCCTTGCCGTTCGCGATCTTCGCGGTTCACTTGCTGGGTGTGTCGTCGATCATGGGTGCGATCAACGTGATCGCGACCATTTTCAACATGCGCGCCCCGGCAATGACCTTGATGAAAATGCCGCTGTTCGTCTGGACCTGGCTGATCACCGCATTCCTGTTGATCGCGATCATGCCGGTTTTCGCCGGTGCGGTGACGATGCTGTTGACCGACCGTTTCTTCGGCACCAGCTTCTTCGATGCGGCCGGCGGCGGCGACCCGGTGTTGTATCAACATATCTTTTGGTTTTTCGGTCATCCCGAAGTGTATGTGATGATTCTGCCGACCTTCGGCGTGGCTTCGACCATCATTCCGGTGTTCGCTCGCAAACCGTTGTTCGGTTACGCTTCGATGGTCTACGCGACCGGCGCGATTGCGTTCCTGTCGTTCATCGTTTGGTGCCATCACATGTTCACGGTCGGTCTGCCGATTGCCGGCGAGCTGTACTTTATGTATGCGACGATGCTAATCGCGATTCCGACCGGCGTGAAAGTGTTCAACTGGACAGCGACGATGTGGAAAGGCTCGATGACCTTCGAAACGCCGATGTTGTTCGCGATCGCGTTCGTGGTGTTGTTTACGATGGGCGGTTTCACCGGTTTGATGATGTCGGTCGCGCCGGTCGATTTTCAATATCACGATACCTATTTCATCGTGGCCCATTTCCATTACACCTTGGTACCGGCTTCGGTTTTCATTCTGATGGCCGCCGGCTATTTTTGGCTGCCTAAATGGACCGGGCATATGTACAACGAGAAAATCGGCAAACTGCATTTCTGGTTGTCGGCGATTTCGGTCAACATCCTGTTTTTCCCGCAGCATTTCCTGGGTCTGGCCGGCATGCCGCGCCGTATTCCGGACTATGCGATTCAATTCGCGGATTGGAACATGGTGTCCAGTATCGGCGCTTTCATCTACGGCTTCAGTCAATTGCTGTTCGTTTACATCGTCATCGATACGATTCGCGGCGGTACCGGCGAGAAAGTCACCGACGAAGTCTGGGAAGACGCCAGCAAGCACAGCTTGGAGTGGACCGTAGCGTCTCCCGCGCCTTATCACACGTTTGCCACCCCGCCGGAAAAAATTCCGACAGAGCATTTTTAATCGCTAGGCGAGCGGCTTGGACGGCGACCCTCCTGTCGGTAAGATCCGACAGGAGGGCGCGAGGATAGAGATGAATATCAAGACTAAAAATATTTTGACCGCGCTGGCCTTGGTCGCGGTTGCGTTGACGATTTATGTGTTCGCGGTGATGAAGGCCATGTCGCAATGAGCGGCGAAGAGTTGCGTGGTAAAAACCGCAGACTGGCCGCGAAACTGATCGGCGTGGCGGTGCTGATGTTTGGTTTCGGTTATGCGCTGGTACCGCTTTACGACGTGCTTTGCGAACTCACCGGACAAAACGCCACGCTGGAAAGCGTCGCCAAGACCGAATCCGAGTTCAAGGTCGACGAGTCCCGGGAAATCACGATGGAGTTTTTGACGTCGCTGAATCGTGCGGTGCCGATGGACTTTAAGGTGGAAACGCCCAGTCTGAAGATTCATCCGGGCCAATATTATTCGGTGGGATTTCACGCGAAAAACTTGAGCGATCGCAGGATTAAGGTACGCGCGGTAGCGACTTACACGCCGGGCTTGGTCAAGGAATACGTCACAAAGGTGATTTGTTTTTGCGAGTTGGAACAGATATTCGATCCGAACGAAGAGAAGAACATGACGGTTCGTTTGGTTGTCGATCCGAAACTGCCCGAGCGCTATAAAAACATTACGCTGTCTTACACTTTTTTTGAAATTACTGAAAAATCTGAAAATTAACGAAGGGGAAGGTTATGTCTACAAACACAGCTTATTACATCCCGCATAAAGCCACTTGGCCGGTGATGGCCACCGCCGGTTTGATGCTGACGCTGGCGGGCTTTGCAAACCATTTGAACGGAAACTCGATCGGCTCCGGCATGATGTTGGCCGGTTTCGTGGTGTTTCTGGTGATGTTGGGCGCGTGGTTTGCGTTGCAAGCAACCGAAAGCGAGTCCGGCATGTACAACCACGGTGTCGGTATTTCCTACCGGATGGGCATGATGTGGTTTATTTTCTCCGAAGTGATGTTCTTCGCGGTGTTCTTCGGCGCGCTCTGGTACACCCGCAATCTGTCGGTGCCCTGGTTGGGCGCGACCGACGGCGCGTTCGTCAGCGGTCCGGGTCGTTCGACCTTTACGCTGTGGGACGGCTTTAGCTCGACTTGGCCGACCAACGGTCCCGGTAAGGTCGGCGGCGATTTCGAGCCGATGGGCGCCTTCGGTTTACCGTTGATCAACACCTTGTTGCTGTTATCCAGCGGCGTTACCTGCACCTGGGCGCATCACGGCTTGTTGGCCAAGCATCGCGGCCAGCTGATCAAAGGCCTGTTGGCTACCGTCGGCTTGGGCTTTTTGTTTGTCGCCTGCCAAGCTACCGAGTACTACGAAGCCTATCACGAGATGGGTTTGACGCTGGGTTCAGGGATCTACGGTTCCACCTTTTTCATGTTGACCGGTTTCCACGGTTTCCACGTTTGCGTCGGTGCGATCATTCTGTCGGTCGTGCTGTTCAGAAGCTGGAAAGGCCATTTTACGCCGGAAAATCATTTCGCTTTCGAAGCGGCGGCATGGTATTGGCACTTTGTTGACGTCGTCTGGTTGGGCTTGTTTGTCTTCGTTTACTTGATGTAAACGCCTGCTTTCGTTAACGAAAAAAAGCGCGCTCGGCGACGAGCGCGCTTTTTTTTTGCCGGCGTTTAGCGGCCGGGATTTTGAGGAGCGGATGACGCCGGTTTTTGGTCGGCGTGCATTCTGGCGCCCAGGCCGTGCGGTTGAATCAGGCCGGTGGCCAAGGCCAGCACCAACAAAATAAACAAGCCCAGCGACAAGCCAATTCTAAACGTCAGGGCTTTGGCGGTTTTACGCGAATCTTCGTCGCTTTTGTGTCTGACCAAATGAAACAGCGCCGAGCCCAGGCTGACTAAAATGGCGAGAAAAGCGACAATAACGAATATTTTGATCGGCATGGTGGGAAAGTCGGCGCAAAAGCACCATTCTCGACGATTCCCAATGGCTTGCCAATACTTAGGGCGGTTTTAGATGATTAAATTTCGGCTGTTTCGCATGGAGTGGCGCTGGTCGCCGGCCCTGTTGGTGGCTTATCTCGCAATGATGGTGTTGCTATGCAACCTGGGATTCTGGCAATTGCGCCGCGCGGATGAAAAGCAAGCCTTGCTCAACGCGCAATATGCAGCCCAAATGTCGGTTGCACTGGATTTGAACCAGCGGATACCGGGCGAGCCGGAGCTCGAGGCGATTCGGTATCGCAAGGCGACTTTACAAGGGCATTACGACGACGCCCATCAATTATTGCTCGACAATCAGGTACACGACGGCCGGCCCGGATATTTGGTGTTCACGCCGTTTTTGCCCGCCAACGGCCAAGCCGCGGTCTTGGTCAATCGCGGCTGGTTGCCGCTGGGCCGAGATAGGCGAGTAGTCCCCGATTTAAGCATCGATACGCCGGTCGAACAGTTGCGCGGCCGCATCAACCGTTTTCCCGACGTCGGCATTCGGCTGGCTGGCGGCGGGACGCCGGGCGAAGGCTGGCCGGTTCGCACTCAGTACGTCGATTTGGCTGCGCTCGGCGTCAAATTCGGCTACGCGCTGGCGCCGTTCCAACTGGAATTGGATACGGATCAACCCGCCGGCTATCTGCGGGATTGGCGTATCAACGTGGTCATTCCGCCGGAAAAACACCGGGCCTATGCAGTACAATGGTTCGGTTTAGCGCTAACGCTAAGCACCCTAATGTTTTGGAACAGTCTTCGTAAACGTCGTGAGTAAACAACAATTAAAAATAAATCGTCTCACCATTTTAGGAATCTTCGCAATGACGGCGATTCCATTTAGCATCGCTTGGTATTTGGCGGCGCATCCGGACACCGTCAGATTGGGGACCAATCATGGCGAGTTGATTCAACCGCCGCTTCAGACCGAACCGGTCAGTTTTGTCGGTGCAGATACGTTTTCCCAAGAAAATATCGGGGAGTTGAAGGGGCACTGGGTACTCATTAATCCGGTATTCGGCGCGTGCTCGCAAGTGTGCGCCGATGCCCTGCATAAATCCCGGCAGATCGGTCTGATGATAGGCAAGGACATCGCCCGAGTGCGGCGCTTGGCTTTGCTAAGCGACGGACAAGTCGCGCTGCCCGGCCAATGGCGTGAGGATGCGCGCCTGCTGAAAGCGCTGCCGGCCGATAGCTTGCGGGCGGGATTGTCCGGGATAGCCGGCCAGGCGCCTGTCGAGGGCGCCTTGATCATCATGGACCCGCTGGGCAATCTGATGATGAAATACCCGCCCGGATTCGATCCCTATCAAGTCAGAGACGACTTAAGCAAACTCCTCAGAATTTCCCAAATCGGTTAATAAACATGTTCAGAAGATTATTATTGTGCGGGGCCATCCTGGCGCTGCTGGTCATCGTGGTCGGCGCCTATGTCCGCCTCGGCCACGCCGGCTTGGGTTGTCCGGACTGGCCCGGTTGTTACGGCAAAGCCGTCGTCGCCGATACCGACCAATTCAAGGCCGACGCGGCGGCCGCTTTCGGCGGGCAAGCGGTTGATGTCGCCAAGGCCTGGAAGGAAATGGTCCATCGTTATTTAGCCGGCGCGCTGGCGGTCTTGGCGTTGCTGGCTCTGCCGTTCGCTTGGCGCGAGCAAAAACGCGGCCTCGCGGTCGGCTGGACCCTGGTTATCGTATCGCTGATTGCCAGCCAGGCGGCGTTGGGCATGTGGACCGTGGCCTCCAAGCTGACCCCGGCGGTCGTTACCGGACATTTGTTATTGGGATTCATGACCTTTTGGGCGCTGGTTTGGGCTTATCTGCGCTTGGATCCGTCTCTGAGCCGGCGTTCGGTCAGTTCCGGGCCGATGTGGCTAACCGGATTGGCGATGTGCGTGGTGCTGGCGCAGATTGCGTTGGGGGGATGGGTCAGCAGCAACTACGCTGGGCTAGCGTGCGACGATTTCCCGCGTTGCCAAGGGGTTTGGTTGCCGGCGGCCGATTACTGGCAAGCATTGAATCCGTTCCGTCCGGAAGGGCAGTTGTTGAGCGCCGCCGCGCTAGCGGCTGTTCACACCGTTCACCGGCTGGCGGCCGGCCTTACCTTCTTGGTCGTGAGCGCGTTGATGCTGGTAGCGACCGGCGACCGCTATCCCAAACCGGTACGCTTGGCAGGTAACCTGGTCAGCCTGGTTTTGTTGCTGCAAATCGTACTAGGGATCTTCAGCGTCAAATATAGTCTGCCGCTGGGATTGGCGGTTGCGCATAACGCGGTGGCGGCTTTGTTGATGGTGCCGTTATTGGCCATTGCCTTGTACAGCCGTTACGGTTTTCCCGAAGCCGAAGCCGAAGCCGAAGCCGAAGCCGAAGCCGAAGCCGAAGCCGAAGCCGAAGCCGAGGTTTCTGTTGGCGAAGCGGCGATTCCGGCAACGGTCGGTGAGGCGGCTTTGGCACCGGTGCCCGTCGAAGTGCCGGTGGCGGAGAGTCTGTTCCAACGCTTGAGTAATCAACTGCAAAAAACCCGCGGCGGTTTCGGATCGGTGCTGGGCAGCTTGGCATTCGGCAAGAAAGCGGTGACCAAGGGTTTGCTGGTCGATTTGGAGGCGAGTTTGCTGATGGCCGACCTCGGCATCGAAACGACGACGCAATTGATCGAACATTTGCAAAAAACGTTGGAGAGCGAACAGCTGGCCGACGGCGATGCCTTGCTCGATGCGCTAAAGCAGCAACTGCTGACGATACTGAAACCCTGCTCGCAAGCGCTAAAAATTCCGGAACGGGATGGACCGTTCGTGATTCTGGTAGTCGGCGTCAACGGCGTCGGCAAAACCACGTCGATCGGCAAATTGGCGAAGCGCTTGCAGCAACAAGGGCATAGCGTGATGCTGGCGGCCGGCGATACTTTCCGGGCGGCGGCGGTCGAGCAGTTGCAGACCTGGGGCGAGCGTAATAATGTGGCGGTTGTGGCGCAGCACACCGGCGCCGATTCGGCATCGGTGATCTTCGACGCGCTGCAATCGGCCAAATCCAGGGGCGTGGACGTGTTGATCGCGGACACCGCCGGGCGTTTGCACACCAAATCCAATTTGATGGACGAGTTGAAAAAGATCAAGCGGATCATGGCCAAATTGGACGACAGCGCGCCGCATGAAGTGTTGTTGATTCTGGATGCCGGCACCGGCCAGAATGCGTTGTCGCAGGCTAAAATATTCAACGAAGCGGTTGGCTTGACCGGTTTGGCCCTGACCAAACTGGATGGTACCGCCAAGGGCGGCATCATTTTCGCGTTGGCCAATCAATTGCATATCCCGATTCGCTTCATCGGCGTCGGCGAGAGCATCGACGATTTGCAGGACTTCGATGCCGAGCAGTTCGTCGAGGCCTTGTTCGCTAAAGACTAACACCATGCTCAAGTTCGAACACGTCAGCAAACGTTACCCCGACGCCGGCGAGGCCTTGATCGACGTCAGCTTTCATCTGCAAAAAGGCGAAATGGCGTTTCTGACCGGCCGCTCCGGCGCCGGCAAAAGCACATTGCTGAAATTGATCGCGATGATGGAGCAATGCACGCGCGGTAACATTTTCCTGGATGGTCAACTCATCAACCGGGTCAGCGAGCGTAAAGTGCCGTATTTGCGGCGCGGACTCGGTCTGATCTTTCAGGACTATAAACTGCTAAACGATAGGACCGTGTTCGATAACGTGGCGTTGCCGTTGGTGGTGTCCGGCTATCAGGCCAATGAAGTGGCGAGGCGGGTGAGGGCGTCGCTGGACAAAGTCGGGCTGCTGGGCAAGGAGCGTAAATATCCGCTGGCCTTGTCCGGCGGCGAACAACAACGGGTCGGTATCGCGAGGGCCATCGTCAACAAACCCAAGTTGATAATCGCGGACGAGCCGACCGGCAACCTGGATCCGGATCTGTCGGCCGAAGTCATGCATATGTTCGAGCAGTTCAAGCAAGTCGGGGTTTCGGTGTTGATCGCCACTCACGATATCGAGCTGGTTCACGTGCTCGGTTATCGGGTACTGACCTTGGACAAAGGGCATTTGGTGGCGAGTTGACGATGAGACAAGTACAGCGCAAACATTTCGGCCAGCGCTTGAACGACCGTTTCCAGGCGTATTTGCTGAATCACGCCCACGGTCTGTTTTCCAGTCTCGGCCGCTTGACCCGTTCGCCATTCACGTCGGCGATGACGGTGCTGGTACTGGCGATCGCGGTGTCGTTGTCCGGCGGTTTTTACATCGGCGTTGCCAACATTCAGCAATTGACCGGGAATTTGGAGAGCAGCAATCAAATGTCGCTGTTTTTACACGACAACGTCACCGACGCCGCCGGTCAGAAGCTGGTCGAACAACTGCGGCAAAATCCCAGCGTGGATGCGGTTAAGTTGATCACCAAGCAGCAGGCTTTGGACGAATTCAAGGCCAATAGCGGTTTCGGCGACGCGTTGAATGCCTTGGAACAAAATCCGCTACCCAGTGTGGTCCAGGTTCAACCTAAGCATACCCTGGAATCCAACGCCGACATCGAAACGCTGATGGCGGAGTTCAAACAATTGCCGCAAGTCGATTTCGTGCAAGTGGATATGCAATGGGTGGCCCGCTTGCAGACCATCATGACGATTGCCAGCCGAGGCGTGATGTTGGTCAGTTTGCTGCTGGGTTTCGCGGTTACTTTTATCACCGGCAACACGATTCGGCTGGAGTTGCAGAATCGTCAGGACGAAGTCTATATTTCCAAATTGGTCGGCGCTACGAATGCCTTCATTCAGCGGCCGTTTCTCTATACCGGGTTTTGGTTGGGATTCATCGCCGGTTTTCTGGGCTGGTTGATCGTGACGGTGATGTTGCTGATCCTGGAGTCGCCGGTCGAGAAATTGTCGGTGCTCTATAACAGCGCCTTCGAATTATTGTTTCTGAGTTTCGGCGAGTTTTTGCTGTTGCTGACGATTTCTTCGGCGCTGGCCGTCTGCGGTGCTTGGGTTGTGTTGCATTATCAATTGCGCTTGCTGAAGCCGGAGTAGTCGCGATGAACTTTTGGGAAACCAAGACGCTGGCCGAAATGACCACCGAAGAATGGGAGTCGTTGTGCGATCGCTGCGGCAAGTGCTGTTTGAACAAACTCGAAGACGAAGATACCGGCGAGATCGCGCTGACTCGCGTCGTTTGCGATTTGATCGATTTGGACACTTGTTCTTGTAGCCGCTATGCCGAGCGCTGCACATTGGTGCCGGATTGTTTGGACTTGAAACAACACGATTTCAGCGCGTATCACTGGATGCCCGACACCTGCGCCTATCGTTTGTTGCTGGATGGAGAGGCGTTGCCGGAATGGCATCCGCTGATTTCCGGGCGGCTGGACACCGTGGCGGAGGCCGGCATTTCGGTGACTGGGTTCGCGATCAAGGAATCGGAAGTCGACGATATGGAAGACCACATCATCGCTTGGCTGCCGCCGAAACCCAGGGATTAGCGATGTCAAACATCGTCGTCGACCCTCTTACCCTACTTTTTGGCAGGTTGAACTAAAATCGTGTTCGTTAAAGGGAGGATTAGGCGGAGCGTATGAAAGTTTTAGTCGTCGACGATAGTAAGGCGATACGGCAATTGGTGGCGGAGTGCCTCCGTGAATTGCGGCATCAAGTAGACTTTGCCGAAAACGGAGCGGAAGCCCTGCAATACGTTGCCGATCAGGACGTCGATCTGGTGTTGATGGATGTCGAGATGCCCCGCTTGAACGGCTTCGAGGCGACTCAGGCCATCCGTGAGTTGCGAAAATCCGATTGGTTCCCGATCGTGTTCTTGACCACGCGCACCGACGACGACTCGTTTTGCCAAGGCATACTGGCGGGCGGCGACGCGTACTTGCAAAAGCCGCTGAATCCGCTACGTTTGCGGTACACGATGGTGGCGATGGAGCGGATTTACTTGATGCGCCAAAAGTTGCAAAAATCCCAGCAACACCTGCAATTGGCCAACCAAGAGCTGGAGTGGCTGTCGCAGAGCGATCAATTGACCGGGTTGGCGAATCGCCGCCGCTTGGATAGCGTATTGGCCCTGCAATTTGCGCTGGCGCAGCGCAATAATTCGGTACTATCGGTGTTGGTTTGCGACATAGATTACTTCAAGAAATACAACGACAGCTACGGACACGTGCGCGGCGATGAATGCCTGGTCGAGGTCGCCAAGGCCTTGTCCTATCAGTTGCGACGCAGTACCGATCTAATTTGTCGGTATGGCGGCGAGGAGTTTGTCGCGGTCTTGCCGGCGACCTTGTTGGTTGAAGCGCGCGAATTGGCCGAACGGATGCGCCATGCGGTCCAGGCTCTGGGCATTGCTCACGCCTCGTCCGAGTGCGGACGCGTGACGCTCAGCATCGGCGCGGCCGCGCACCTCGGCCAATACTCGTCCCCGGACGAATTGATCAAGGCCGCCGACGCCGCGCTTTATCGCGCCAAGCAGTTGGGCCGGAATCGGGTGGAAATAGGTTGAACATGTTCAGGCCCAAGGATTTCATCGAAACAGGCGAGCAGCTGATTTTCGCGGTGGTCGCCGACGGTTTGGAGGCCGGTCGTATTCTGTGCTTTCTGCGCTACGCGATGTTGGACGGCGCTTGGCGTAAAGTCGATAGCGATACGGCCAACGCCCATTTAGCGGCGCATTATCCGCAATACCTACATTACTCGGCGCGCTTGGATGCTCGCTTGCACGCGGTACCGGAAACCGCGGTAATTCGACATTTTCATCCCCGCCACAGCCTGCGAGGCTTATTGGAAGTAGAGCCCAGCGATCCGGTGCTGGCCGATTTGCACAGTCTCTGCACCTTGTTCCGCCGCCGCGGTTTGGACATGGATCAGTTCGGCGTGACCGGATCGTTGCAGGTCGGCATGCAAAAACACAGCTCGGATATCGATCTGGTCTGTTACGACCGCGAAATCTTCCACCGGGCTCGCAACGTCGTACAGTGGCTGATCGCCGAGGACCATTGTCAGGTTCTCGACGATGCGGATTGGTTGGAAGCCTATCGGCGCCGCGCCTGCGATTTCGCGCTGGACGAATATATTTGGCACGAATTGAGGAAATACAACAAGGCCATGATTAACGGCCGTAAATTCGATCTGACTTTGCTGGCGCCGATGCTGGAAGGCGAAACGCGCGAATACCGCAAGCTGGGCGCTATCGAACTGCAAGCCAGAATCAGCGACGATTTTCACGCCTTCGATTATCCGGCGGTGTTTTCGATAGACCATCCGCAAGCGGACAGCATAGTCTGTTATACCGCGACCTATTGCGGGCAGGCGCAAACCGGCGAAGTCGTGGCGGTTGCCGGCTTGCTGGAAGTCGACGATACCGGCCGGCGGCGGGTTGTCGTCGGTTCCAATCGCGAGGCGCTCGGAGAATATATCAAGGTATTACGCTAATGGCCGGAACGCTTGCCGGCCTGATTCTCGATCTGGACGGCCTGGCGATCGATAGCGAATCCACGTACCGGGCGGCCTGGCGAGCGGCGGCGGCGGAAATGGGCTACCGATACTCGGATGCCGACTGGGCGGGCTTGCTCGGCTTGTCCGGGCCGGATGTGCTGGCCGGGTTGGCCAATCTGGCCGGCGATGGTTTCGATCAGGCGCGCTTTCGCCAGTTGAGCGGCGAGATTTGGTTGGCTCAAGTCGAAACCGACGGTATCGCGGTCAAGCCGGGTTTACCGGAATTGCTCGAGGTCGCCCAAGCCGCCGGCATCCCGTATTGTATCGCCACCAACAGCCGGGCGGCTGCAGCGCGGCGCAGTCTGGCCTACGCCGGTCTGGCCGAGACGTTTCCGTTATTGGTCGCGGTCGATCAGGTGGCGCGCGGTAAGCCGGCGCCCGACGTGTATTTGGCGGCGGCGGGACGGCTGGGTTTGCCGGCTTCGGCCTGTCTGGCGCTGGAAGATTCGCCGGTCGGCGTGGCGGCGGCGGTTGCGGCCGGCATCCGTTGTTGGCTGGTGCCCTCCAGCTATCCTGTCGATGCGCTGGCCGGTCGGCAGGCCGAGCGGGTACTGTCCGACTTAAGGGAAGCCGCCGATTTTATCTCGGCCGCGCGGTCGCTTCCGTTATAATGCCGCCTCGTTTTTTGGTCTTGGAATCCCGGTGGTGAAAGCGCAGTTCGAAACGGTCACGGTGGTGGCGCCAGCCCGATTACACATGGGCTTCATCGATTTGAGCGGTGGTTTGGGGCGGCATTTTGGCAGCATCGGTTTGGCGGTAGAGGAAATCAACACTCGCTTGACGCTGAGCGCCGCCGAGACGCTGACCGTGGTCGGTCCGGAGACCGAGCGGGCCGGCCGTTGTCTTGGACAATTGTGCGCGCGTTTGGGGGTTTCCGATCGGCTGCGTCTGGCGTTGGAAACCGTGATTCCGGAGCATATCGGCTTGGGCTCCGGCACGCAGATGTCGCTGGCGGTCGGCGCCGCGTTAAGCCGATTTTACGGTCTGGGTTTGACGGTACGCGATATTGCGTTGCTGTCCGAACGCGGCGCCCGCTCCGGAATAGGTATCGGGATTTTCGAAAAAGGCGGTTTGGTTGTCGATGGCGGCCGCGGTCCTGAGACCAAAACGCCGCCGCTGATAGCGCAAATGCCGATTCCGGACCATTGGCGGTTTATCCTGGTGTTCGATCAGCGTGGTCAAGGTTTGCACGGCGAACAGGAGATTAGCGCGTTCAGCCGGCTGCCGCCGTTTCCGCAAGCCAGTGCCGAGCGATTGTGTTATTTGTTGTTGATGCAGGGCCTGCCGGCGTTGGCGGAACAAGATTTGCCGAGGTTCGGCGCGGTGATTACCGAGTTGCAACGGGCGGTCGGCGAGCATTTCGCGCCGGTGCAGGGTGGAATTTTCACCAGCCCGGACGTGGCGGCGGCGATGACGATGTTGGAGAAGGCCGGCGCCGTGGCGATCGGCCAGACGTCCTGGGGGCCGACCGGTTTCTGCGCGGTCGAGTCCCCTCGGCGAGCCGCCGAGTTGGTTCAAGCCCTGGAGTCGCGGTTCGCGCAATCGCCGCTTAGCTTCTTAGTAGCCAGTGCGCGCAACCAGCCGGCCTGCTTGATTTCCGGCGAGCTTGCTTAGTCGTCGCGTTCGACGAGTTGGTGTTCTATCCGGTCTTGATTGCCGAGGTTGTCTAACCACATCACGCTGATTCGATCACCGACACTAGCGCGCAGCCGAAATACGAAAAACGGATTCTTGGAAACGCTGCCGGCCATGTTGACCGAAAGGGTCGGCGTGCCGTTTAAGGTCAAGGTCAGGGTTTGAATATAGTGAGCCGGAATTAGCGCACCATCGGTGTCGCGGTTACGGCCGTTTTCCATCGGATGTTGATTCAAAATCCGAATTTCCCAAAATCCCGCCAGCGCTCGACTTCTGATTTTAATCGTACTCATCAGCCGGTTCCGCAGCCGCCCACGCTGACTTCCACACTACGCCGATTGCGTAGCCAAGCCGCGCCGCGCTTGGCCAGGACCACCACCTCTCCGGACCCCGCCATTTTGATTTGCGTGCTCACGAAGGCCAAGGCCGTCGGCGAGAGTTCGATTTCGGCGACCAGTGGGTTGGGATTGTGAGCCACATAGATGACGAACCGCTCGATGTCTTCCAAAGAGCTGGCGACGGTGATCGGCACGAAAGCGCCGTTTTCGGCAACGGCCGGTAAGGTCAATTCCAACGTTGGGGTATCTTGGATTCCGGTATCGGACAATATCGCCAAGATCTCTTCCAGCCGGGTCTTGGTCGGCGACGATCCGGCCGCCGAGTCGGCTAGGGCGGGCTTGATGTCGGTTGTGAGCGCGCAAGCGCTCAGGCTTAGGCCGAATGTTGTCAGGAAAGTGCGGCGGTCATAAGTCATGCCCAAATAACCTTGCTTTTTTTGATGTATATCAAAATTTTTCGATTTCGGTTTGTTATCGTTAGCACCGTTGAAATTGTTTCAGCACCATCTACAACAACATACAGGAAGGTACAAAATGAATGAAGTTCAAGAAAAAGACAATTTTTGGCTCTACATCGCTCTGGCCGTCGTTATGGTCGCTGGTGCGGTTTTCATGGTGAAAAACGCGGAGCACGATAAATACGCTACCGCCGCTAAAAACATCGCCGAAGATTCGTCCAACTCTGCTTATCGTTCGGATGTGCTGCACAAAAACGGTCTGACCAAATAAGGCCGTTACGATTTAATGGAGACGTCGCGAACTGCATTCTCCTATCCACTTGTGGGTTTGCGGCGGTGACAGGGAAACTGCGTTAGGTCCCGCTATAAAAAGAAACCGTGGTTTCTTTCAATTGGGGTTTTGCCGAGGTGTCCGGGCTTCGGCAAAACCCTTCCCGAATATGTTTCTGCCTACCTCAAGCCTGCGCCACGGCTGTTAGCAACATGATCGCCTGATTCATGCCTTGGTGCAGGTTTTTTTCGATTTCCGCCATCGTGATTTCGCCGGCGACGACGCCAGCCGCCCAATTGGCAACCACCGAAACATTAGCGTAAGCGATGCCCAACTCTCGAGCCAGCGCTGCCTCCGGCATGCCGGTCATACCCACCAAATCGCAGCCGTCGTTCGCCATGCGTTTGATTTCCGCCGGCGTTTCCAGACGAGGTCCTTGCGTGCAGCCGTAGGTACCGTGGTTCACGGTGGCGATGTCGGCGTGTTCGGCGGCGGCAACGATACGAGCCCGTAATGCGGGTGTATAGGGTTCGCTGAAATCGATGTGGGTGACTTGTTCCAGATCGTCGGCGAAGAAGGTATGTTCGCGGCCGTAGCTGTAATCGATCAATTGATCGGGAATCGCGATGACCGCCGGCGCCATCTTACGGCCGATGCCGCCAACCGCCGCGACCGCGATAATTTCGGTCACGCCCAAGGCTTGCAAGCCCCAGATATTCGCCCGATAGTTGATTTTATGCGGCGGAAACCGGTGCGGGTTGCCATGTCGGGCTAAAAACACCAGTTGACGGCCGTCCAGTTCGCCGAATACGTAAGCGGCCGACGGCGCGCCGAACGGCGTATCGAGGCTTTGTTCGCCGGTGATAAGCAGGTCCGGGATTTGGGTCAGGCCGGTGCCGCCGATAATAGCCAAGGTCATAATACTTCCTTGCAGGCATAGACGCCTGCGGCGTTTCTGAGATAACCCTTGTAATCCATGCCGTAGCCGAATAAATAATGGTTTTCCACGTTCAAACCGACAAAATCCAATGCGATCGGTTTGGGCTCATCGAGTTGTTTGTCAAAAAGCGCCGCCGTGTAAACGGCTTCGGCGCCTTGCTGTTGGCAGTAATCGACGATGGCGCGCAAGGTATGGCCTTCGTCGAGGATGTCGTCAATCACTAGCACCGTCCGTCCCGCCAACGGCGTGGTCGGCGTAAACAGCCAGTGAATCTCGCTGCCGGAGGTGGCGTTCCGGTAGCGGCTAGCGTGGATGCTGTCCAACATCAGCGGAAAGTCCAGGCGCGGCAACAGTTTGCCGGTGGCGATGATGCCGCCGTTAATCACGCACAATAGCAGCGGATTGCGGTCTCGTAGCGCGGCGCTGATGTTGGCGGCCATCAAGTCCAGTGCGGACTCGACTTCGGCGGCGGCGTGCAGTTGTCGCGCGTGCCGTTGGACTTGATCGATTTCTTCAAGCAGGGGATTCATAAAGCTCTTGGAGTTGTTTGGAAATTTGTTGCCATTTCGGTAATTGTTTCAACTGTTCGCGGGTGACTTTGGGCTGGCCGCGCATGGCTTGCAAACGCGCTTCGCCGGCACGGCGTTCGCGAACCGGCAGATCGTCTAAGACTTGCTCGGCCGCCGCCGAATTGTTGCACACCAACACCATGTCGCAGCCGGCTTCCAGCGCTAAACGCGCCCGATCGGTGTAGTCTCCGATACCGGCGGCGCCGTTCATGCTCAAATCGTCGCTAAATATCGCGCCGTTAAAACCCAGCTCGCCGCGCAATATGTCTTGCAGCCAAACGCCGGAAAAACCCGCCGGCAAGCGGTCGATGCGCGGATACACCACATGGGCCGGCATCACGGCTTCCAGGCCTTGTTCGATCAACGCTTTAAACGGCACCAAATCCTCGGCACGTATGCTTGTCAGATCGCGATCGTCGATCGGCAAGGTCAAATGCGAGTCTAGCGCGACGGCGCCGTGGCCGGGAAAATGCTTGCCGGTCGCGGCCATGCCGGCCTCGCGCATGCCGGCACGGAAGGCTCCAGCCAGTTGGGCCGCTAGGGTCGGATCGCCGGAAAACGAACGATTGCCGATGATTTCGCTGACGCCGCGATCGACATCCAGCACCGGCGCGAAGCTGAAGTCTACGTCGATGGCGAGCAATTCGGCGGCCATCAACCAACCGGCTGCTTCAGCCAATTCCGGTTTGTCGGCGTACTTGGCCGCCGCGGGTAAGCGGGTAAATCCGTTCTGAAAGCGCTGAACTCGGCCGCCTTCCTGATCGACGGCAATTAAAATGTCGCCGCTACGTGCCTTGCGTATGTCGGCAATCAATGCCTCGACTTGCGCCGGATGATCGAAATTGCGAGCGAACAATATCAACGCGCCGGTATTGGGATGGGCGATTTTTTCCCGATCCGCCGCCGTCAGGCTGAGCCCGTCGATGTCTATCATGACCGGACCGATGGCTTGTGGTTTCATGGTGATAAATGTCTAAATTGGAATATACTTCTGGAGCTTGAACCCGACATTATATGAGGAATCCCCGTGCGTACTTTGGTTTTGTTGATCAGTTTGTTGCTGTTACCCGGTTTGTCCGCCGCCAACTCCGGCGAAAAAAAAGCCGATGAAAGCGCCGGCCCGGTCATCGAGTATTTGGAGATGAAGCCGGCCTTTACCGTCAATCTGGCCGAGCCGAAAAAATACCTGTTGTTGAACGTGCAGTTGCTGGTGGAAGGGGCCGAGCCGGTCGAAAAAATCAAAAAACACATGCCGTTGCTGCGCCATGAAATGATTATGATGTTGAGTGGCTTGCATGCCGCCGACTTGCAAACGATGGAACAACGCGAAGGTCTGCGTTTGAAAACCAAGGAAATGATCACCGGTTTGTTGACCAAGATTCAAAATCCGGATGGCTTCCGCGATGTGTTCTTCTCCGAATTCCTAATCCAGTAACTGACCGCGCAGAGCTTGGCGCATTTGCTCGATGCGCCGTTCCGCCTGATCGCCGGCATAGGGTTGCGGCGGAAACTTCCCCCAGACGGGCGCCGGCCAGGCCGGATCGGTCCGATAGCGGGCGATATGATGAATATGCAGTTGCGGTACCAGATTGCCGATCGCCGCGACGTTGAGTTTGTCGGGCCGAAACATCGCCGTCATCGTTTCCGCCAATAGGCAAGACTCCGCTAGCCACAAAGACCGGTCCCGATCGTTCAGTTGATATAACTCAGTCAAGCCGCCGCGTTGCGGTACCAAAATAAACCAGGGATAGGCGCTGTCGTTCATCATCAGCAGCAGGCCCAGCTCGAACCGGCCGACTTCGTGGCAATCTTGTCGCAATTGCGGGTGGAGGTGGAACGAGGACATGGGCTTCTCGACTAAAGATGATTGATGGACGGTTTTCAGACTTCACCATGATAACGGCTAGCGATGGGCCAATCAAAGTCAAGACATTTTCCAGGATCGACATTCCCGTCCTGTCGTTAGTTTGTCGCGGCGTTGATCGGTTAATTTGCCAATCACCTCTCGGGCGCGTCGTTATTATGCTTCTTTCGAAAGCGGGCAAAACTTGTTTCAAGCGGATTGTCGCCGGATACATTCGGGACTTTTTGCAAATCGCGCTCGTCATTTTTCCGTCGTTTTAAACCCTGTTTGCCTCTGCACCTCTATCCAAGAGTCTTCGGTTTAACTCGGTCAAATGGCTTTGAAACCGCACGGATATAGGTCAAATGACATAGGTTAGTTTTAAATAATGGCTAAGTGCATAATAAAAAAGCGCAATTTTTAGGGCATAAAGTTTGCTGTTTGCTTAATTTGGGCGACGTTCGGTTAGGTGTTCTGGTCGAAGCGGGTGAGTTTTTCCACTATTGCCGATTAAACTCTACTCAATCGGGAGCCGGACGAGTTGCGATGTTTACGATGCCGATACAGCATAAATTGTTTCTGGTTTTGTTAATGACCACGCTGCTACTGGTGGGTGGCATGTTTGGCATCTTACGCTGGTCGTTGGCCGATAGCTTCAATAGCTACTTGGAACGGCTGCAAACCGATCGGGTCGGCCGCTTGGTCGATTCGCTACGCGGCTGTTATGTCAGGCACTCTGGATGGGATGTGCTGCGCAAGGATCGAGGACATTGGGTCGATCTACTTTGGAAGGCCAATCACCATGCCAATCCTCCCGACGAATTCAAGGCCCTAGCCGACTTTCCGGAACCCGAGTGGCCGCCAAAACGCTTACCCGGCTACGGTTACGGATCGAACGACGCTCATTTCGAGTTGCGCGTGATGTTGTTGGACGAATCTCGCCGCATCGCGGTTGGGCGCGAGGACTTAATCGACAAGGCCGATCTGCATCCGATTGTCCTTGAAGACCAAACGGTCGGATATTTGGCGTTGCTGAAAAGTAAACGCAAGATGAACTCGACCGAAATCAGCTTTTTCAACCAACAAAGCCGGACTTTTACCTGGATTACACTCGGTATGGTGGTTTTGTCGTTTCTGATGTCGATTGCATTGGCTTATTGGTTGGGCAAACCCTTGAAGGACATTGCCGACGTGGTCCGTCGTCTGGCCGCCGGCGACTATCGGCCGCGGGTGAATATCGGGACTCGCGATGCTCTCGGGGGATTGGCTGGCGATATCAATCAATTGGCCTTGGTATTGGATCAAACGGAGAAGCTGCGCAGGCAATGGGTGGCGGACGTGTCTCACGAATTGCGCACGCCGTTGTCGATTCTGCGGGCAGAGCTGGAAGCTTTACAAGATGGGATTCGGCCGCTGGAACCTGGAGCGGTGGATTTGCTGTTAAACGACGTGTTGCGCTTGTCGCGCTTGACCGACGATCTCTACCAATTGGCATTGAGTGATCGTCAGGCCATGACCTACCAATATACCCGAACCGAGCCGCTGCCCATTTTGGAAACCTTGGTGCGAACCTTAACCACCGAATTCGAGAGCCGCTCGCTCACTCTGGAGTTGGCGATGCCTTGGCTGGATAAGGTCAAGGTATGGGCGGACCCGGACCGTTTGGCTCAATTGTTCGGCAATCTGCTGATTAACAGTTTACGTTACACCGATCCGGGCGGTTGTCTGCGAATCGCTGGACATCTGGATGCCGGCAAATTGCGTCTGGAATTCGCCGATTCCGCGCCGGGGGTAGCGGTGGCCGATTTTACAAACATCTTTCAACGGTTTTATCGCGTGGAAATGTCGCGAAATCGCCAGCATGGCGGCGCGGGATTGGGCTTGGCGCTCTGCCAAAGCATCGTCGAAGCCCATGGGGGCAGCATCGAGGCCGGGCCGTCCGAACTGGGCGGTTTACGGATATCGGTAGCCTTGCCATTATTGGATAACGAAAAGTGATGGAGGATTTGCGATGGGAAGGATGATGGCGAACGAAGCGGAGTTGAGCTTGGGTAACGTCGTGATTATTGAAGACGAGCCGCAATTGGCTCAACTACAAGCCGACTATCTCGATCATGCCGGCTTTCAAACCAGCATCATCGGCGATGGGCAGCGAGTTTTGCCTTGGCTAGCCAGCAACCGTGCGGATTTGATCGTGTTGGATGTGATGTTACCGGGCGTGGATGGTTTGACACTGTGCCGCACTATTCGCCGAAATAGCGAAATCCCAATTTTGATGATTAGCGCCCGCGGGGAGGAGGCCGACCGGCTGTTGGGTCTGGAATTGGGGGCCGACGATTATCTGTCCAAGCCATTCAGTCCGCGAGAAATGGTGGCTAGGGTGAAGACGATTCTGCGACGAGCCAAGCCCAGCCAAACCGAGGCCGCTCCGGGATTGTTACTGGACGCCGAGCGTTTGACGGTCTCGGTCGGCAAGGTCCGTATCCAATTGACCTCGGTCGAATTTCAATTGTTGCAAGTGTTGTCCCGCCAACCGGGGCGGGTGTTTTCGCGCGCGCAATTGATGGATGCCATCTACCGTGATCAGCGGGTCGTTTCAGACCGGACCATCGATAGCCATATCAAGAAATTGCGTAAAAAACTCTCTGAAATGTTGCCTGCTCGCGAGTTGATTCAATCGGTTTACGGTGCCGGGTATCGTCTCGAATGTACCGCCTAAGCGGTCCGGTCGGCCGGTCCCATTAGTTTGAACCGGTCCCGGACTATGAATTGTCAGAGTCCGGGTAAATTCTTCAAGCATTCTTTTGTTGTTCCTAGCTTGGCTCGCCTGAAATCTCGCGAGCCGTCGTTCGTTGCTTGTCCTGATCGAGATTTTTCCGATAGAAGCGTGGTTGCTTAGGCCGGAAAAGCGCTATTACGCGGTATGGGATGGCTTAGACATCGTCGCTGTCTTCTCGGAATCGACGCGATGCGCTTTGCCGCAGCGGCGGGCGAGGGCAGCCGGGGTTAAGCATCCGTTGGGTTGGAATTTGTTGTTTGGGCAGATAGGTTCGAAGCCGTTGTTTGGCTGTCCCGGCGCTTAACCTTGAGCGCGAAGACCCTGGGAACTGAAAGTGACTGTCGATTGAATCATTTGCACAATTTTTCCTTATTTCGTCCATATTCCATGCAAAATTTCCGGTTATTCTGATCAACAGTAAGGCCGAGCGATGCTCGGCCGATTTGTCGATCAAGGAGGGATGAAATGGAAGGTTTGCATGTCGCATGCGGATGGACGGGCCGTCGCGGACCTGTATCCGGCTTTTCGCTAGGCCAGCGTTTTAGTGTGCTGTAGAACCGGTCGAACATGTACGGTCAAGCCCAACTCTTTGACGCGCGGATCGCCGGTTTTGCTCCCTCGGAGTCGGTGTGTGCCTCCGATCGGATCCAGGTCGTTGCCGCTAGGGTTCACCGTTATTTCGCGGGACTTTTTGGCGACGAGCGACCCTCGAATGTGTTGGCGCTACTGTCTATATTTGTAGTCTGTGCTCACCTGCTGGCCCTAATGGTCTTCTTGGTTCGGTCCGAAATGAGCAAGCCACCGCAAGCATTGCCGATGATGGTGTCGTTGATTAGCCTGCCTCCCGCGCCGCAAACTCAGCCGCCGGCCCCTCAACCAATGCCTCAGCCGGTTAAACCGGAGGCCAAGCCCGTCGTCAAGAAGCCGTTAGTCAAGCCTCCAGCCAAGCCGGCGCCGAAACCGGTCCAACCCAATTCAGCGCCGATTGCCCAGGATGCGCCGATCAGCGATGCGCCAGTTCCGGCGCCTACCCCCGTTGCCGCCTCGAGTCCGACCGCCGCGAAGTCGGCGCCGCCGGCGGTCACCGAGGCGGATTATCGCGCCAATTATGCGACGAACCCGCGGCCGGTGTATCCGGCGGTTGCCCGTAGTCATGGCTGGCAGGGCAAGGTGGCGTTACGGGTAGCCGTCACCGCCGAGGGGTTCGCCGCCGACGTCAAGGTTGAACGTAGCAGCGGATATGATGTACTAGACGAGGCGGCGGTCGAAGCCGTTAAGCAGTGGCGTTTCCTGCCCGCCAAACACGGCGACACGGCGGTAGCAAGCTCGGTCGTGGTGCCGCTAAATTTCGCGCTGCGCGAAGAACAATAGGAGTTGTCAATGTTCGAGATGTTCGATCAAGCCAAAATTGTCGATGCAACGCTGTATGTCTTGTTGTTATTTTCAGTGATCACCTGGGTGTTGATTTTGTTCAAGACCTGGCAATTTTCCAAATGCGGTTATTACAACCGCCGTTATAGCGCCGCGTTTTGGGATGCGCCAGACCTGGACGCCGCGGCGCGGTTGGCGGAATTGCAGAGCAACGGAACCACGGTGCGGATCGCTGTTCACGGTTTCAAATGGCTGTCTCAATTTCACCAGCCGGAACGCGTGGACGCGATGCGTTTTCGCGGGGAGCCGAGGAAGTTGTTGGAGCAGACGCTACGCAACCAAACCCAGGAACAGCAGCGCCGGATCGAAAGCGGCTTGACGATGCTGGCCAGTATCGGAAGTACCGCGCCCTTCGTCGGATTGCTCGGCACGGTGCTCGGCATCATGAAGGCCATGCACGACATTAGCCGAAACGGTTCGGCTAGTCTGGATGTCGTGGCTGGGCCTATCGGCGATGCCTTGATTGCCACCGCGATTGGTATCGCCGTCGCGGTACCCGCCGTGTTGGCTTACAACTTTTTCATGCGGCAGGCGAAGCATCACCGGGCCGCTCTGGAACATTTCGTCGACGGATTTCTACATATCACCCAGGGCGATCAGCAGCCGTTCGGTCTGAAAGTCGTCGACGCGCCAGTGAGGCTGTCACGTGGGCTTTAAAGCACAGGCTCGAGACGACGACGCGGTCGCCGAAATCAACGTCACGCCTTTGGTTGACGTGATGTTGGTGCTGGTGATTATTTTGCTGGTCACGGCCCCCCTGCTAACGCAGTCGATGCAAGCGGCTTTACCGAAGAACGCGCAATCCGAGGCAGTCATCGAAAAGCCGCCGTTGGAACTGGCAATCGAAGCCGACGGTGCGATTCGATTGAATAAACAGTTTGTCGCCGATCTGGATGCGTTGCAAGCCTCGTTGCAAAGGACTTACAGCGAAAATCCGGAGCAAACCGTGCATCTTAGCGCCGACCACGGCGTTCACTACGGCAGAGTGGCGCAAGTGATGGCGGCAGTGAAACACGCTGGTATCGTCAAACTAGCGTTGGTCACCGTCGAGCCCTAGACCATGGATTCCCGTCGAATTCAGGCCGCCGCAAGCGCATCACGAAATCGTCAACTCGAGACTCGCCGGTGATTCCGGTATTCGAGCGGCGATCGACTTAAATGGACATTAACCAAACATAATCAGGAGAGCGTTTATGCGGAAAAATAACAACGAGGCGAGGGATGAGCTTACCCGCCAACTGGCGTTTTGCGCGGTCGCCGTGTTTTTGGTGGGCGGCGCGTCGAATCCGGTGCGCGCGGCTGATGCTGAAGTTGTCGGCGACGGCAGTCAAGCGAGCGACGTGGTGGAGTCTGTCACCCCCAAGCCGAAAAAATCAGCCGCCGAGCTGGATGAAGACTTGGACGAAGTGGTCATCTCCGCCACCAAGACCGCGACCGCGCTGGTCAATGCGCCGGCGGCGGTTACCGTAATCGGCCAAAAGGACATGGAAGCTCGAAATGTGGCTAGGTTGGGTGACATCCTGACGAAAACACCTAGTTTGTACTTGGGCTTTCCGGCTCTCGGCCAAACCCAAGGCTCTTCGGGGTCCGGCAATTTTTCGCTTCGTGGCGCCAATACTCAGCGCACGCTGGTGTTAATTGACGGCCAGCCCTTGCAGGACGGTAACTCCAGCAGCATCGATTGGCGGACGGTGATGACCGACGACATCGAGAAAGTCGAAGTGGTCCCCGGCGCATTCTCGTCGTTGTACGGCAGTAGCGCAATCGGCGGCGTCATCAACGTGCTGACCAAGAAGCCCACTAAACATGAGTTGACGATACGCGGCAAAAAAGGTTTTCAAGATGCCGAGGGCGAAGACACCAGCATTTTCTTTCGCGAACGTTTCGCCAACGGCTTGGGGGTGGTCGCCGGTTTCGGTTACATGGACCGTGACGGCTACACCAACGAATACAACGTGCGGCCGGTTACCGCGACAGCGGCGACGGTTGCGAATCCGGTGGTGAGCGGCGCGGTGCCGACTACCAACGTGCAAGGCGCGCCGGCTTACATCATCGGCGAAAAAGGTCGTAGTCCTTGGACTCAGATGAACGGCACCGCCAAGTTCGATTACCAAATCACCGACAATGATAAAATTTTGGCCGGCTGGTCGTTTTCCGATTACGCGATGGGCTACACCCCGTTCAATAGTTTTCTGCGCAACGCCGCCGGGCTACCGGTCTATTCCGGTAACGTCAACATCGACGGCCACCGGATAGGTTTATCGCAAAGCCAATTCGTCAACAGCGCGCCACTGTACTCGGCCACCAATCGATATTTCACCAATTACGAGCATAAATTTGGGCCGGGATCGGCGTTGAAAGCCAATTTCGCCTACATAGATCGCGAGTATTCGTTCAGCACGGTCAGTACCGCGGCAACGCAGTTCAACGGTGCCGGTACCTTGACCGACGCCCCCAATGCCGGATTGGACGCCGACCTGCAGTACAATTTTCCACTGCACTTTAACGGTTTGCCGTTTGCCAGGGACCATGTGTTCGTCACCGGCGCGAATTTGCATCGGGAAACCGTCGATCGGGCCACCTTTCGTTTAACTAACTGGCGCGATCCAAATAGCGCCACCACGAAAACCACGGGCTATATCGGCGAAACCAAGATCTATTCATTGTATGCCCAAGACGAGATCAGCGTATTCGAACCCTTGACCGTTTACTTGGGTGGGCGGATGAACTGGTGGGAAACCGAGGGAGCTTTCGAGCAATTGACCGCACCGCTCACTCGAGCCACTTACCCAAGCCGGGGGACTACCAACTTCAGCCCCAAATTTTCCGGGGTTTATAAGCCGCTGGACGAATTGACGCTGCGTGCCTCGTGGGGAACATCTTTCCGGGCGCCGACCAATCTGGACTTGTATTCCACTTCGGTCATCAGTTCCTCGACTTCGCAGACCGGCTTTCTGACCACGCAAAGCGATCCCACTTTAACGCCGGAAACCGCGACCAATTGGGAGTTCGGCGGCGAGTGGCGAATGAACCCGAAAGTGATGGTGGGCGCGACCTATTACGAAACCTTGATGAAAAACCTGATTTATTCGAAAAACGTCGATTTGTCGTTGACGCAACGGGTCAACGCCGGCGCGGCGCGGATTCGCGGCGTGGAGTTGTCGTTCGGTACCAAACCTTGGGACTGGCTGGAGTTTTACAGCAACTATGCCTACATCGATTCCAATATTCTGGCTAACGCCGCCGACCCCAGTAGCGTAGGCAAGCATCTGACCTCGGTGCCCAAACACATGGTTAAGGCCGGCTTCATCGCGACTTACCGGGATTGGTCCGGCAGCATGGAATTCAATCATTTCAGCCACCAGTACGTTCAATCCAATAACTCCGACATCGCCGACAACGTGCCGGGCGCGCCTAGCGAGTATTCGGTGGTTAACGCCAAGCTGGGCTACAAAATCAACGACATGATCAAGTTCAACACCGCGATCAACAATCTGACCGACGAAAAGTATTACCAGTTTTACTTGATGCCGGGCATCAACTTGACCACCGAAATCGTGCTGTCGTTTTGACGCGGCGGCGTTCGGCTGATGTGTTCGGGCTGATTTGCCGGAAACCGCGAAACCTCGGTGCGCTGGGCGATCATCGTAAATGACTGACAGGAGAATGCTATGAGCCTATTGTCGAGATTGGGTGCCGTGCTGTTGGGCTGCAATTTGAGTGCGGCCGCGGCCGCTCCGGCCCTGGGGCCTATGTGGTTGACCGAGTCCGGGCCGGGCAAAGCCGCCAAGGCCTCTCGCGGCGCCGAGGCGCGCGGCAGCTACACCGAAGGCGAAAGTATGGATAACACCCACGGCGCGACCAAGCACCTGTGGTTGCGGGCCGGCGACGACGTGTCGGCCGCCGGCTTCGTCAAACCGAACGGTATGCCGGCGACCGTGTGCCTGATCGATGGCGCCGGCCAACGCCGGGATTTAAGGGCGGCCGACCAAAACGGCTGGTATCACGTCCAGGTGGATTTGCCGGAATTGGGTTTTTACAACGCCTATTTGGTGCGGAGCAGCGTCGATGCCGGAGTGTTGGATGTCAATGTCGCCAAGGCCGAGCTGTTGAAAGGCACCTGCTGCGTGAAGAACGCCAATGACGAACTAACCCGAACCGCAATCAACTCCGAAGCGCCGTTGGAGTTGGTCAGGACTCATTTGCCGGAGGAAGGCTTGTTCACGCGCTTGTCGTCCGGGGATACCCTTAACTTTACCGTTCTAGCCAACGGCAAACCTCGAGCCGGGGCTACCGTGACAATGATTACCCAGCAAGGCTGGAAAAAGTCGGCGATCGCCGATGGCGAAGGGCGGGTGAGCTTTACGTTGATCCGAGACTACTTTCCGTCATGGAACGATTTCCAGCGCCGCCATCAGGAAACCTTTCTGGTCGTGGCCGAACACGAGGAGCAGACCGCCGGCGGCGCGTTGAACGGCGAGCGTTACAGTGCAACCCGCTATCGCGCCACGTTGTCCGGTAACTATTACCCGTCGTCGGCCGATTACCGTTCCTACGCGATCGGTTTGGGGGTGGGTTTGTTCGTGGTGGCGTTCGGCGGATTGGCGATCTTTCTGTTCCGCCGTCGGCGTTTGAAACCCTATCGGGAGGTGCGTTTTCATGAAAGCTATTGATGCCTTCAAACGGCGCTTCGATCTGATTAATTTCAACCGGTTTCGATTCTGGTTACAGCTGAGTTTTTTCGGATTCTTCGTGTACGGCGGCTTCGTCGGCATCGAATTGGGCAACAGCATACCCACCTTCTCCTGCGGCTATAACTCGGCGGGGAGGGCTGGCCTGTGTTATTTGATGACCTTGCAGCACCAGATGGAATGGCCCTGGCATAAACTGGCCAGCGCCGCGGCGTTGACGATACTGACCGGTTTCGTCGCGTTCCTGTTGTGGTTCGTGGTGTTAAACAAAGGCTGGTGCGGCTTTGCTTGTCCGTTGGGTACGATTCAGGACTGGATTACCAGCTTACGGCGACTGACCGGCATCCGCTACTCGCGCTATAGCTCGGATCAGTTCAATCGCCTGACCTATATCAAGTACCTGTTGCTGGCGCTGATGTTTTTGATTCCGTTGGGCATCGGCGGCGGTTGGTTTTCGCATGACATGAAATTGCCGTTTTGCGCGATTTGTCCGGGTCGAGCCCTGATCCCGGCCTTCGCCGGGAATTTCACCCATTTCACCGTCGATTTCAGTACCAAGGCGGCCACCGTGATGACCAGCCTGGGCATGATTGTCACCGGTCTATTTTTCGTGGGTTGCTTTGTCAAGAAACGGTTTTTCTGCTTTTTTTGCCCGATGAGCGCACTGCACTATTTGATTTCCAAGCCCGCCTTGCTGACCTTGCGCAAGGACGGCGATAAATGCACGCGCTGCGGCGATTGCTACCGGGTGTGCGATCTGGAAATCAAGGCCATCGCCGACGACGTGCAAAACCCGCACATTATGATGGACGACTGCATCATGTGTTTGAAATGCGTGGCGGCCTGCCCGGAAACCGGAGCCTTGAAGGCCAATTTCGCCGGGCAAACCTTTTTCGAATCGACCGAAGCCGGTTTTATCAAGCGCATGAACCCTAACCAACACGTCAAGGATTGAGCCGGCGGGCCGAGGCAAATCATGAATTCGTTATCCCTAAACGGTGAGAAAAAGCCGTACCACATGACGCGACAAGCGCAGGAATCGGAAGTCGTCCTCAACCAGATCGTCGACGAATTCGAGGACAATCCTCGGTCGATGGACTATTTCTATGATTTGTTCCGCCGCTTGTATTGCCGGGGCGAGGCCTTCGAGCGCGACGGCGTGCTGATCGGTACCACTTGCATCCAGGCGCCGGAGGAACTGGTCTATGCCGCCGGCGCCACGCCGGTTAGATTGTGCAATGGCTCCTACCACAACGACCAAATCGGCGCCGACTTCATGCCCGCCAAATCGTGTTCGCTGGTCAAGGCCACCTTGGGCATGCTCAAAGCGGAAGACACGATTCCTAAGATCGGCGACTTGGATCTGATTATCAACCCAACCACATGCGACCAGAAAAAGAAAGCCAGTTCGATGATGGAAGACATGGGCTACCGGGTTTACAACTTGGAGTTTCCCAACATCAAGGAAAGCGAGGAAGCCCGGCTCTACTGGCAGCGTACGGTGCGGCGTTTCGCCGCCGAATTGCATGCGCTGACCGGTAAAAAAGTCACCCGCAAGCGGCTCAAGGAGGCGATGGGCAAGACCAGTCGCGCGCAGCGAGCGTTCCGGGAGTTACTGAGCTTTCGCTTGGTCCACCCGCCGGCGATTCTGGGTAAGGACATCTTTTTGGTGACCAACGCCTACTTTTTCGACGATATCGACCGCTGGACCGCTGCGGTGGAGGCCCTGATCGGCGAGCTGAAACAGCGTGCGGAAAAAGGTTTCGGCGCTTGCCAGAAAAAGGCGCCGCGGATTCTGTTTACCGGCTCGCCGCCGATCTTTCCCAATCTGAAACTGCCGCTGTTGATCGAGCAATCCGGTGGCGTCGTGGTTGCCGACGAAACGTGCTCGGCCAATCGTTTGCTATACGACATGACCGCTGTCGACGAATGGATGCTCAACGACATGATGGACAGCCTGGCCGACAAATATCTCAAGCCCTGTACCTGCCCGATTTTTACCCGCAACGACGACCGCAAACGCCGATTGCTGGAACTGGCCAGTAGTTTCCAGGTGGACGGCGTGGTTTATCAAGCCTTTGCGGGCTGCCAGGTCTACGAAATGGAGCAGCGCAGCGTCGCAGAGGCCCTGAATGCCAAGGGCATTCCGATGCTCTACGTGGAAACCGATTACAGCCCGGACGACAAAGGCCAGCTTTCCACCCGGATCGAAGCCTTCGTCGAATCGTTAAAAACCCGCAAGAGGCAACGCAAATGAATTTTTTCGCAGGTATAGACATCGGCTCGACCGCCATCAAAGTGGCCTTGGTTGACGAAGAAGGCCAATTGACGGGTGTGCACGTCACCGACTCCGGCAGCTTGTTTCACAAGAACGCCAAGAAAGCCTTGCAAGGCTTGCTGGATCAAGTCGGCGTCGAGGCCGGCCAAGTCAAGTATTTGATCGCCAGCGGCTATGGCCGCAAGTTGTTCAAGGAGGCCGACGACTCGATCAGTGAAATCACGGCCAATGCCATCGGCGCCCACGAAGTCGGCAAGGCCTTCGGCGGCGTGCGCACCATTATTAACATCGGCGGCCAGGACTCCAAGGCCATCCAGATCGACGACACCGGCAACGTGTCGAATTTCGTGATGAACGATAAATGCGCCGCCGGTACCGGCCGCTTCCTGGATGTGGCGGCTCGCAATCTGGAAATCGACCTGGAGGAGTTGGGTGAGTACCACATGAATTGCACCAAGGTGCCGTTGGACATCAACAGTACCTGCACCGTGTTCGCCGAATCGGAGATCATCGGTTTGTTGGCCAACGGCCACGGCAAGGAGGAAATCATTGCCGGCATTCATTATTCGATCGCCAAGCGCACGGTGCGCTTGGCCAAGCGAGTTGGCCTGGAGGATAGAGTGTATTTCGACGGCGGGCCGGCGCTGAATAAGGGTCTGGTGTCGGCGATTCAGGATTTGCTGGGGCGCGAACTGGTGGTGCCGGATTACCCGCAGACCACTACCGCGTTTGGCGCGGCGATTTTGGCGCGCCGCGAGTTCATGGCCGAACAGGATTGAGTTGGTGATGGAAACCAATCTGTGGTTGGGATTACCAACCGCGATGAGCCTGGGCTTCTTCTTTGGCATGGGGCCGTGCATTTTAAGCTGCCTACCGTTTCTGGCGCCGGTATTTATCGCCCATTGCGGTGGCGTCAAACAGTCGTGGCGGATTCTGTTGCCGCATAGTTTGGGCCGGGTAACCGGCTACAGCTTGTTCGGTCTGGCGGCTGGCTGGGGCGGCGAAGTCATCAATAACCGTATCGACGACACTACCACTCGTCTGGTGTTGGGGATTGCCACGCTATTGGTCGGTTTGGCCTTAATGGTGCGGATGCGCTCGAGTCGCGGTTGCCCCAAGCGTTCCGGGTGGGGCGCGCGACTGACCGAAAAATGTCGGGGCGCGGCGCGCTTGTTGCCCGATGGCTTGTTTTTCCTGGGCCTCAGTATGTCGCTGGCGCCGTGCGTGCCGTTGAACATCGTGATGTTGTCGGCGGCCGCGACCGGCGACCCGTGGGCGGGCTTAATTCTCGGACTCGGTTTCGGCTTGGGCGCGATTACGGTGCCGGCCTTGGTTTACGGTTTGGGCGTGGCTTACTTCGGTGGACGCTTGCGTCAGCAGTTGGGGGTTTGGCTGCCGCGCATCGAAAACCTCAGTGCCGGTTTGATGATACTGGTCGGCGTCGGCAATTTATTGCGATTAGCCAGTTGACCATGATCGGTTGCGCACGCCAATCCCGGCTCGGATCGAGGCCTCGCGTTGGGGGCGCTAAGCGTTCCGGCGAGCGGGGCGTCGTTCACCACATTTGTTTACGGAGCCGATTCGGCTCGAGTTTGATTTGACCATGACAACTAAACCCATTATCGGCGCGGTTCTAATCTTGGCGCTGGGCGGCGCTTACTGGGCTTCGCAACGCGCGGATGCCGCCAATGCCGCCAGTCGTTACAAGACTCAAGCGCTAACCACCGGCGACGTGGTGCAAAGTGTGTCCGCCAACGGCACGTTGAATCCGGTGCGGATGGTGAATGTCGGGACCCAGGTGTCCGGCACGGTTAGGAAGCTGATGGTTGATTACAACGATAAGGTCGAACAAGGCCAGGTATTGTTGGAACTAGACGATGCCACCTACGCCGCTCAATGGCGGCAAAGCAACGCGGCGCTGGCGTCCGCCAAGGCCGGCTCGGCGCTGGCGCAAGCCAACCGGAATCGCCTGCAAGGCTTACTGGCGGGCGAGCACGTAACGCAGCAAGAATACGACCAAGCTGTCAAGGAGGCTCAAGCGGCGCAAGCGATGGTGGAGCAAGCCCAGGCAGCCCTAGAAAAAGACCGGGTCAATCTGGGATACACGGTGATTCGTTCGCCGGTGTCCGGGGTGGTCGTGGAGCGCTTGGTCGATGTCGGCCAGACCGTGGCCGCCAGTTTCCAGACACCGACACTGATCCGTATCGCTCAGGACTTGACAAAGATGCAGATCGACTCCAGCTTCGCCGAGTCCGATATCGGCGGCATTAAAGTCGGCCAAACCGCGCAATTCACCGTCGATGCCTTTCCCAACGACACTTTTCGCGGCAATGTCACCCAGATTCGGCTGAGCCCGATCATCGATCAGAACGTGGTGACCTACGATGTGGTTATCGCGGTCGATAATCCCAAGCTGCAGCTGTTTCCCGGCATGACCGCCTACGTCAACATCGCGATAGCCGAGCGCCACAATGCGTTGTTGGTGCCGAATTCGGCATTGCGCTTCAAACCCGGCGCCGAGAGCGGTAAGTCCGGCAAGGGTGGAGGAGGCGAAGGCGGCAAGGATCAGGGCGGCAACGCTAAACCGGTCAAAAAGTCGTTATCGGCCGGTACCGCCTATGTATTGGATGCCGACCGGCAACCGCGGCAGGTCGCGGTGGAAATCGGTCTTAGCGACAACCGGATGACCGAGGTGCTGGCCGGTGAGTTGCGGGCCGGCGATAAAGTAGTTACCGGCGAAAACCGTAAGGTCGAGAAAGCCGGCGGCAAGACGGCCGGCGCGATGAGGCTGTTTTAATGCCGGTCATCAAAACTCGCGGCGTTATCAAGGATTATCCGCTGGCGTCCGGCTGGTTTCGCGCCCTGCACGGCGTGGATTTGGACATTCGCGGGGGCGAGTACGTAGCCGTGATGGGACACTCGGGGTCCGGCAAATCGACGTTCATGAACATTCTCGGTTGCCTGGACCGTTGCAACGAGGGGTCTTATTGGCTGAATAGTCACGAGGTCGGCCGCTTGAGCGGCGACGAACTGGCCCGCTTGCGCAACCAGACCCTGGGTTTCGTGTTTCAAGGTTTCAACTTGTTGCCGCGCATGACGTTGACCGAGAACGTGGCCCTGCCGTTGGTCTATGCCGGCATTGCCAAGCCGGAACGTTTCCGCCGCGCTCGGGAGCTGCTCGAGAAAGTCGGACTGGCGCGCCACGTGGATGCCTTTCCCACCAAGATTTCCGGCGGACAGCAGCAGCGAGTGGCGATTGCCCGAGCCCTGGTCAACCGACCCAGGGTCATTCTGGCCGACGAACCGACCGGCAATTTGGATAGCCGGACCAGCGACGACATCATGTCGATATTTCGGCAGTTGCACGAAGAAGGCATCACCATCGTATTGGTGACCCACGAAAGCGATGTGGCTGAGCACGCCTCGCGGCAAGTGTATTTTCGCGACGGCCGCATTCTCAGTGACCAAGCCACGCTTAGGGCCGAGGACGTGCCATGCTGAGCGCGATGTTGAGCGAGGCCTGGCATGCGATGGGCGCCAACCGGTTGCGTTCGGCGTTGACGATGTTGGGCATGGTCATCGGCGTCGGCGCCGTGGTGCTGATGATGGCGGTCGGCGAAGGCTCGCAGTACGCGGTGCGGCAGTCGATCAGCGCGATGGGCAGCAATCTGTTCATCGTTTCCGCCAGTTTGTCGACTTCGGCGGCCGGCGTGCGTAAAACCGGCGGCACCAAGATTACCGTGGCGGACGCCGAGGCCATGAAGGAATTGCCCGGCATCGAAGTTGTGGCGCAATCGTTGCATCCGGCGCCGGTGCAGGTGATACGCGGCCAGAACAACTGGAGTTCCAGCATCATTGGCGCGGTCCCCGAATATCTCGACGCGCGGAGTTGGGACGTGGTGGACGGTGCCCGTTTCACCGACTCCGACGTGCGCGCCGGCACGCGGGTGGCGTTAATTGGCCAAACCGTGGCCGGCAAGTTGTTCGGTAACGAAGAGCCGATAGGCAAGGTGGTCCGAATCAAACAACAACCGTTCGTGATTCTGGGTGTGCTGGATCTGAAAGGTCAGAGCCTGGACGGCCGCGATCAGGACGACAGCATCATCGTGCCCTTGGTGACCGCGCAACGCAAGTTGTTCGGGCAGACCGGCGGCGGCATCAACATGATTATGGTCAAGGCCGAATCCCAGGAAGTCATGCCGGCGGTGGAAAACGACATGCGTGCCTTGCTTCGCCAGCGCCACCGCTTGCGGGAGGGCATGGAAAACGACTTTTCGATTCGCGATTTGACCGCAACCGCCAATACCGCCGCCGAAACCGCGCGGGTGATGTCGATGTTGCTCGGCTCGATCGCCTCGGTCTCGCTGCTGGTGGGCGGCATCGGCATCATGAATATCATGCTGGTGTCGGTGACTGAACGCACCCGCGAAATCGGTATCCGCATGGCCCTGGGCGCTCGCGAGCGGGAAATCCTGACCCAGTTTTTGTTGGAGGCCATCATCATGTCGGTGATCGGCTGTTTGATCGGTTTGGCCCTCGGCGCGCTCGGCGCCGAGCTGGTGCGGCGTTTCGGGCAGACCACGGTAATTTTTTCCGTCGATTCGGCCGTGATCGCCTTCGGCGTGGCGCTGACGGTCGGCGTATTTTTCGGCTTTTATCCGGCCCGCAAGGCAGCGCGCCTGGACCCGATCGAAGCACTGCGTTATCAATAAAAAGGAGAAGGTGTTTGCAAGTTAACAAAGCCACTGGACACTGCTGCGAACGACCGGAAAGACGGCGGGCTTGGCCGCATTTTCGACGCGCCGGTCTGGCCGGCTGTTGTCTGGCTTGGGCTGGCGCGCTGCCGGCCTTGGATTTAACACCGCCGGATTGGGTCGATCCGTTTGCCGTCGCGGCCGAGCGGCCGCCGTTGACCGAGCCTTGGCGCGGCGAGGCACCGGCGCCGGCCGACACCGCCGAGCCACTGCCCTTGCCGGACCAACCTCTGAGTTTGGCGCAGCTGACCGAGTTGGCGTTACGGCATCATCCGAAATCCCGGCAAGTCTGGGCTCAAGTCGCGGCCGACGCCGCCGGAGTCGGCATGGCCAAGTCGGCTTATTTGCCGACGATTACGCTGACTACTGGTTTTACCCACTTGCAACCGATCGCTACCAGCGGTTTTAGCAATCGCATCCAGAATCGCTACGGTCCGGCGTTAAGTCTGAGTTACGTGTTGTTCGATTTCGGCAAACGTGGTCAAGAGTTGGAGATGGCCGACTATCGTCTGCTGGCGGCAGAACTGAATCGCAACCGGGTGTTGCAGGATGTCGCCCTGGATGTGGAACGTGCCTATTACCAGAGCCAGGGCATCGCCGCGTTGGTTGCCGCCGCCAAGCAAAGCCTGGAAAGCGCGGAGGCCAGCGTCAAAACCGCCGAGGCCAAGCGCGCCTCCGGGGTGGCGACGATAGGCGACGTGTATCGGGCGAAGACCGCGCAAGCTCAGGCCAGATTGACGATGGAGCGGGCCTTGGGCGAACAGGAAAAGCTGCGCGGACGGCTGGCCAACGTGGTCGGCGCGCCGGTTAGCCAAACCATCCCGTTACAAGCTTGGCCGGAAGTATCGGACAACGCCGAGCTGCTACGGGACCTGGACGGCTTGCTGCAGCGAGGTAAGGCGGCCCGTCCCGACTTGTTGGCGGCGGAAGCGCAAGTGCGTGCGGCACGGGCGAATGTCGGCGCGGTAAGTGCGCAGGGCTTACCCAGTTTGGAATTCAATGCGAGCAACACCTGCACCTACTTCGTCGAAAATCGCCCGGATAACATGAGTTACAACATCGGCGTGCAATTGAAAGTGCCGTTGTTTCAAGGGTTTCAGAACACCTACGCGGTTCGGCAAAGCCAGGCGCAGTTGGACAAGGCGGAGGCCAGCCGCGATCAGGCCCAACGCCAGATCGAATTAGATGTGTGGCAGGCCTATTTCGATTTGCGTACCGCCGGTGAAGCCATCGACAGCGCCCGCAGTTTAAAGACCAATGCCGAACGTTCCGTGGAATCCGCGCAGGCGCGCTATCGTTCCGGCGTTGGGACTTTACTGGAGTGGCTGACTAGCGAAGCGGATTTGGCCAATGCCCGAATGCAAGATATTCAAGCCCGTATCGATTGGTATGTCAATTTGGCGCAATTGACCCATGCGCTGGGCGGCGACGGCGAACTGGCCGTGGTCAGGTAAGCGGCGGTGATGGCCGGTTTAAGAATCGCCGCGATCTTGAGTTTGCTGATATTCGGCGTCGTCGCCAATCTGGGATTGACAGGCGAGCCTCGGATGGCCGCGGAATGGCGCATACCGGATCTCGACGGCGGCGAGCATCGCTTGGCCGATTGGCGCGGTCAGGTGGTGATCGTACATTTCTGGGCAAGCTGGTGCGGCAACTGCCTGGCGGAATGGCCGGCATTGAATGCCGCCCACGCGGCGATAAGCGAACGCGGTGGGCGGATGGTCGGCGTGGCCTTGGACGACGAGGCCGATACGGTCAAGGCCTTTTTGAATAAGCACCCCACCGCGTTTCCGGTTTGGTTCGGTGCCGGTAACGGTTGGTTATGGAGCGAGCAACTGGGCAATACCCGGCGAGCATTGCCGTTTACAGCGGTGTTCGATGCCGGCGGCCGCGCGGTGTTCAGCCAAGTCGGGGCGTTGAGCTGGGACGAACTGCCGGCGATCGTAGCGCCGCTGCTAACCCGGCCAGGTTCTGTCGGTACGCGTTGAGTTTGCCGCCGCCGACGCTTGGCTCGACCCGGTTGTCGTTAGTGCTCGAAGCCGGATTATCTAGGTCGGAAAAAACGGACGTCGGGGCGCGGACGTCGCGGTCAACCGGGTAACGGCGGCGGATCGACACGCGGTGTTAGCGCTAACGGCCGGAGAGCGTCAGCGGTGTTTCGCGTTAAAGAAAGGGGGAAGATTTAGCCGCCATTGCTCGGATCGGTCGAAGCGATTGTCGGCCATCAAAAATTATTTCAAGAGGAGTGTCGTTCATGTCAACTATCGAACCTGTCACGCAAACGATCAAACTGCCGGTAGCGGTGGCGCAACCGCTTTCGTTACGCCTGTTTAAGCAACTGAGCTTGCGCAAGATATTGCTGAAATTGCATTTGTACATCTCGCTCTGGTTCGGGGCGATGTTGTCGCTGGCCGGCTTGACCGGCAGCTTGCTGGTCTACGAAAACGGCCTGGATAAATGGCTGAATAGCGAATTGATGACGGTAGCGCCGGGCGACAGTCGGCTGCCATACAGCGCGCTGCTGGCGGCGGCAAACACCGCGACGCCGATCAAGGTGCCGGCGGCCTATATGTTGTTGCCGGAGGAACCGGACGATGTGTTGATCGTGCGTTATGCGGTGCCGATGAGCGAGGCTGAGCACGCCGAACATGCCAAGAAAGGCGGCATGATGCACAGGCACCATTTTCACGAAGTCATGGTCAACCCCTATACCGGCCAGGTCATCGGCGATCGCGACAAGCACGATAGCTTGATGTCCATCATTTTGCGTTTACATTTCAAATTACTGGTGGACGATACCGGTAAATTGATCATGGGCATCACGGCCTTACTGGCGTTGGTTTTGACGATCACCGGCATTTATCTTTGGTGGCCGAAGTTGGGCAAGATCAAGCAGGCCTTCTTAATTAAACCCAACGCCAGCTTTACCCGTTTTAACTTTGACTTGCACAAAACCGTCGGCATTTACACCGCGTTGGTAATGCTGTCGGTCTGTTTGTCCGGTGTCTATTTCAATCTGCCGGAAATCTTTAAACCGGCGGTGAATTGGTTCTCACCGATAGACGAAGCGCCGATGAGGATAATGTCGTTGCCGACCGGCGACCAGCCAATATCTCCGGATCAGGCGATTGCCCGGGCCTTGGCGACATTTCCGGACCTGCGGCCGCAGCGTGTCAATTTGCCCGAGGACCCGTACGGCAGCTACAGCGTCAGTGGTCGCCAGCCTGGCGAACTCCGGCATAAGGGAGCCACCCGGATTTGGTTGGATCAATACAGCGGCGCGGTCATACAGCGTCGCGATCCCGAGCGGTTTAACCCCGGCACCGCGTTTATCAATTTGCAATTGCCGCTACACAACGGCGAAATCCTCGGCGAGATCGGCCGGGTGCTGGTGTTGATCGCCGGTCTGGCACCGTTGATTCTGACCGTCACCGGGACCATTCATTGGTTGAAAAAGCGCCGCTCCAAACGTTTGCATCGGCAGCGCGAATTGCGCGCCGGATGATGACCGCGCCGCCCTGGCTCGATCCGCAATCTGCCTTGGTCAGGTAATGGCCGGGGCGCGCTGTCGGGCAAATTGGTTAATACCCCGGATTTTTCCCTATTTCTTGCACATTCACCAGTTAATCTGACACTAACTTGGTTGCCGTTCGGTATTCGCTGTCACCCGGATGCGGTGCGCACGGTTGCTGGTCTTCTAGTACATGGAAAATAGGGAAGTGTCGGTTATGTCGTTGGTCAAACTCATCGAGCAATTGTTATATCAGGTCGCCTCGGCGCTGTACTTGCCGGTTATCGGCGCTTGCGCGCTGCTGACGCTTTACGTCACGCTGGCGTTCGGCATGTTGCTGCGCGAAGCGTGGGAGCGGCGCGGTGAACGCATGTCGGCACTGACCGGCTTCGTCAAAGCCGTCGGTGACGAACTGGAAAAACACGGCGATCACTTGGACGTGCGGATGGAGCGATTGCTGCAAGCCACCGAATTGCAGATGGCCCAGCGCTTGGACCGGATTCGGTTTGTGATCAAGGTCGGGCCGGCGCTGGGCTTGATGGGAACCTTGATTCCGATGGGTATTTCGCTGGCCGCGTTGGCCGAAGGAAATATTCCGAAAATGGCAGGCAGTATGGTCACCGCGTTTACCGCCACGGTCGCCGGATTGGGTTGCGGGGTGATCGCTTATCTGATCGCGCTGAAAAGGGAAAAATGGGTGAGGGCCGATATTCGGGAAATGGAGTACCTGACCGAAATGGTGGTTCGCACCGGCCGGTTGGCGGAGGATATTTGATATGCGTTACTTACGCCGCCACCGCCGCTTCGAATCGGCGGAACCCCTGGAAGACCCGATTGCTGGGGTCGCCAATCTGTTCGACGCCAGCATCGTGTTCATCGTGTCGATGATGCTGGCCTTGTTCATGGCCTATAACATGATGGACCTGCTCGATCCCCATGCCGAAGTCACGATGACCAAGAAGGGCGCGGATGGTCAAATCGAGGTGGTGACCCGTAAGGGCAAGGAAATCAAGGTCAGCAAGGTCACCGATAAAAAATTGTCGGGCGAGGGCGAGCGGTTGGGCACCGCTTATCGGCTGGTCGACGGCCGAGTGGTGTACGTGCCGCAATCCGAGTGAGGCAGGCTTTATGAAAACGGTATTTCAGGCATTGAGTTTATGGTTTTTGGCGTTTGCGGCATCCGCGCACGACGATCATCCGCTCAATGTCAGTCTGATGATGGGCGGTAACGATACTTACACCGCCGCCGAGGCGATCGGACTGTTGCAAGCCGATCCGGCGTTGAAGCAGGTTAAATTTCGCCTGTACTCGATGTTGGATTTTCCTGGTAAGGCCGCCGGAGCCGTCAATACAAAGCCTGTCGATTTTCTAGTCGAGTCGCAGTATTTGTTCATATCCACCAGCGTTGGCCGCCGCTTCATCGATTTGGCCGGCCGCGAAATCAAAACCGCTACCGATCTGGGCGGCGTCGCCTACATCCTTGGTGAAACCTGGGACCCGGATTTTCCGGATTTCGGCCTGACGAAGTCGGCCGACATTGCCGCCTACAAACAAGCCGGCGGCGCCGTCAACCTGGCGAACATGGTGCGCCACGCACTGGCGGCGCGGCTGAATCTGAGCCAGGTGCCGGCGCCGGCACCGTTGCCGGAAATCGCCTATTTCAATCCGTTGACCAAGCGCGATTACCAGGATTTTGCCAGTTATGCCCATGATTGCGAGTTGTGCAAACCTGGTCAGGACTGGGTGGCACTGGTGATTTACCGCAATTCGGCCTTGTCGGGCAGGAACGATACCATCACTGCCTTGACGCGCTCGATTGCCGCGCGGGGCTTCAATCCGGTGGTGACTTACGGCGTACATACCAATCAGGAAATCGAAACCTTGCTGCTGGACGAAAACGGCAAATCGCGGGTAGCCGGCATTTTGCTGATGGCAGGTAAGTTTGACTTGACTCCGAGACAGACCGCGCCGCTGCTCAGCCGTCTGAACGTGCCGATGCTGAATTTGATTTCGTTGCAAACGCAAAGTTTGAGTCAGTATAGCCAATCGCAAATCGGCATGGACATCATGGAGCGTTCCTGGCAGGTGGGGAGTACCGAACTTGGCGGGGCGATCGCGCCAACCGTGGTTGCCAGCAAGGAACGACATTACGATGCCGATCTGGATATTACGTATGACCTGGACGCGCCGATTCCGGAGCGGGTCGAGCGGGCTACCGAACGCCTGCAACGGCTGATCGCGTTGCGCAAAACCGCCAATGCCGATAAGCGGGTGGCGTTGATTTATTACAACTATCCGCCCGGCAAGGAAAACGTCGGCGCGTCCTATTTAAACGTGTTGCCCAAGTCGTTGTGGGCGATTTTGCAACGCCTAAAAGCCGAGGGCTACGACACCGGTCAATTGCCGGCCGATGAACAAGGTTTGTTCGAGCTGGTGCAAAAACACGGTACCAATGTCGGCGGTTACGCGCCAGGGGCGCTAGAAGCCCTGGTGCGCGGTGGTCAAACCAGTCTGTTGCCGGTGGATACCTATCGAAAATGGTTTGCCGAACTGCCGGAGACCATCCGCAAGCCGATGTTGCAATTCTGGGGCGAACCGGAAAAAGCCCGGGCCATGCTCTGGCACGACGACAAGGGCAAGGCCTATTTCGTGTTTCCGAGCGTGCGGGTCGGTAACGTTATGCTGAATCCGCAGCCGGATCGAATGGGCAGCGTCGATCCCGACAAACTTTATCACGATGCCGGCGCGCGGCAACACCATCACGGCGACAAGCAAATGCATTACCACGATGTGCACTTGCCGCCGCACCATCAATATGTGGCGTATTACCTTTGGTTGCAGCACGAATTTCAGGCGCACGCGATGGTGCATCTCGGTACCCACGGCACCCACGAATGGCACGGCGGCCGCGAAGTCGGTTACTTAAACGACGATCCCGGCGAAATCTTCGTCGGCGCGGTGCCGCAGTTTTATCCTTACATCGTCGATAACATCGGCGAGGGCGTGCAAGCCAAGCGCCGGGGCATGGCGGCCTTGATCAGCTATCTGACGCCGCCGCTGGATAAGGCCAAACTGAATACCGAATTGCTCAAACTGACCGCTTTGATCAGCGATTACCGACTCGCGGCGCAAAAAGGCCCGGTCGCCGCCGAAGCGATACTCGGCGAGGTGTCTGCGCTGGCGATCAAGCTGGGTATTGCCAAGGATATGGGCTTCGACGCAGTCCAGACCGCCGCGCAGGTCGATACGCTGGAACAACATCTGAAGGAGGTCGGCGAGGCTCACGCGCCGCACGGTTTGCATACCTTCGGCGTCGCGCCCGGCCAGCACGGCCGGCAAACCACGGTGGAAGCGATGTTGAGCGTGGAAACCAATTTGTCGCCGGAACAGCGCGCCGCGAAAATCGCCGACTATTCGGCGCGCCTGGAACAGAGTGGTGTAGCCGAACTGGACGCCTTGGTCAACGGCTTGCGCGGCGGTTACATCGCGGCCGGAGGCGGTAACGATCCGATCCGCAACCCGGACTCGCTGCCAACCGGGCGTAATTTGTACGGCTTCGATCCCAGCCGCTTGCCGACCGCCGCCACTTACGCCGAGGGTGCCAAGCAGGCCGAAGCCTTATTGGCCGATTACCGGCAGCGTCACAACGGTCAATATCCGGACAAGCTCTCGTTTAATCTGTGGGGCGTGGAAAGCAACCGCCACGAAGGCATGATCGAAGCGCAAATCCTGCGTTTGCTCGGCGTCAAGCCGCTCTGGGATCCGCGCGGCGCGGCGGCTGGCGTGGAAGTCATCAGCCAGAAGGAATTGGGGCGGCCGCGCATTGACGTGGTCATTCTGCCGTCGGGCATGTATCGCGACCAATTCGGCCCGCTGATGTTGTTGTTGGACAAGGCCGTCACCGCCGCTCGGCTGGCCGACGAACCGGGCAATCAGATTGCCCAAAATTACCAAAAAGCCTTGGCGGCTTTGCTAAAACGCGGCGTGCCCAAGGCCCAAGCCGAACGTTTGGCCGGTGTGCGCCTGTTTTCCGAGCCGACCGGCAGCTACGGCAACGACTTGAACAAGGTGATTCCGCTATCCAATACTTGGCAAAAGGAACAGGACTTGGCTGGAGTGTATTTGAACCGGGTCGGCAACCCGTTCGGCCAAGGATTTTGGGGCGGTATCGACATCAGCGGCAAGAACGGGCAGGCTGCCCACGGCAAGCAGGTCGAGGCCAAGTTGGGCGTGGATTTGTTCAAGCTTGTGCTAAAAGACGTCAAGGCCAGTATCCACAGCCGTTCGAGCAACACCTACGCGGCCTTGGATAACGACGACTTTTACCAGGATTTGGGCGGCGCGGCGTTGGCCGTGCGCGCCGTCAATGGCCGCTCGCCGGAAGTGCTGGTGGCCAATTTGGCCAATCCCAACCATCCGCGGCACGAGACGTTGGAAAAATTTATCGGCACCGAGATGCGTACCCGTTATCTGAATCCACAATGGATAGAGGCCATGATGAAGGAAGGTTACGCCGGCGCGCGGTTCGTCGGCAAGGTCGCGGAAAACCTGTGGGGCTGGCAGGTCACGGTGCCGGAAGCAGTCGGCAATCAGAAATGGCAAGAGCTATACGAGACCTACGTGGCGGATCGTAACCGCTTGGACATCAAGCAAAAGTTCCGGGATGCGCAAAACATGCTGGCCTATCAAGGCATGATCGATCGGATGCTCACCGCCGTTAACAAAGGCTATTGGCAAGCCGATCCTGCCACCAAGGCCGCGCTGGAACAGGCCAACCGCGATGCGATCGCCGAAGCCGGCGTAGCTTGCGACCGCGATACCTGTTCCAGCCGGGAAGTGGTTGCGTTAGCCGAAGCCCAAGACCGCAAGGTCGGCGAAGCCGCGCTCAAATTGCCGGCGCCTTCGCTTGGTCCGCAACCGTCGAAAGCGAGTGCCGGCGCTCAAGCGGCGCTGGCTTCGGCCTCGGATCAGACCTCGGCCGGCCAAGCCGCCGCCGGTTCACCGAGATCCGCGGCGGCTCCCGCTTCGGCCAGTCCGGCCGCTCCCGCCAAAGTCGATGGATTTGAAATGACCGAACAGAAACAGGAGCGGGTTGACGAAGGTCAGTCCGTTCTCGACGTGGCGAGTGCGTGGTTATTGGCTTTGTTCGCGGCGACATTGATGGCGGGCGTGTTTCTGAAACGCGAGCCGGTTTGAGTCAAGCCTTAGCCGAGTTGTGCCGCTCCTAGCGAACGTTTGCGCGCCGTCCGCTCATTCCGTCTGTTCTTGACAACCGATCGGTTGTGGTTGCTATTGGCGACCGGCGCCAGGTTCGGCTTGGCGGGCGGCCCGGCTCGCGAGCCAGCCACGAGACTTGCCGATACCCTAAATCGCGGATTATCGTCCGTTTATCCGCGTTTTATTTTGCGGGCGGTGTAGGGTATCGTCGGCCACTTTAATTTCCACAATTTTTCTCACTATTTCCTCATTTTTTGCACATTTGGCCGGTACTCTGGCGCGACTCGTTGGATTGGACCCTGACATTGAAGGAGATAGAAATGCGGAAAAATGGGTATTTGGCGTTCGCCTTGGCGGTGTTGCCAATCACGGTGTTTGCCTATCCGCATCCTGGCGAATCCGAGGTGCTCTCCGGAGTAACTTTGGCGTGGCCCGCCGAAACACCATGCCTCGGCGACGTCCAATCCTGCCAAAGCTCCGTATGGTGGGGCGAACATTACCGGCATATCGCCAGCGTTCGTGCCGCGAGCGTCAAGCCCTGTTCCGGCCGTCGGCTGCCGGAACCAAAATAACCTCGCAAAATAGTGGCTTATCCAGGGATGGGCAAAATCCTGTTGGTTAGTACGCTGATCGCCGCCACCGGCCTGGGTTACGCCAATTGGCCCGGCGGAGTCGGTTGGACCAAGGGTCCCAGTTACAAAACCGCCGTGGTATCCAAGGGCGACGTGACGCTGAGCGTGGCGGCCAATGGCGCTTTGAGTCCGCGGCGGGTGTTCACGGTTGGCGCCAAGGTGTCCGGCACGGTGCGGGAATTATGTGTCGATTACAACAGTCGCGTCGAGGCGGGCCAAGTGTTGTTGATCTTGGACGATGCGTTGTCGCGGGCTCAAGTCGCCCACAGCGCGGCGGCGTTGGTCGGCGCCGAAGCGGAGCTGGCGAGGGCCAAGGTCGATGAAAATCGAGTACGGGCCTTGGCGGTCCAAGCGTTCGCAAGCGTCGCCGAGTTGGATCAAGCGGTTCAAACCCGGCGGGCGGCGGCGGCGGGGGTAGAGCGGGCCCACGCTCAACTGCAAAAAGATCGGGTGGATTTGGCCGACACCGTGATTCGCGCGCCGGCCGACGGCATTGTATTGGACCGGTTCGTGGAGATCGGCCAAACCGTCGCCGCCAAATTTCAGACGCCAACCTTGCTGACGATCGCCGAAGACCTGACCAAGATGCGGATCGATGCCAATTTCGCCGAATCCGAGATCGGCGCGGTCAAACCGGGGCAATCGGTGAGTTTCAGCGTCGATGCCTTTCCGGAGCGCGAATTCACTGGCGAAGTCGCGCAAATCCGCCTGAATCCGTCCGTAGACCAAAACGTGGTCACCTACGATGTGGTGATTTGGGTGGACAACCCCGAGCGGATCCTGTTTCCCGGTATGACGGCTTACGTCAACGTAACCTTGCAAGAAAGCCGCGCGGCCGTGTTGGTGCCGAATGCGGCGTTGCGGTTTCGGCCCGACGCGGGATCGGCCGTTCCCGCGCGACGGCCGGAGAAAAGCGCCGATTCCGCCAGCCGGGTATACGTCTTGGATAGTGCCGGGCAATTGCGTGCCGTCGAGGTTAAGACAGGCATCACCGACAACCGTAACAGCGAAGTACTGGCCGGCGCTCTGCAAGCCGGTGACACCGTGGTGACCGGCAAAGTTGGTGAACCCGACGGCTATGCCGGCGCGAGCCAGCGTCGGGCGGTGAAGGTCGGAAGTTGATCGGGCGGCGCGATTCGCGGCGGGCGGTCTAGCCGGACGGTTTCTGAATCGAGCGACTAGCGCGGGCTGGTGCGGTGTGGGACGGAGGGGCTTGGCCCGATACGGGAATGGACGAGATAGGTGTAGTGGATCGGCTTAAGCGGCGAGACAGGGCGTTCCAACATAGGTCCGTCGCTATTGTACTCAACGAATTTAATAGTAACAACAATAAAATCGCAAAAAGGAGTCGAAATGAACAAGAAACTGGGGATTTTGGTTGGTGCCGCGTTGGCGTTACCGGGCGGATCGGCGGAGGCCGAGGAGGCCGCGAAAACCCTGGAAACCGTGCATATTACCGCCACGCCGTTGGGTTTGCTGGATAACTGGCTGACCGAAGACAGCAGCAAAAAGCCGGTACAGGAACGCACGGCGCTCGGTCAATTGACGAAAACGACCTCGCAGCCCGGCAGCATCATCGATCAAACCGAATTGGAAACGGTCAAATACGTCGATCTGCTGCGCGAGCAATTTAACCGAATTCCCGGCGTCAGCATGGTCAGAAACATGCGGATACCCGACGGCGGCAAATCCTACAGCTTGAATCTGGTGGACGGCTTGTTGATACATTCACCGATGAACCAAAGTTTCACGACGCTTGATCAATTCAATCCGGCCGAAATCGAGCGTATCGAAGTGATACGCGGGCCAGGCTCGGTACTCTATCCCAGCAATAATATCGCCGGTTCCTGGAACCTGATTACCAAGGACCCCACTCAAACCCCGACCTATCGCTTGTCGCAGGAATACGGTACAGACGATTTCTGGCGTACTCAGGGTTCGGCCAGCGGCATGTTGAACCGGGATTTGGGTTATTTCGCCGGTTTCAGCCAAATGGAACGCAATCCTTGGCGCGATCGCACCAGTTCCGATCGGGGTTCCGCCAGCGGTAAACTGGTGTATCGCCCGGACGATGTCTCCAAATTAACGATGCGCTTGGAGCACGTCGATTGGTACGAAGAAAGCGGTGGCTCGTTAACGCGCGATGAATTCGACGAAAATTGGCGACAGGCCAGCCCAAACAGTAAGAATCTGTATCAGGACTTCGAATATTTGACCGGTACCGCGTCTTACGTTCGCCAAATCGGCACTGGCGGCGAGTTGACAGTGGCCTTCAGCCGCCGCGAGCAAAACGGCTGGGATGGTAATTCCGGCGGCGGTTCCGGCGCTTCGAACGCGCGCATTAACGAAGTCGATTTTGCCGAAAACAATGGCCATGCCCTGTTTCGCCAGGACTTTGATTTCTTGAAATCGCGGGTGTATACCGGCTTGGATGTCATCAACGGAACCCAGTACACCAAAGTCTGGAATAGAGTGACCAACGGCTTTGCCAGAACCACGGTCAACTCGATTACCGAGTCTAACGAGACCCAAATCGCGCCATTCATTCAATACGAAATATCTCCGCTGAATGGCGCGTTCGACCGCCAGTCGTGGCTGTCGACCTTCGATAATTTGCGCTTCAATTTCGGTCTACGCCATGAGGAATTCGAGCAGCAAATCGATCAAATTCTGGTGGCGACCGGTTCCACCGCGAAGGACGGCGAAAATACCTACAGTCATTTGATAAAAAAAGGCGGCTTGAGTTGGGAATATGCCAAGGATCACGTAGTGTGGATGGGCATGGCCGACGGCTGGTTGGTACCCGGCACCGGCAATACCGTGACCGCGGTCTATCCTAACTACAACATCCGCCCCGAAACCAGCATCACTAAACAACTGGGCTTGCGTGGCTATTTCCGCGACGCCGGGCTCAGCTACGATGTCGATGTCTACGAAACCAATATTGACGATTACATCGCGTCGGTATTGTGCAGCGAGTCGCCGGCGGCCTGTCCGGGTTGGTCGGCACTGCCGAATACGATCCGAGGCCGCCCCAATACCGCAAAAACCAATGCAACCTTTTCGTCTAACCCTGGCGCGGTCACCGCGCGCGGGTTCGAGACCAGTCTGTCTTATCGCCCGCATGAGCTGGTCAAATTCGACGTGGCGCATACCCTGACTTGGAACAGCTGGGACATCTATAACTCCGGTGCGGTGAAACTGCAAAACAATATGTTGGTCAGCTCGCCCAAGCATCACGTTAATGGTCGGGTGACCGTGTATCCGTTGCCGGGTTGGAGTGTCGAACTGGAAGCCGATTACGTCAGCGGCTACTACACCAACGTGCAAAATACCGATAAATACGCGCGACCGATGCTGTTCAATCTGCGTACCGCCTATAAGTGGAAGGATTGGACACTGTCCTTGCAAGCGTTGAATTTGTTCGATGCCCAGTATTCGTCGCGGGTGTCGTCCAATGCCAGCAATGTCAGAAGTTATACCGGGCTAGCGGGGACCGGCGACGGCCCGTTCACGTTCCGGGCCGGTTTGACCTATCAATTTTGAGCGGCAATGGGATCGAGGCGGGACCTAGCCCGAGCCGGTCCACGACGTTGGCTTGCCGATCGGTTCGATCGGTGCCGGCCGCGTGGTTTGTGTTTCGCTCGGGATCGCCAAGCTTGGATTCACGTTTTTTCGAGGGTATTGAGATGAGAGTATTCCGATGGTTGGTCTGGGGCGTGTTGGCGCTAAATTGGCCGCTAGCGGTCGGTGCAGCCGATAAAGTCGCCGTCGTTTCCACCAAATTCGTGCTGGAGCGCAAGTTTCAGTTGATGGCGGAAGCGGCGCGTTTGCAGGGGCTGGAGCTGGCCTGGGCGCAGGTGGACCGCGATGACGGGGGCGCCGCGCGCCGGGCATTGGCCGGCGCCAAGCTGGTGATTGTCGATGCACCGCGCACCGACGATCAGGCGCAAATAGAAAAGGCGGTTGGCAAGCTGCTCAGGGAAGGCCGAGCGCCGGTGTTGCACGTCAACATTATGAGTCCGCCAACGCGCTATCGCGCGGAAAACCTGGCGCCGGATCAGGGTGAACGCTTGTTCAACTATTACATCAACGGCACCGCCGCCAACCGCCAGCACCTGTTTGCTTACTTGAACACTTGGTTGGCCGGCGGCGACTTGTCGCAAGTGCCCGAACCGTTAGCGTTGCCGAACGGCGGCATTTACCATCCGGATTATCCGCAAAGCGTGTTCGCCGATTTGCCGGCGTATCTGGACTGGTGGAGTCAACAGACCGGCAAGAATTGGCAAAACCAACCGGTGATCGCGATGGAAATGTCGTCCAGCTACATTTCCGACGGTCAGACTCGGATGCTGGACGAAACGGTGCAGGCCTTGGAGAAAGCCGGCGGCGTGCCGCTGCTGTTCTATCGGGCATCGCGGATGGCA
>NZ_MKMC01000024.1:0-43711 GCF_001856095.1 Methylomonas sp. LWB
CGCTCGACCGTCACCAACCGCAGTTGACTCGCCAGCCGTTGCTGCTCGGCCAGCAAGGCTTGGTAGTCTTCGGTGGACAGCGTGATGGTGGGCGTCATGCCGTTATTTTACCGGCTTTACATCCGCGTTTCAGCCTACTTGGGTATAGGTTCGTGCCGGATGCGGCCGCATCGCGGCCAAGTCAATACCGGCTAACAACCAGTGGAGTTGCTCGACCGTCAACGTCACAACTGCTGCCTCTTTCGGCCAGTGAAAACGGTCGGCTTCCAGCCGCTTGAGCATCAACCAAAAACCGGTGCGGTCCCACAACAGCAGTTTGATCCGATCCCGCCGGCGATTGCTGAACACGTAGATGGCCGGCTCGAACGGATTCAAGCCTAATGCCTGCTCAACCAGCAGCGCTAAACCATTGATGGCCTTGCGGCCGTCGACCGGCTCGCGGTGCAGGTAGACCTTCAATCCTGCGTCGAAACGAAACATGGCAGCTCGGCCAACGCCTTCAAAATCACCGGCAGGTCGCTCAGCTCGACAGGCTGTAACGCGAGTTTAACGCCGTTGGGCAACTCCGCACTGAGCGCTGACTCAGCCGGTTTCTCTGCGCTCAGCGACTGAACGGGCACAAAAGCCGGCAACGTTAATGGACTGTTCGGATTCGGATGTCCTGTTTCTCGGTAATGCCCCATCCACTTGCGCAGCAGATTGGCATTGATACCGTATTGCAGAGCGATCTTGGCAACCGATGTGCCCGAATGCAAGCAAACTTTCACTAGCTCCCGCTTGGCTTCCGGATCATAAAGGCAACGGCCGTCTCGCCCGTGCCCCACGATTAATGGCCGCGATAATCGCGTGTTATGCTCCTTCATAGGTGTCCACCTGATTATAAGTGGACACTATCTTCGTTCCTTTCGAGCTGTTTATACAGATGCTGTTAAAGGACCGCTTACGATCAAGGCATGTTGCCAATCGAAGTTTTCGACCATAGTGAAAGGCAAACCGCGTTCCTGGATATTTCGGGCGTTCTTGGCGGGATCAAAAGTCAATCTCATCAGGTTATTGTATAGACAAAATCATGATAAGCCCATCATGACTCATCCCACTTTCATGAATTTACGATGCTGACCTTAGAAAGGCTAACAACAAGATGCCATCGATACTCTGGGCAAGTTTTTTTCTCTGGCTCGTGACAGACAAAATGCCATGGAGGTATACGCCGAAGCGTTGCAAGTCCAAGGTCTACTCGCTCTGAACGTATTAGACGACAGGCATGATGCGTCACACATTAGAGTGGTATTGAAACTGGGATTAGGACGGCCAGTTTTAGCCAAGACGGATAGGATCGGTGTACTTTCCCATCTCCCATCATTTGGCTCAAAATTGGTTCTATCTGGCAAGCTTGAGCGCAAACAACGGCGCCAAGTGCCATATATAAAATAAGCGATTGTAATAAAAGGTGTTTTCTTGTGGCTCACGATTGATTTTTGGGCCAAGCTTACCAGTCAAAATCGGCGAGACCCCCAGAAATTGCGGCATAAAATCGGCTTGAACGCACTCCCATGAGCCCCGACCGTACATAAACCCAAGCCGAAGGCACATAAAAATCGCTAGAAGTTGCCTTCCGGCCTTTGGAAGGTGCCTGCGGCTGGCTTGAGCGTGCCTTCCGGTGTTTCGGATGCGCCTTCCTGGGTTGCGAAGGTGCCTTCCGGACATTTTTATGTGCCTTCGGGTTGGATTTATGCGTCTTCCAAGCCTTTGGGAACGCCTTCGCGGCCGTCGGAAACCCGCCCGGATGCTTCGGAAATGACCACAAGGCGATTGCTCATGCCTTCGCCCGGTTTTATCGGCCAATAGTGCGACATTTTACCGCACTTGTAGAAGCGGAGAGCTTACCTATAATTCGTCGCGACCTATTTCTAGTGTTAGAAATCCCGTCGATGGATCATTTCCGCCATGCCGGCTTTCGGATTCGCCGATTCCCGCATGGCTTTAATCGCTTTGTTTTAAAAAGGAGAGCATCCCATGGCTAAATCGGATTATTTTCCGCGTCCCGATGGCGAGTTATTGATGTGGCATGATCGATTTATCTTGAATCTTGCCAGTTTGAAAACGCAGCTGGGCTTATCCGATGAGGATATTGCCGGCTGTGGTAGCGATAATAAGGAACTGCACGGTAAAGTGGCCGCCGCCAATATTGCCGCGGCTGCCTCTCATCATGCCACCGCAGAGAAACAGGCTTACCGCAATCAATTGGAAGATAAGGTAAGAGCTTTGGCTCGGCGTATCAAATCTCATCCCAGTTACACGGATGCGCTCGGCAATCTGCTGGGTATCGTCGGTGCGGAAATCAGTACGGATTTATCGGATGCCAAACCGATTTTGAAGGCGGTCGATCAGACCGGCGGTATTGTGGTGTTGAGTTTTCAAAAGTCCAAAAGCGACGGCATCAATATTTATTCGCAGCGCGACAACGATAGCGAGTTTTTGTTTTTAGCGCGCGATACGCTAACCCGCTATGTCGATAACCGTCCGCTGTTGATTGCCGGCAAGCCGGAGTTACGGCGTTATACGGCGGTTTATGTGGTCAAGGATGTCGAAGTCGGCCAATTCAGCGACGAGCTAGTCGTCAGTTGCGCGCCGTAATCGGATAACCCAAGTCTTACCGAGCGGCCTGATCGGCAAAGCCTTGGCGTACCGGGCACGCATTGGGCAGCGCTCACCGTCTATCGCGAAGAAGGGCGGCCGGACTTCGACAACAATGCCGTCGAACGCGCCATTCGCCCCTTCCGGATTGGCCGCGGCAATTGGATTTTCGCCGATACCGTTAACGGCGCCAAGGCCAGCGCCAACCGGTACAGCCTGGAACCTTGCCGCTATCCGAGACATATTTTTAAAGGACTGCGCAAGGCTCGAACGCTTGCGGAGATCGAACGACGAATGCCATGGGCCGCCGAATCCTACTAATTATCTAGCCGAACTAAGTGGGGTAGACCTCACTGCGCCCGCGCCCGCTTTGCGCTGAGTAGCGCTCGACTTGCCAGGTAAAGCAATAGTCCGAGCGGGCCAAACAGGAACGTGGTGGGTAGGGCGATAACAAGCGGAAGGCGGGAATTGCCTTCGGACGAGGCGTCGTCGACCAACCACCTGCCGACGAGAAGGTCGAAGGCGAGAAAGTGCGTCCAAGCGCCGAGCATCTTGCCAGGGGCGGCGAACAGAATCTGCACGGCCTCAAGCGACTGAAATCCTCCGCCGGGCGTTGAGCCCCAGTACCGAGCGAGAAACGCGACATAAGCCATGCAGAGCAAGAGTGGTGCTACTCGACCGCTGACGAACAAGATGTTCTCGCGAGTTCGGCCGGCCGGTAGTGGAGCCGCGACCGCAAGGCCCAACCAGGCCGCCATGGCGGCAATGCTCACGATGGAAAAGGCGCTCTCGGGCAAGGTGATGTCCCCTATTTGGCCGCATGCGCGGCGGGTTTGTGTGGGGTCTAAAGCTAACCGGGCGCGGCACGGAAAACTGAAAAATAAAGCCGTCGTAAAACCGAGCTCCGGTCGAGCGTCATGTTATGCATTGGGGCCTTTGCCGAGCACACGTGTCAGACGATCAATATTCTGCTCGTTTGCGGAGCCAACCCTTTGCTTGACGGCTTGAGCTGTTTCGGCGTCTTCGAATACTTGTTCCCAAGTCAAGTGCGTACCTTCGCTGACAGGAACGAGTTGCACGGTAAGCTTGAAGTTTGGAGGGCAATCATGATGGATCACGATTTTGGTATCAGGTACAAGTTCCTCGAAGAAACTGTCATTGGGATAGTTGTTCCCATCAGGGCCGTGCATGATGAACTTCCAGCGACCACCTTCAGTGAACTCAAAAATTTCAAAGGTGTTGGAAAAACCTTCAGGCCCCCACCATAAAGCCAACAAATCAGCTGATGAAAAAGCGCGGTATATTTCCTTGGGCGTGTATGGCAAGTTTCTGGAAGTGCGCATTGTTCTATCTTCACTCATAACCATGACTCCGAGGTAACTTGGGTTATTACTGCATAACGTCTTAATTCACCGGCCTACTCAACTTTTCGCGCAAGCGGGCATTTGAGTGGTTCTTCGATTGCGGTTGGTTTTTATTTTGAAACAACATGCTGGTTAGTATTGAATTTCAAGCAACGCTGATGGCGCCAGGAATGAAGCGTATTAACCGGGCGCAATATCTAACTTTTTTTGTTTGACCTGGCGCTAGAGTAAAACGAACGGAATTTTTACCACATTCGCGCAAAATCCATGGATAGGATGCAGCGACTTCGTAATCTCCGGGAGGTAAATCATAGACATATTTCCCCCAAGGTTTGCGTTCTATATTTCCGTTGATCGTAATCGTAGCAGTGAGTGCTTTATAGAAGAACGCAAAAGGGTTGTGCGTAACTGTTACCTCAATACTACTTTTTGCATTTGAAGCGGCTGTGGTCATAAATATTCCTGGCCTAACGCTTAAATTAAGGTGTGCCGTGAGGCGTCCCGCTTGAATGAGGGGTTGGACGGCGATTTCACTTTTGCAACGGGCTACTGGGATTAGCTTGTGTTCGCACAATTCAAACCAACATTCCTCCGATTATGCTATCGCTAATAGTATCTACGCGGGATTATTTGATGCTTTGAATCTTAGCATTCCAAATGCTGCGGCAATGCCACTGGCAAATAGTGCTAAAGCACTTGGTAGTGGCACTGGTGACGCCTCGACGTGAAAGCTATAGTAACCTCCTGACCAGTCATGCGACAGATACCCGTCGATTATAAGATGTGTGCCATCAAATGTGCCCACAAGACTTTCAGGAACGCCCCAATGCAAAGTTGTATTTGAGCACATATATCCCATTGCGGTTTCAAGAGCGCAAAAATTCCACTCAAAACCGGATATTTCTGTGCCAAACATGTTAAAAGGACCGATGCTATATATAGGACTGAAACCAGATACTTCAGGTGGAAGATCTAATGTTGGAAAATTTATACTAATGTTACGTAAAGTTAAAGGCTCATAACTTGGAGTACCGTCATACTTAGTATCGATATAGTAATCAGTTTGTAAGACCCGAACTAATCCACCAAAATTAGCATTAATTAGCTCTCTAGGCTCATCCCAATATGATGGGTTGTAAGTAAGTATACTTGATGATTCATTAATAATAAGGATGGTCGTTGTATCTGTTGCTGTATTTGCCCCTGCCGCCAGCAAGGGAAATGACATAAGCGTTGCAGTTGATAATAGTTTTTTAATCATAAGTTTTCTACTTTCCTATGTATTGTATTTATAAGGTACCAAAATATTAATGTGTAGGAACTTGTCGGTCCCTTACCTTTGTTAGGCTTCTTGGACTTACGCGCGACATTATCCGCTTTGAGAAGTGCCTCGCACTCACCAGACGATGGAACCGTGCGATCCGCATTAATGGTATGCCAGCCACCACGGTTCGGATCTGGGTAACCACATACCGTAAAGCGCACCGGATGATTCATCAGTCCTTCACGCTTTTGAACGGCATTCGTGCGCTCTTCATCCTCGATGATATCTACGATGGCTGATCGACCGAGAAATGGGCGTGACATAGTAGCTCCGGAAAATTTGAGGTGCCTAACGTAGAGCTAACCGGGCGCGACACAGAAAGCTGAGGAATAAAGCCGCATTATAACCGCGCTCCGATTGAGCGCCATGTTGGACGAAGCCGCTAACGCGGAGAATATCCCGATTGGCAGGTAGTTCATAAAATGTAACCTCACGCCCTCTTTAAGAGTGGACATTCCACAACGAATCATGAGGTTACTCGTCAATGACACCATCACCCGAATCCGATTTCAAGCCAAACTATCAAAGCCATCTTAAACACCTCAAGCTCAAAGGGTTGCAGCCCAAGACGATAGAGAGGCCTAACCGCCATCACGATCACTGCGGTCTGTTTTTTGAAAGCAACGTCATAAACAGACCGCAACCGCCCAAAACACCGAAAAGCTATTTTCTTATATTAAAGTGACCCACCGAACCCAGGGCTTGTCCAACAATCGGTTCAGATGGTGGCTTCGCGCGTTGCGCTCGCACCATCTAACCTTATTCGTTAGGCATTTTTCTTCTTGGGCTTGGGTTGGGGGAGCTCATTTGCCGTAACCTGAATTAACTGGCTTAGCCAGTCTCTGTCTTCCCACAAGTCTGCGGTAACTAAAAGGTGGGGTTTTGCTCCGGGATAAGGAGAGCCTTCAATTACCTGTGAAATAAACCCTCGGCCAGTACTCGTGGGTTTTAGAAACAGCTGATCGTCGCAGACTAGTGCGACGGGTTTCCCCGCCAAATACAAACAGTACTCCCCAAACATCTTTTTTGCGGATACTTGGCCTAGACTCGAGAGTTGGTCTAGGAGAAAGTCCATGGTTGTTTGAGAGGTCGTCATGCGGTTAATGCCTAACGTAAAGGTAAGGGGCGCGCCGCTCACTAAGCTTGAACGAAGCCGCAAAACCTTGATAAAAAAACAAACTTTCAAAACCGCCATAGGGCGGCGCGTCCCTTTTGACTGCGCTGTTAGGCCGATGCTGGAATGTTAGGCCTGCCCCTGCGCTTACTACCGCGCTTAAAGCCAAACAGTCCTATGATCCCACTGCCGAATAACCAGACCGCTCCCGGTACTGGAATCACGGCAGCAGGTAAAATTTGAATTGAATCGATAGAACCCCTTACATCAAAATAGTATCTCCAGTTAGGGCTTGCTTCATCTTCAAATCTCCACTGTATAAATCCATCATGTAAAATATTAGATTCAAGGCTGGGTGGATTAGTTAACATCTTATCTCCGCTCGCTAATGAATGTGTAAAAGAAAGTTGAAACTCTTCAAAGGCAAAATCATTCGAAGCAAATTCGGATGGATAGATGTCAATGATTCTAGTTTCATAGGTGTTGTTCGTTTTATAGATACTGTAAGAGGCGTCACTGGTTACGCGGTTATAATCGTGTTCAAATCCATCACGTCCCATCGCTCCAACTCCATCGGCTTTAATCGATACCGTATCATTGCCAATTGTTAAATTAACTGACATGATTGCATCGTAATAAGCTCCAAGACTTGGATCACTAAAACTATCATTAGTTTCAGTATTGTATGTTACGTGTGCTGACCATGCTGATCCTACAGTTGGTGTTTGTGATAAGTGACCTTTGCTTGATGAGAGGTCCTCATAATCAAACACGTCATAGAGGGTGCCACTGTATACCCATGTAACTGTTGATGCATAAGAATTGCTAAAGCAAAAACTGAATAACAATAATATATTGAGTTGTATTTGTTTGAGGCTAAATAGTTTCATAAAATTTTATGTTATTTGAATGGGGTAATCTAAATCAATATTAATAAGCAACTGAAAAAAATGGAGTCATGGGGTCTTGCGGTGACAAATCAAAATATAATTTTGCAAGACCTGATTTTTTCTTTGCTATGTAAACCAAAAAACTGTCAGTAACCACCAAAGCTGACAAAGGCAAATCTAAACTTTCAACCCTAGAACGCCCTAACGTATTAGCTAACCGGCGGGCCGCCGTTAGGCGGATCGTCCGGGTTGAGCGGTGGGTTAGCCATAGTCTTGCGTACTTTACGTCCTGCAAACCAACCTACCAAGGCGGATATAAGGCCAAAGACAATCCAACGGTAAATCGATGACCCCGCGTCATTTTCAACCTGTTGCACCTGCATTTTGGTCGTAAGCTTTTGATCGTGTAATGCAATGTCTTTCTCATTTGGGCAATATGCTTTCCAGCCATATTGTTTATCGAAGTACTTTGTGAGGATCCCATTGTCAACATACGCAAATGAAGCAAGCACACGGCTTCCGTACTCACGTTTCTCCGGTGATGTGTCAGCACCCTAATTACTGGAAAGTTCTGCACGTGATGCAGTGGCCATCAAGTTGTTAAGCTTGCCCATAGTGTGCGACACCCAAAACGCCATAGCAATCATGACTAAAAGCAGTGATACGCCAGATACAAGAGTCTTGATCCCCCTTCGCGTCTGGCCGCCAACAGTAAGGATGCGGACACCGTCATATACCAAAATAATCGAAAACACTACGAACGCGTCTTTCCAGATAAGACTCGTAATATCATCATTTTGATGTAGTAACTCCATTGCGTATGGCTAACGTAGAGCTAAGCCGACCGCTGGAGCGTAGAGAAAGCGGGTCGGCTTGAGCGTAATGTTAGATTTGAAACTTGAGCTATTCATCTATTATTGGATCATTTCATTACTGGTCTGAATACAATTAAAGGATCATCCTTTTTAACCAACGAGTCATTCTCGGCTAGGAATGTTGTCACTATGCCGTTCCTGTGCGCTCGAAAGACTATATATGTTTTACATGATTCCAATATAAACATCGCATCTCCTTTTGAGATACTATCACCTTTCCTGCAATAAGGGCTTTCTTCGGGACTTGGGCCTCTGTAAAACATCCCACTAAAAGGAGCTAGCACTACAAAATCCTTATTGTGTATATTTTGCCCTGGCTCTTCAACAATATAGTCGTGTAGTGGGCGCTGTAGAACATTTCTCGAAACTTTTCCTCTAGCAAATCTATTCCGAATTTCAAGTGCCTCATTAATTGACTTTAGGAGCGTTCTGGCACCTTGGAGGAGATTTGTTGAATTAATGCAGTGATATTCTGCGAGAAGGCTAGGAATCTCGCATTCATCGATTCTCACGGGAATGACGAAAATACTGTTTTCGGGTCGCTTGGACTGTTGCTCCAAAGCAAACTTAAACTCTTTCTGTACTATTCCAGTTTTTGAAACTGAAGCACTAGACAAAAAGGCGACAAATACAGCGGACTTTTCTATTTCAGACTTAATTGTGGAATCCCAGTTTTGGCCGCCGACCAAATCGTACTTATCCATCCAGACATCAACTCCACTAGCATTGAGCAACTGATAGACATCGTCTACTTTGTCTTCATTTTCTTTGGCATAGGAAAGGAATACGCGATTGGAAATGTCGGCCAACATTATTTCAATCCTTTCTTGGGCTTAGTCATGTATTTTGCTTGAAAATGAAATCTAACGTAATGTATACGACATCGCTTGTCCTATAATCCTTTTTTCATGATAGCAAGTTATTGTTTGTGAACGAAATGGCTCGGACAAACGGGACATGTTATGGAAACAAATACGACATCGGCACCGCCAAAAAAACGACTGGATCAGGTACGCGATAAAATTCGTTTCAAGCACTACAGTCTGAGTACCGAGGATACCTACGTCTCCTGGATTAAGCAATTTATTTTGTTTAACGGCAAGCGTCATCCGACAGAGATGGGCGCGGCCGAAGTCGAACGGTTCTTGACCTATCTGGCAACCGAGCGGCATGTCTCCAGCTCCACGCAAAATCAGGCTTTGTCGGCCATTCTGTTTTTGTATCGCGACGTGCTGGCGGTGCAATTGCCTTGGTTGGACGGTTTCGAGCGCTCGAAAAAGCCGCGCAGATTGCCGGTGGTGTTGACGACGGCCGAAGTGCAGCAACTGCTCAAACACGCGGAATCAGCGCCGCAGCCCATAGGCCTCCTCATTCGCTTGCTTTACGGCACCGGCATGCGATTGATGGAAGCGGTTCGTTTGCGGGTCAAGGATGTGGAGTTATCCCGCAAGGAGATTGTGGTTCGCGACGGCAAGGGCGGCAAAGACCGCGTAACGATGTTGCCGGATAGTTTGTTGGAGCCGATGCGGACGCAACTGGCGCTGCGCAAGTCTTGGCACGACGAGGATTTGCGCTTGGGGAAAGTCGATGTCTGGTTGCCCGACGCGCTGGCGGTCAAATATCCCAACGCGGCAAGGGAATGGGGCTGGCAATACGTGTTTGCAGCGGCAAATTATTCCGTCGATCCGCGTTCCAAAGTCGAACGCCGCCACCATGTCGATGAAAAGCAGGTGCAGCGCTATGTCAAAAAAGCGGCCGCGGCGGCGGGCGTCGTCAAGCCGACTTCGCCGCATACCCTGCGCCATTCTTTTGCGACCCATATATTGCAAGCCGGCTACGACATCCGTACCGTGCAGGAGTTGCTCGGCCACAGCGATGTCTCCACAACCGTAACTATTCAGCGCGAAGTAAAAACGCCCTCTCCCGACGGAGCGGGGGGGGGTGAATACCTTGATGTCAGCTATGCCGTTCGCTGAGCGGAGTCGAAGCGAAATCGCTGGCTTCGGCTCCGCTCAGCCAGCGGCTTACATTGACTGTAACCGCTTAACTTGACGCCATTGGTAACCACCTTCCCCCAAACGGCCTCTGAATAGTTACCCACGACCATGATATACACCCATGTACTGAACAAAGGCGGTAAAGGCGTGACCAGTCCGCTGGATTTAATTAAATAAGCACCAAACCGAGCAACAAGCCAGCAGAAATCCATCGGCGCCAGGTCTTGCAAAACCCGCGTAAGCCGACAGGCGTTTCTCCGCATGATAGTAACCGATGGCGCTAGCACCGCCGCTGAAACACGACTAGCTTAACCCACCTGATTTTCGCCGTCCTCGCATACCTTGTCATAAACCTCGCGCAAGCTGAGCTGGCAATCGATACTTTCCAACGACACGCTCGCGTCCAACCCCAGCGACTCGCTCATTATCCAGACTTCGCCTTGGCGCAGATAGCGTTCGATGCCGGGCTGATCCTGGGTGACCAGCAGATATTCGCGCAAACTGGCGATTTTTCGATAATGGGCAAACTTTGCACCGCGGTCGTAGGCCTCGGTGGACGGTGACAACACTTCGATCAGCAGCGTGGGATTGAGCAAGGTATCCAACTGGGTGTCTTCGAACTCCGGTTTGCCGCAAACCACGGCGATGTTCGGGTAATGATAGCTGCGGGCCTTGGAGGCCTTGACCCGCATGTCGTTGACATAGGCTTCGCAGGGGCGGTTTTTCAGTTGTCTTCGTAACTCTCCAGCGATATTGATGGTTATCAAATTATGCTCGCGGCTGGCACCGGTCATGGCATGGATTTGCCCGTCGTGGAATTCGCTTTTAATCGCGGCGCTGCGTTCCAGGCTTAAGTATTCTTCGGCGGTGTAGCGGGTTTGTTTAACCACGGCGGACATGAATCACCTCGACAAATCATCGCAATTAAGGGAGCAGACCAAATGACGGTGCTGCAAATGGCGGGAAGCTCGATAGGCGTTCAATTCTACGGAAAAACTAAAATAGCAGGCAACTTCCTGCTTTCCTTTTTACAGGGGGTTCTTGGAAAGCCGCGCCCCAAATGCTCTCGGCACAAACTCCGCCAGCCTGAGATAATAAGCGCTTCGTTGTTTCGCTGTATTTGCCGTCCGTGTCCCCCAAACTCAATCCGCAACAACTCGCCGCCGTCAAAACCATCGATCATCCGCTGCTGGTGTTGGCTGGTGCCGGCAGCGGCAAGACCCGGGTGATTACCGAGAAAATCGCCTATCTGGTCCGGCAAGGCACCCCGGCCCGGCATATCGCGGCGGTGACCTTCACCAACAAGGCGGCGCGGGAGATGAAGAGCCGGGTGTCCAAGTTGCTGGACGACAAGCAAAGCCGGGGACTTAGGGTTTCGACCTTTCACTCGCTGGGCCTGGACATACTGCGCGCCGAGTACAAGACGCTGGAGTATAAATCCAGCATCAGCCTGTTCGACGAACAAGACCGGCTGAGCTTGCTGAAAAATCTGGTCAGCCACGGCATCAAGGATTGCGAAGAGGATCAGATCGATCAATACAACTGGCAGATCGGCCAATGGAAGAACGCCTTCGTTACGCCCAAGCAGGCCTTGCATTTACCGGACGCGGCGCTGCATCCGCCGGCCAGGCTGTACGAGGCCTACACCCGCAGCCTGAAAGCCTACAACGCGGTCGATTTCGACGACTTGATTCTGTTGCCGGTGTTGCTGTTTCAACAGCATGCGGCGGTGCTGGAAAAATGGCAGAACCGGATTCGTTATTTGCTGGTGGACGAGTATCAGGACACTAACATCACTCAGTACCAGTTGGTGAAACTGTTGTCGGGCAATCTGGGCCGCTTTACCGTGGTCGGCGACGACGACCAGTCGATTTACGCCTGGCGCGGGGCGCAACCTGAGAACTTAAGCCAGCTGCAGAAGGATTTCGGCCGCTTGCAGGTGATTAAACTGGAACAGAATTACCGCTCGGCGGGACGGATCTTGAAGGTCGCCAACCATCTAATCGCCAACAACCCTCATGCCTTCGAGAAGAAATTGTGGAGCGAGCTGGGATTCGGCGACCCGCTGCGGGTGCTGAGCCATAAGAACGACATCGCCGAGGCCAAGCAGATCGTCGCCGAGATCGTCCACCACCGCTTCAAGACCGGAGGCTCGTACGGCGATTACGCGATTCTGTATCGCGGCAATCACCAATCGCGGCTGTTCGAGAAGGAATTGCGCGAGAACAACGTGCCCTACTTCATCAGCGGTAGCGCCTCGTTTTTTTCTCACGCCGAGATCAAGGACGTGTTGGCCTATCTGCGCTTGTTGGTCAATCCCGGTGACGACGCGGCATTTTTGCGGGTGATCAACACCCCACGCCGCGAGATCGGCCCGACTACGCTGGAAAAACTCGGCGCTTACGCCAACGAACGGCATATCAGTCTGTTCGACGCCTGCGGCGAGTTCGGCTTGCAACAGCGGATCTCCGAAAAGTCGACGCAACGTTTGCACAAGTTTTGCGAGCTGATTACCGACACTGCCCGCGAGGTCGAAACCGGCGACACCTTCAAGACCATCCACCGTCTGATCGACCAGATTCATTACCAATCCTGGTTGCAGGAAAATAGCAAAACGCCGGCGGCGGCCGAACGGCGGATGAAAAACGTGCTGGAACTGGTCGAATGGCTGGAGCGCATCGCCGTAAAAGACGGGTCTAGCGACGATGGCAATGCCGGAGCTAGCGCGACGCATGCAGCGGGCGCCGGCAAGTCGTTGGCCGAAGTCATCGCCAAGGTGATGCTGCTGGACATCCTAGACCGCAACCAGGAAGAGCAGGCCGGCGATCAAGTCAGTCTGATGACGCTGCACGCCGCCAAGGGTCTGGAGTTTCCGCATGTGTTCATGATCGGCATGGAGGAAAACCTGCTGCCGCATCAAAACAGCATCGAGACCGACAACATCGAGGAAGAACGCCGACTGGCCTATGTGGGTATCACCCGCGCCCAACGGACCTTAACCTTCAGTTATTGCACCCATCGCAAGCGCTACGGCGAAATGGCCGAATGCGAACCCAGCCGGTTTTTGGCGGAATTGCCGGAAGAGGATTTGGAGTGGGCCAACAAGAAACAGTTGGCACCGGAAGAAAGCAAACAGCGCGGCAAGGCCAATTTGGCCAATTTGAAGGCGATGCTGAGTTGATTTGCATTGTATTTACAGTAATTTCGCAGTAGTCTTTTGTGTCGACGGTTTCACTTTTAGGAGCATTGACATGCCACGCTTTACGATAGATCTTTCCGCCGAGATCGACCAAAAACTCACCGAAATTTCGCGCAAGGAAGGCATCAGCAAAGCCGAAGCCATGCGCCGGGCTTTCGCGTTGCTGGCTGTTGCCGAGCAGGAGAAATCCAAGGGCAATTCATTGGGTATCGTGCGCGAAAATGCCGACAGTCATGAATTGCAAGCCATCGGCAGAATTGTGGGGGTCTGATGGCTGAAAAGCCGCAATCCCGGGACGTTGATATCAACGATGCTTTTCGGAGCGATAGCCAAGTCGGACTCGACGAGAGCGATAGGCTAAAATTGGCCCGCCAGGTGTTAATGGGCATGGCGGCGATTTGTATTGGGGTATTCGTTGGATACGCCAGTTATCCCGACAACAAAGCGTTGGCGGATATTTTTGAGCTGATAAAGATCGGTGCTTTGCCGTTAATTACGTTAATCGTGTCGTTCTATTTTCCGAATAGTGCGAAGTAGCTCGATGAAAGCCGGGGCAATCCAGTTTACCCCGGCTTTTTTCAATTTATTGCAGCACTACGAAAAACGCCTCGCCGCCGCGTTGCAGATTGACCAGCAGCGGCGCGTTCGGATTAACCACCTGTTTGATTTCGTCGAGATTGCGCACCCGGTAGCGGTTGGCGGTAACGATGATGTCGCCGGGGCGTAAGCCGGTTTTCCAGGCCTTGGAGTTTTGCTCGACTTTTTCGATCAGCACGCCTTCGACCTGATCCTTGGGCGTCACGCCCAGCGCCGCGCCGCTCAGCGTGGGGTGCAGTTTGTCGCCGGCCAATTGCGGACGCTTGGGTTTGCCTATCGTGGCTTGCAGATTCATCCGCTCTTCGCCGCGCACGACGTCCAGATTGGCGGTGTCGCCGATTTGCAGCAAGCCGACCGCGTTGCGGATTTGGGCACTGCCGCCCTTGACGTCCTGGCCGTTGATACCGACGATGATGTCGCCGGGTTCCAGACCGGCTTTCTCGGCCGGCGAACCGGCTTCGACCCGGCTGACCACGGCGCCGTGCTGGCTTTTCAACGAAAAGGCCTTGATCAGATCCGGCGTCAAATCCTGAGTGGTCACGCCGAGCAGACCGCGGCGGACTTCGCCGTGCTGAACCAGCGACTCCATTAAACGCATCGCCATGTTGGACGGAATCGCGAAACCAATGCCGACGTTACCGCCGCTGGGCGCCAGAATCGCGGTGTTCATACCGACGAATTCGCCGCGCAGATTGACTAGCGCGCCACCGGAGTTGCCGGGGTTGATCGAGGCGTCGGTTTGAATGAAATCTTCGTAACCTTCGATACCCAAATTGGAGCGGCCCAAGGCGCTGACGATGCCGGAGGTCACGGTTTGGCCGAGGCCGAACGGGTTGCCGATCGCCACGACGAAGTCGCCGACCTTGAGTTGGCCGGAGTCGGCGACTTTCAACGCGGTCAGATTGTCGGCCGGAATTTGAATAACCGCCACGTCGGCTTCCGGATCGGCGCCGAGCAGTTTGGCGTTCAATTGCCGGCCGTCCGCCAAGGTCACGGTGATCTTGTCGGCCTTGTCGATGACGTGGTTATTGGTCAGCACGTAACCTTGATCCTTATCGACGATGACGCCGGAACCCAGACTGTTTTTTTGTTGCTGGCGCGGATTGTTGGGTATGTTGAAGAAGCGCCGAAACACCGGATCGTTCATCAACGGATTTTCCTGCATCCGCACATTGGTGGAGGTGGAAATGTTCACCACGGCGGGCATGCTTTGTTCCAGCATCGGCGCCAACGACGGCAGCGGACTGCCATCCACTTGGCCGGGCAGCGCGGCCATGCCCCCGGTGCTTTGGAGACCTATCGCTATAATCAGTAACAATCGGGTAATCTTCATCATGGTTTCGGGTTTTAGGCGGTTAAAAATGCCAGCATGGACAAGCTGGATGACGAAATGTTTCTACAAGCCTATAAGTAATAATGTTCTATCATAATTCAAGTGCATCCGACGCAATCCCACCACTTTTTATCCGCAACTGACCCGTGGCTGTCGATATCCATTCCGCCGAAGGCCGGGTCATCCGGCAACTGATACCGCTGTCGACGCTGCCGTTCAACAAGTTCGAGGAGTTGTGCGGGCTGGTCGAGATCGAACAGGCCGAAGAGGGCGATTATTTGTTTCGCTACGGCGAGGATCGTAACGATCTGATTTATTTGATCGACGGCAGCGTCACACTACAGACTGACGAGTTGACGATAGAAACCATCAAGGCCGGCGGCACGTCGGCCCGCTTCGCGCTAGCGCACCAGATCCCACGAAAAGTCAATGCGCTCGCGGATAGCAGGATTCGATTTTTACGCTTGAGTGCTGATATGATCAGGGCTGCGCAAGAGCCGCCGTACGAAGAAACCGAGAGTTATATGATAGTTGACGATGTCGAGGAAAACGACGATTGGATGACGACGTTGTTGAAGTCCCCGGTATTTCGCGCGTTGCCTCCCGCCAATTTGCAAAAAATTTTGATGGGTTTGCAGGAGGTCCGCTTCAATCCCGGCGACGTCATTGTCAGGCAAGGCGATGTCGGCGACTATTACTACATCGTCAAGAAAGGCCAATGTCTGGTCAGCCGCAAGCCGGCGCCCAACGCCAAGGACATTAAATTGGCGCAGTTGGGCAATCAGGATACCTTCGGCGAGGATGCGCTGATTTCCGGCGAGCCTCGTAACGTTTCGATCACCGCGCTGACCGAGGTGTCGTTGTTGCGCCTGGCCAAGGAAGCCTTCATCACGCTGATCAAGACGCCCACGTTGAAGTACGTCGATTATTACGAGATGCAGGATCTGGTGGCCAAGGGCGCCGATTTGATCGACGTGCGCGAGCCGGACGAATATCGCCGAGGTCATTTGCCGCTCAGTATCAACGTGCCGTTTTACTCGCTGCGGATGCAGATCAAGACCTTGAATCGTCAACACCCCATCGTGGTGGTTTGCCAAAGCGGCCGCATGAGCGCCACCGCCGCGTTCATCCTGCTCCGGCACAAATTCAACGCTTTGATCCTGAACGGCGGTTTAGACCAGATCGATCCCGGTCAATTGAAAACGGCCTCGTCGTTTCCGATCGACGACGGCGTCGAAACCAGTAACTTCATCGACACCACCGGTAGCGAACCGCAACCGGTCAGCAGTTTGCCGGCGACGACCCAGGCATCGTTCGCCGAATCGTCGTCGCTGCAAGACGATACGGTCCGCATGCGCCGCTTGTTGCAGCAACTGAAGACCAAATACAATATTTTGGATGCCGAGAAAAAGGCTTTGGAGATGAAGTATCTGGCACTCGCCAAATACACTGAAGCGTTGAAGGCCGAACTGGCCGAATTGAAAAAACCGCGCTAGCCGGGCCGGCGATGCGATGGCATCCGGCCCAATCCAGCGGACGGAAAGCCTTTATTTGATTTTGGCTTCTTTGTACATCACATGCTTGCGAACGACGGGATCGTATTTTTTGATCTCCATTTTTTCGGGCATGGTTTTTTTGTTTTTGGTGGTGGTATAGAAATGGCCGGTGCCTTCGCTGGATACCAATTTGATTTTGTCGCGCATGGTCAGTCTCCTTAAACTTTTTCGCCGCGTTTGCGGATGTCGGCCAACACTGAGTCTATGCCGTTTTTATCGATGATGCGCATGCCTTTCGGCGACACTCTCAAGCGGACCCAACGGTTTTCGCTCTCGACCCAAAATCTGTGGTAATGCAGATTGGGCAGAAAACGTCTTTTGGTGTGGTTCATTGCGTGCGACACGTTATTGCCGCTCAGCGGGTTTTTACCTGTTACTTGGCATACTCTGGACATGACTACCTCAGTGCGAGCTTTTAATTCAAAATAGCCGCGCTTTATATCAAAAAAACTTAAGCCGGTAAACCACAGCGCGGAAAATAAATTTGATAGAATCGGACTTATTTTCTCCGGTTTTCCCCGCGAAAGGACAGCAATGGCTATCAAACTCGGCATGGTCATGGACCCCATAGACCAAATCAACATCAAGAAAGACACCAGTTTCGCCATGCTGTTGGAGGCCCAGGCGCGAGGCTGGGAATTGCATTATCTGGAGCTCGCCGATCTTTACCTCAGCAACGGCCATGCTTATGCCCGCAGCCGGCTGTTGAGGGTGGAACGCAATCCGAACGGATGGTTTGAGTTTACCGGCGAACAACGCATTGAATTGGCCGATCTCGATGCGATTATCATGCGCAAGGACCCGCCGTTCAATCAGGAATACATCTACGCGACCTACATGCTGGAACAGGCCGAGCGTCAGGGCGTTTACGTGGTCAATAAGCCGCAATCGCTACGCGACGCCAACGAAAAAATGTACACGGCCTGGTTCCCGCAATGCTGCACCGACACCTTGGTGGCTCGCGAACGGCAACGCATTCGCGAATTCCTGGCGGAGCACCGCGAAATCATTCTGAAGCCGCTGGACGGCATGGGCGGCGCGTCGATTTTCTACGTCCGCGAAGGCGATCCCAACCTGAGCGTGATTCTGGAAACGATGACCGACCACGGCAGCCGCTTCATCATGGCGCAAAAATACCTGCCGGAAGTCAGGGACGGCGACAAACGCATCTTGATGGTCAACGGCGAGCCGGTCCCTTATTGCTTGGCCCGCATCCCGGCCAGCGGCGAAAGCCGGGGCAATCTGGCGGCCGGCGGCCGAGGCGAAGGACGCGAATTGAGCGCCAGGGATCGCTGGATTGCCGAGCAAGTCGGCCCGGTGTTGCGCGAAAAAGGTCTGATTTTTGTCGGTCTGGACGTGATCGGCGACTATCTGACCGAAGTCAACGTTACCAGCCCGACCTGCGTTCAGGAATTGGACAAGCAATTCGGCATCAACATCAGCGCCCAGTTGATGGACCATATCGCCGCCAAGGTATCCGCCTGAAATGTCCGCACCGCCATTGACGCCAACGCCGTTATCGCAAAGCGACACGCTGCTCACCGCGCTATTCGTCGCGGCGATCATTCATGTCGCGGTCCTGCTCGGTGTCAATTTCACCGCGCCGCATCCGCCCAAGGCCGACAAATCGATCGAAATCACGGTCTCGCACGCGCCAGCCAAGCAGGCGCCCAAGGAAGCCAAATACTTGGCCGCCGATCACCAAATAGGCGCAGGCCGCGAAACCCGTAAGCCGGCGACGATTCCGCAAACTCTACCGAGAGCGGAACAAACCGAAAGTCAGCCGCGGCCTAAAGCTGCGCCCGTGCCGGCGGCACCGTCTCCCAAACCCGTCGTGCAAAAAGTCCTGACCCAGGCGCAAGCGCCGGTCAAGGTCGAATCGCGCCCCGAGCAGCCGGTCGAACCGGAACAGGTGGCCGAGCCGCTCGAAGACAAACCGAAATTGTCGGCCGAAGCCTTGCAACAGCAGATCGCCCAACTCGGCGAGCGTATCCGGGCCAGCCAGCTCAGCGCCGAAAACACCAAGATCAAGTCCGTCAACGCCATCAGCACGCATAAATATTTGGCGGCGCAATACGTCAAGGATTGGGAGGACAAGGTTGAGCGTACCGGCAATCTGAATTATCCTGAGGCTGCGCGTAAAGCCGGTTCCCAGCAAATGCTGACCATGGATGTCGGCATCAACGCCGACGGCAGTATTTACAGCATGCGCATCGTCCGGTCTTCCGGCAACCCGGCCTTGGACGACGCCGCCAAGCGGATTGTCAAGATGAGCGCGCCGTTTGCCGAATTGCCCGAGGAATTGATGCGCGAAGTGAACGTTTTGGTAATAACCAGAGTCTGGAAATTTTCAGACGAAACCGGGATGACCGCCCGCTAGCCCAACAGTATTCCCATGACAGACGCGACTTATCTGAATAACCAATTTCTGATCGCCATGCCCAGTTTGGCCGATCCGCACTTTTTTCATACCGTGACCTACCTATGCCAGCATAACGACGAAGGCGCGCTGGGTATCGTCATCAATCGACCGACCGGTATGAAATTGCGCGACATCTTCGAACAAATGGGCATCGATTGCGACCTGAACGACGTGCTGGAAACGCCGGTCTTCGCCGGCGGACCGGTGCAGCAGGAACGCGGCTTCGTCATCCACGGTTTTTGCGAACAGCACTGGGATTCCAGCATTCCGACCGCTGAAAACATTACGTTGACCAGCTCGCGCGACATCCTCGAAGCCATTGCCAAGGGCAAGGGGCCTAGGGATTATCTGATCGCTCTCGGTTACGCCGGCTGGGGTAGCGGCCAACTGGAAAAAGAGATTGTCGAAAACGCTTGGCTGAATACCCCGTCCGGCGAAACGATCCTGTATCACACGCCGATCAGCCAGCGCTGGAATGCCGCCGCCAGCCAACTTGGCATCGACATCAATCGCCTGACCACGCCGGCCGGCCATGGTTAACCGCGACCCCTTGGCCGCCAAACTGAGTAGCGATACGTATCTGGGTTTCGATTTCGGCAACAAGAAAATCGGCGTCTCGGTCGGCCATGCCGACACCGGCATCGCCAGTCCGCTGATCACGTTGCGCTCGATTCAGCAAGTGCCGGATTGGCAAGCCATCGGCAAATTGATTGTCGAATGGCAACCGGTCGGCCTGGTGGTCGGCATTTCCCGGCAACAAGACGGCAGCGACAACGTCATCACCCCCCGTATGCGGAAATTTTGCCGGCAATTGCACGGCCGCTACCAACTGCCGGTGCATCAGATCGACGAAACCCTGACCACGTTCGCCGCCAAGCAAATGCTGTACGACGATCTGCATGTCAGCGCTGCTAAACTATGGGCCGTGCAGGACCAATTGGCCGCTCAAATCATTCTGCAGAGCTGGTTCGACCGCTAGTCGAGGCCGCTTCGGCCCGGTTTTTTCTTCGCTGGTTTTTCCTATAATAATTACAATCCAACCGCCAACCGCCATGTCAACCGCTACTTTAAACATTGATGTATTACTCGACGCGCTGGAGTTGGCGATACGCCAGCAAATCGCCGAACGCAAGCTGCACAACCCGCTGCTGATCGGGATTCATAGCGGCGGCGCCTGGGTCGCCAATCACATGCATCGCCGCTTGGGCGGCAGCGAGCCGTTGGGCTTGTTGGACATCACCTTTTACCGAGACGATTTTTCGCAAATCGGCATGCATCCCAAGATCAAAACCAGCCAATTGCCGCCGCATCTGGAAGGCCGCGACATTATTTTGATCGACGACGTGTTCTATACCGGTCGCACCGCGCGGGCCGCGCTGAACGAAATTTTCGACTACGGCCGGCCCAACCAAGTGGTGTTGGCAGTGTTGATAGAACGCGACGGTCGGCAGATACCGCTGCAACCGGATTGCAGGGGTATCCGCATCGATTTGTCCGGCAATCAGCGCATCAAACTGACCGGCCCGGAACCCTTGGGCATCGAAATTCAAACCCCTAGCGGAGTACCTGCATGACCAAGCATTTGCAGCTCAACGAGCAGGGTAAGCTCAAGCATTTTCTATCCATTGAAGGTCTGAGCCGCGAACTGTTGACCGAGATCCTCGACACCGCCGAATCCTTCGCCGGCATGTCGGAGCATCAGGTCAAAAAAGTGCCGCTGCTACGCGGCAAAACCATCGTCAATCTGTTTTTCGAAAACAGCACTCGTACCCGCGCCACCTTCGAACTGGCCGCCGCCCGGCTGTCGGCCGACGTGATGAATATGAACATCGCCACTTCGTCAACGGCCAAGGGCGAAAGCCTGCTGGACACGATACATAACCTGGAGGCAATGCACGTCGACATGTTCGTGGTCCGCCATGCCTTGAGCGGCGCAGCGCATTTCATCGCGCAGCATGTCGCGCCGCATATCAGCGTGATTAATGCCGGCGACGGTCAACATGCCCATCCGACCCAGGCGATGCTGGATATGTACACGATCCGCCAATATAAACAGCGTTTCGAAGGACTGAAGGTCGCCATCGTCGGCGACATTCTGCATTCGCGGGTAGCCCGCTCGCAAATCGTCGCGCTGAATACCTTGGGTGTTGCCGAAGTCAGGGTCATCGCTCCAAAAACCTTGTTGCCGGCTCAGGTCGCCAGCATGGGCGTCGTCGCCGTACACGACATGGACGAAGGTTTGAGCGATGTCGATGTGGTCATCATGCTCAGATTGCAAAAAGAGCGGATGAATTCGGCCTTTTTGCCGAGCGAAAGCGAATTTTTTCGCTGCTTCGGCTTGACCGAGGCCAGGCTGCAACGCGCCAAGCCGGATGCCGTCGTGATGCATCCCGGCCCGATCAATCGCGGCGTGGAGATTGCCTCCAGCGTCGCCGACGGTCCCCAGTCGGTGATTCTGCAACAGGTTAGTAACGGTATTTCGGTGAGAATGGCGATTATGTCGATGACGATGTCCGGTCAGGGAGGAACGGCGTGAGCAAAATATTGATCAAGAACGGTCGGGTGATCGACTCGGCCAATCGAATCGACGCCCAAGCCGATCTGGCGATCGCCGACGGTAAAATCGTCGGTTTAGTCGGCGACGACTTCAGTGCGGATCAAATCATCGACGCCGCCAACCAAATCGTTTGCCCCGGCTTCGTCGATATGAGCGTGCGGCTGCGCGAGCCGGGCCAAACCCAAAAAGGCAATATCCTCGGCGAATCGCGCGCCGCGCTGGCCGCCGGCGTCACCTCGTTGTGCCTGCCGCCGGATACCCAACCGGTCATCGATACGCCGGCCGTCGTCGAATTCATCAAGGACAAGGCCGAAAAAGCCGAATACCCGCAAATCCACCCGGTCGCCGCCTTGACGCAACGCCTGGCCGGTAGCGAACTGAGCACGATGTTCGCACTGAAACAGGCGGGCTGCATCGCGGTCGGCAACGCCAGCGCGCCGCTCGCCAACCTGTTGATCCTGCGCCGGGCCATGGAATACGCCGGCAGTCACGGTCTGCTGTTGATGTATCGCGCCAACGAAGCCTCGCTGAGCGGCAAGGGATGTGCCCATGAAGGCGCGGTCGCCAGCCGTTACGGTCTGCCGGGCATTCCGGAAGCGGCCGAGTCGATTGCGTTGGCCCAGTGCCTGGAACTCGCCGAGCTGACCGGTTGCCGCGTGCATATCAGTCAAGTCAGCTGCCGACAGTCGGTGATTAAAATTCAGCAGGCGAAAAAATACGGGCTGAACGTCACCGCCGACGTCGCGGTACACCAACTGCACCTAACCGAGAACGACATTACGCCGTTCGACAGCAATTACCACGTGATTCCGCCGCTACGCAACGATATCGACCGCCAATATCTGCGCGACGGTCTCGCCAACGGTACGCTAGACGCGATTTGTTCCGACCACCAGCCCCACGATCTGGACGCCAAACTCGGCGCGTTTCCGGAAACCGAGCCCGGCGTCGCCGCGTTGGAGACGCTGCTGCCGTTGACCTTGGCCTACGCCCGCCAACATGGCTTGAGTCTGGCGCGCGCCATCGCCAGTCTCACCGAGAAGCCGGCGGGTATATTGAGCCTGAACGCCGGCTCGCTGACACCGGGGCGCCCCGCCGACGTTTGCGTGTTCGATCCCGAGTACCTTTGGCGGGTCGAACGTGGCCAATGGCTGAGCGCCGGTTGCAATACGCCCTATTGGGGACAAACCTTGACCGGCCGGGTCACGCACACCCTGCTCGGCGGTAGATTGGCGTATCGATTGCCACCCGGATGATGCCAGCTCGCCTCCGCTAACCCCATTTTGCGCCGCCACGCGGCATCTTTCAGGAAATACCCATGGTTTGTATCAAAAACAGGAATAGCTCGCCGAGCATCATCGACGACTTGAAAGGCGATCAGTCTTGGCGCATTTTCCGGATCATTAGCGAATTCACCGAAGGCTTCGACGAACTGTCGGATCTGTGCGACGCGGTTTCCATTTTCGGCTCGGCGCGGCTGGAGCCGGAACACTTTTATTACCAAAAGACCGTCGAATTGGCCGAGCTGCTCAGCCAACATGGTTTCGCGATCATCAGCGGCGGCGGGCCGGGCATCATGGAAGCCGCCAACAAGGGTGCGCTGGCCCAGGGCCAGACTTCCATCGGTCTGAACATCGAGTTGCCTATGGAGCAAAAGCCCAACCCCTACCAAAGCCTGTCGCTGAATTTTCGCTATTTTTTCGTCCGCAAGGTCATGTTCGTCCGCTATTCGATGGGTTACGTGTGCATGCCCGGCGGTTTCGGTACGTTGGACGAGTTCTTCGAAGCGTTGACGCTGATGCAAACTCACAAGATCTATCCGTTGCCGCTGGTCTTGTTCGGCGGCGATTTCTGGAACGGATTGGTGGATTGGATGAAATGCAAGATGCTGGAATACGGTACGATTTCCGAGGAGGACCTGTCGTTGATCACGATCACCGACGATCCCCGCCAAGTCGTCGACATCATGATCGCCCATCGGGAATGGAAAGACCAACAGCGGCGCAATTAAACTTTCCGGGCCGCCATCTGTCACAACCTTGCTTTAAACCAGGATTTTATTCGACATGACCGAGACCAGTCTCAGTACCAGCCAAGCCGCCCTCCAACAACTGCAAGCCCACATCAACACCCAAATCATCGGCCAGGCCGTTCTGGTGGAGCGGATGCTGATCGCGCTGCTGGCCGACGGCCACTTGCTGGTCGAGGGCGCGCCGGGATTGGCTAAAACCCGTGCCATCAATGTGTTGGGTCAGGGCCTGGAAGCCGATTTCCATCGGGTGCAATTCACGCCAGACCTGCTGCCGGCCGATTTGACCGGCACCGAAATTTACCGTCCGCAACAAGGTAGCTTCGAATTTCAAAAAGGTCCGCTGTTTCACAACCTGATATTGGCAGACGAAATCAATCGGGCGCCGGCCAAGGTGCAGGCGGCGCTTTTGGAAGCGATGGCGGAACGCCAGATCACGGTCGGCAAGGCCAGCTACCCGCTACCGCCCTTGTTCATGGTCATGGCCACCCAAAACCCGATCGAACAAGAAGGCACCTACCCGTTGCCGGAAGCCCAGCTCGACCGTTTCCTGCTGCACGTCAAAATCGATTATCCCAGCCCGAGTCACGAGCAGGCGATTCTGCACCTGGCCCGAGCCGAGGCGCGCGGCGATCTGGCGCATAAGACCGCGGCGCCGACCAAGGTCGGCCAACAAACTTTGTTCGCGGCGCGCGCCGAGGTGCTGGATTTGTACATGGCCGAAAGTCTGGAGCAGTATTTGCTGCAAATCGTGCTGGCAACCCGCAATCCGGGCGCGTACGGCCAGGACTTGGCCGGCTGGATACAATACGGCGCCAGCCCGCGCGCCAGCATCGCGTTGGACCGGTGCGCCCGGGCCAAGGCCTGGCTGCAACAACGCGATTTCGTCGATCCCGGCGACATCCAGGACCTGGCCTACGACGTGCTGCGCCATCGTTTGATTCTGTCCTACGAAGCGGAAGCGGAAGGCATCAGTCCGGACCACGTCATCAAAGAGTTGATCGCCCGTATCGCGGTACCCTGATGAACCAGTTCCAAATCGCCGGCAACGAACGCATCGCGGTCGACTTAAAGACGCTGCTCGATTTGGCCAAACCGGCCGCCGCGTTGAAACTGGGCAGCGGCACGATTCGCGCCAGCCAGGGCGGACATTATCTGTCGCGCTTCAAGGGGCGCGGCATGGCCTTCGATGAAACCCGTTTGTACCAACCCGGCGACGACGTGCGCCGCATCGATTGGCGGGTGACCGCCCGCACCGACAAACCGCACAGCAAAATCTATCGCGAAGAGCGCGAGCGGCCGATGTTTATTGCCGTTGATTATCGCAACAGCATGCAATTCGCGACCCGAGGCGTATTCAAGGCGGTGCAGGCCGCCCGACTGGCGGCGCTGCTGGCTTGGGCGGCCTGGCATCAGGGCGACCGGATCGGCGGGCAGATTTTCGCCGAACACGGCTGCCAGGAATTCAAGCCGCAAAACGGCAAGGCCGCTGTGTTGCGTTTCCTGAACGCGCTGGTTCGGCCGGATTTTGCCGGCGACCCGGTGACCGGTTTGGACCAGCCGTTGGCGCGTTTGCTGCACCACGCCCGCCCCGGCAGTCGGGTCTATATCCTCAGCGATTTTCGCGGACTGAACGCCGCCGCCGAAAATCATTTGGCTTATCTGGCTCGCCACTGCGACATCGTATTGGTGCAAATTTTCGATCCGTTCGAGCTTGCCTTGCCGGCGAGCGGCAGATTCCGATTGGTGGACCGCTGGCGCGAACTGATCGTCGACGCCGCCGACCGTCGGCAAGCTGAGGCGCATCGCCAACGCTTCGAGCAACGCCAAACCTTGCTGCAGCGCTTGAGCAAGCAATTGCGTTTGTCGTGGCTGCAATGCAGTACTCAGCAGCTTCCGCGGCAGGCCTTGGGACCGACCTTGCCCGCACCCGGAGGCCGGGCATGAACGCGATGCCGCCGATGTTTAACATCGTAGACAATGGGTTCGGCCAGGTCGGCCGCGAAAGCCGAAGCCTGCCGCCCGCCGGCATCAAATCCATGTTTTGGTTGGCCGCCGCGATGTTCGCCAGCGGCTGGGCCGGCTTGAATATCGTGATTCCGCCGGGCTATGCCAGTCCGCTGTGGCCGCCGGCCGGTATCGCGCTGGCCGCGTTGCTGATCTGGGGCCGCCGCTTGTGGCCCGGCGTCTGGTTAGGCGCGACCGCGACCCAGTTTCTGGCGATCGCCGACTTTACCGAACACTATTCGCTGGTTTCGGCGCTGACCGCGTTGGTGATAGGCGGCGGCAGCACCTTGCAGGTGTTGGCCGCCTGCTATTTATCCGCGAAATACCTGGAACCCGGACTGCCGAAATTGGACAGCCCGCGCTCGATACTCGGATTCTTTGTGCTGACCGCGCCGCTGGCCTGCTTGATCGCCCCGAGCGTCGGCGTTGCCGCGCTATTCGCCGCGCAATTCATGCCACCCGAGCAGTTGGGAAGCGCTTGGCGTAACTGGTGGATAGGCGACTGTCTCGGCGTTACCGTCGTCACGCCGCTGTTGTTGTGCTGGTTCGGGATGCCTCGCGAACTCTGGCGGCCGCGCGGGATCAGCGTCGCGCTGCCGTTGTTGGCCGCGTTGTTGGCTTTGGTGCTGGTTTTCGTCCAGGTGTTTCGAGCCGAGCAGGCTCGCATCCAGGTGGCATTCGATAACCGTGCCGGCGAGATCGAGCGCTTGTTGACCGAGTACGCCGCCAATGTACTCGACAATACCCTGGCCCTGCGCGATGTGTTCGTGGCGTCCGAGGAGGTGACCCGCCGCGAGTTCGCGGTGTTCGCCCAAGGCATCTTGTTGCGCCATCCGGAGATTCAGGCCCTGGAATGGCTGCCGCTGGTCAAAGCGGCACGGTTGGCCGCCTTCGAAACGTCGGTGCGCGCGGAAGGTTACCGCGAGTTTCGAGTGACTGAGCGCCGGCCCGACGGCTCGCTGGCGCCGGCCGAATTACGTCCGGAATATTGTCCGGTTGCGTTTATCGAACCCATGCCGGGGAATCAGGCCGCCTTCGGCCTGGATTCCTGCGCCAATTCGGCTAGTAAAGCCTCCAAGGATTACGCTCGCGAAACCGGCAAGATTAGCGCCTCGCCGCTTTTGAATCTGATCCAGGACGCCGCCGGTTTGCCGGGCTTACTGGTGTCGGCGCCGCTGATCAAGCAAGCGTCGAGCATGGATGCGCCGGTATTCGAAGGCTATATATCGGCGGTGCTGCTACCGACCAAAATGGTCGACATCGTCACCCAAGGCCTGAGTCTGGACGAATTCGGTTTAAAAATCGAAGATCTCAGCGCGCCGGAAACCTTGGCGGTGTTGTTCGCCAAACCCATAGACAGCCTGTCCGGCAAATACGCTCTGAAAGAGTGGCACCATCGCTTTGCGTTCGCCGACCGAACTTGGCAAATCACGGTTAGTCCAGGTAGCGGCTTCGTGGCAGCGCAAGGCTCGTCGCTGCCCTGGATTACCTTGATCGGCGGTTTATGCTTCGCCAGTTTGCTGAACGTGTTGCTACTGATCGTCAGCGGCCGCACCGCTCACGTCGAAGCCTTGATCGAGGAACGCACCGACGAATTGGAAAACGCCGTCGCCGAATTGCAGTCGGCCGCGGCCAAGGCCCGAGAATCGGAAGTGAAGTTGCGCACCATCGTCGATTCCGAGCCGGACTGCGTGAAACTGCTGGATACCGCCGGCCGTTTGTTGCAGATCAATCCGGCCGGTTTGGACATGATAGGCGCCGAGAGTCTGGAACAGGCCCAAGCGCTGGATTTGGCTGAATTGATCGTTCCCAAGTACCGCGCCGCTTTCGAAAGCTTGAGTCAACGGGTGTTCGCCGGCGCATCGGGAACCTTGGAATTCGAAATTATCGGTCTGAAGGGCCGCCACCGCTGGCTGGACACTCATTCGGTGCCGATGCGCGACGCCGAGGGCCGGATCACCGCGCTGCTGGGCTTGACCCGCGACATTACCGAGCGCAAGCGCGCCGAGGAACATCTGCGGCTGGCGGCCCGGGTGTTCAGCGATGCCCATGAAGGTATTCTGATTACCGACGCCAACGCCAATATCATCGACGTCAATCCAACCTTTTGCGACATTACCGGCTATAGCCGCGCCGAAGTCCTCGGACAAAATCCGAGGTTTTTGCAAAGCGGCAAACACCCGACCGATTTCTACGCCGACATCTGGCGAACCCTGCGACTCAACTCCTATTGGCGCGGCGAGTTGTGGAACCGGAAGAAAAACGGCGAACTCTATGCCGAACATCTGACGATCTCGGCCTTGTGCGACGCCGACGGCCATACCAGCCACTACATCGGCCTGTTCTCGGACGTGACCCACGCCAAGCAGCAACAGCAATTGCTGGAGTTGATCGCCCATTACGATCCGTTGACCGGCCTGCCCAACCGGATTTTGTTCGCCGACCGGCTGAACCGAGCCATCGCCCACGCCAAGCGCGAACCGTCGCTGCTGGCGATCTGCTTCCTGGATTTGGACGGTTTCAAGCCGGTCAACGACCAGTTCGGCCACGACGCCGGCGATCGGGTGTTGGTCGAAATTGCCGAACGCATCAAGGGCGGCATCCGCGAGGAAGACAGCGTGTCCCGCCACGGCGGCGACGAATTTGCATTATTGTTGGGCGGCATCGAGTCGGTCGAACAATGCGAACAAGCGATATTACGCATCCACCGGGCGATCTCGCAACCCATCCTGATCGACGACCAGCCGGTCGAGGTCGGCGCCAGCACCGGATTCACGGTGTTTCCACTGGACGACGCCGACCCGGATACCTTGTTGCGCCATGCCGACCAAGCCATGTATCAGGCCAAAATGGCCGGCAAGAACTGCTTCCGCCTGTTCGATACCAACCGCGACCAGCAAATCATTCACCGCAATCTGCGCCTCAAGGAAATCGAGGAAGCGTTTGGCGCCGGCCAGTTTTGCCTGTACTACCAACCCAAGGTCAACATTCAAACCGGTCGGGTGACCGGCGCGGAGGCCTTGCTGCGCTGGCGGCATCCCGAGCAAGGCTTGGTGCCGCCGTTGAGCTTTCTTCCCGCCATCGCCTCCACCGAACTGGAAATCCGGATCGGCAATTGGGTGATCGCCGAGGCTTGCCGACAACTCGCCGACTGGCAAGCGCAAGGCTTGAACTTGGAAGTCAGCGTCAACGTTTCGTCCTACCATCTGTTGTGGCCCGGTCTGTACGAGCACATCGAGGCGACGCTGGCCCAATATCCGGCGGTCGACTCGACCTATCTGCAACTGGAGATCCTGGAAAGCACCGCGCTGGACGATTTGACCGCGGTCAACCGTACCGTCAGGCATTGCCGCGAGGAGTTGGGTATCAGCATCGCGCTCGACGATTTCGGCACCGGTTACTCGTCGCTGACCCATTTGCGGCACTTGTCGGTGGATACCGTCAAAATCGACCAAAGCTTCGTCCGCGACATGCTGGACGATCCGGACGATTATGCGATCATCGAGAGCGTCATTGGGTTGAGTCAGGCGTTCCGGCGCCGGGTTATCGCCGAGGGGGTCGAAAACCCGGATCACGGTACCGTCCTGTTGTTGATGGGTTGTCAATTGCTGCAAGGCTACGCCATCGCCAGGCCGATGCCGGCCGCCGATCTGCCGGCCTGGATCGCCGCCTACCGCCCGTATTCGGAATGGCGGCATTACGCCAATGCCGGTTTGGCGCCGGATCGGGCGCTGGTCGAGATCCGCAAATTCGACACCCGCCACTGGCTGGCGCATCTGCGAGACAGTTTGAATGCGGAATCCGGTGCCGACCGGCATTGGCCGATATTGAATCCGCGTAAATGCCATTTGGGCCGTTGGTTGAAACAGGCCAAGGCAGGGAACAAACACAGTCAGGCCTGGTTGAACCAAATAGAGGTCCTGCACCAGGAACGTCATCGCTTGGCCAGCGACTTAAAACATCGCTACGATGCCGGCGAAATCGCGGTCGCTCGCAATGGGTTCGAGCAAGTGCGGGCCGTTCACGATGCGCTGTACGCGCTACTGGTCGCCGAACCCGAACCCGAACCGGACACCGAGGACGCTTGATCATGGATGGCTTGCAACTCAAGGATATACATTTGCCTAGCCCGGTCGGCTATTGGCCGCCGGCACCGGGTTGGTGGCTGCTGGCAATAGTGCTGCCGGCGCTAGTTTGGGCGAGTTTCCGGTGGTACCGGCGCCCGCGCCGCCGCGCCGTCGTTAAAACCGCGCAAGCGATGTTGACGGCGATTCGCGACGATGCCGGAATGGACGATCGCCAAAAGCTGGCCGCCCTGTCGGCGCTGTTGCGGCGGGTGGCGATCAGCCGCGATGGGCGCGAAGCGGTCGCCGGATTGCACGGCGACGCTTGGCTACGCTATCTGGACGTGAGTCTGGCCGACCGGCCGTTCAGCGAGGGCGAAGGCCGCTGCTTGGCCGACGGGCCTTACCGGCCGTCGGCGCCGGTCGACGACATTGTCGCCGTCGCCGCGCTATGCGAGCGCTGGCTGAAACAACGAGCGAAATCCTCATGATCGAATGGCAATGGCCCTGGCTGCTGGTTTTGCTACCGCTACCGCTGCTGATCAGAATCGCGTTGCCGGCCCGGCCCATGGATAGACAGGCGGCGCTAAAAGTACCGTTTCTCGACGAGTTCGGCGGCGGCGACGCCCGCATCGTCAGTGCGCGTAGCCCTTGGGCGCTACGCATCGCGGCAATGGCCTGGCTGTGTTTGATTTTGGCCGCCGCCCGGCCGTTGTGGCTAGGCGAACCCTTGGAACAGGCCGTCAGCGGCCGCGATTTGATGCTGGCCGTCGACGTATCCGGCAGCATGCAAGAAGAAGATTTTTTTATCGGTAAACGCCGGGTCGACCGACTGACCGCGATCAAGCAGGTGGCGGGCGAATTCATCCGGCGCCGGGCCGGGGATCGGCTCGGATTGATCTTGTTCGGCACTCAGGCCTATTTACACGTGCCGCTGACCTTCGACCGCAAAACCGTGCAGATCTTGCTGGACGAAGCCTTCATCGGGATTACCGAGGACGATCCGAAAACCTCCATCGGCGATGCGATTGGCTTGGCCGTCAAGCGCCTGGAACAACAGCGAGACGACAGCCGGGTCTTGATTTTACTGACCGACGGCGCCAATACCGCCGGCGAACTGACGCCGTTGAAAGCCGCCGAAATCGCGGCCGAACACCATTTGAAAATTTACACGATAGGCATAGGCGCCGACGAAATGGTGGTGCGTAGCCTGTTTGGCAACCGCCGGGTCAATCCGTCCGCCGACTTGGACGAAACGACGCTGACCGCGATCGCAGAGGCAACCGGCGGCCGCTATTTTCGGGCGCGCGATACCGAAGAGCTGGATCGCATTTACCGGTTGTTGGACCAGTTGGAACCGGTCGAAAAGGACAAGCAATATTTCCGGCCGCGCCGGGAACTCTACCATTGGCCGTTGGGATTGGCGCTGTTACTGAGCGCCGGCTTGGCGACCGGTTATTTGCGGCGCGGCTGACGGAGACTTGAGCGATGATCGATTGGTCTAACTTTCATTTTCTACGTCCCTGGTGGTTGTACGCTTTATTGCCGGCCGCGATCTTGCTGGGACTGCTTTGGAAGCGCCGCTTGGGGCGCGGGGCATGGCGGGCGTTTTGCGATGCCGAGTTACTGCCGTTCATCTTGCAAGACCAGCCGGCGACCGGCCGGAATTACCGTTTGCCGCTGGCCGCAGCGGTTGTGTCGCTGACCGTGGTCGCGCTGGCCGGCCCAACCTGGCAACGTTTGCCGGGTCCGGCCTTCCGCAACGAATCGGCGCTGGTCATCGCGTTGGATTTGTCGCGATCGATGGATGCGACCGACATCAAACCCAGCCGCATCGCCAAGGCTCGCTATAAAATCGCCGATCTGCTCAAGCAGCGCAAGGACGGTCAGACCGCGTTGCTGGTCTACGGCGGCGATGCGTTTACCGTGACGCCGCTGACCAACGACGTCGCGACCATCGATAGCCAATTGACCGCGTTGACCACCGACATCATGCCTAGTTCCGGCACCAACGCCGGCGTCGCCATTCGCAAGGCCGCCGAATTGTTACAACAGGCCGGCCTCGCCCAAGGCCATATCCTGCTGGTCTGCGACGGCGTCGATAGCGACAGCGCCGCGCTGGCGGAACAATGGTTGGGTCGCTATCGCCTGTCGGTGCTGGGCATCGGCACCGGCGACGGCGCGCCGATTCCGGTCGGCGGGGGCGGATTCCTAAAGGACGCCGATGGCAATATCGTCGTCGCCAAGCTCGATGCCGGCGCGCTGCAAGCCTTGGCCGACGCCGGCCGAGGCCTGTATCGACCGGTCGGCGCCGGCGATGAAGACGTCGAGGCATTGAGCAAGCTGTTCAATAATCCGAACACTACCGAGCCGCTGACCGGCACCGAATTGATGTTGCAGCAATGGGACGAAACCGGCCCCTGGTTGGTTTTGCTGCTGCTGCCTTGGGCTGCCTGGCAGTTTCGCAAGGGCTTGTTATTTTGGGCGGCCTTGGCGCTATTGCCGGCCTGGCCGGATGACGCCCACGCCCTGGACTGGCAAAGTTTGTGGCGCACGCCGGATCAACAGGGCCGGCAAGCTTTCGACAGCGAACAATACGACGCGGCGGCGAGCCGTTTCGAAAACCCGGAATGGCGCGCGGCGGCCCAATTTAGGGCGGGTCAATATCGGGAAGCCGCCGAAACCTTGAAATCGGCCACCAGCGCCGACGGCCATTACAACCGGGGGAACGCGTTGGCTCGGGCCGGCGATTTGTCCGCGGCGCTGGAAGCCTATCAACAGGCACTGAAATTGCAGCCGGATCATGCGGATGCCCGCTACAACAAAGAATTGATAGAGAAGCAATTGGCCCAACAACAACAACCGGAAAACTCGTCCGATTCCAAGCAAGACTCCACGCAAGCGCAACCCGGCGCTCAAAACCGGCAACAGCCGGGGTCGAAGCAGGATGATGCCGGCCAATCGCCGCGTCCCGACCAACAAGGTCAGCCATCCGACCCGGCGGCGGGTAACGAGAAGCGCCAGTCCGACACCCAATCGGCGCAAGCCGACGATCAACAGCGCGACGACCCGAGCGAAAAGTCGCGGGAAGCCTCGCCGCAATCCGCCGACTCGGCCAAGCCGCCCGAATCGACCGAGCCGGGTCGGGAGCTTACTCAACCGACCGCCCAGCCGGATCAAGCCGGCGAACGCGACGAAACCGAGCGGGCCAACGCCCAGTTGCTGAAACGCATCCCGGACGAACCGACCGGCCTGCTCAAGCGCAAATTCAAATACCAGTACGGTCAACGCAACCCGGCGCCTCGCGACGCGCCGGGTTGGTGAGCGCCGTGCCCTCCCGTCACTAGGATCGTGCGACGCTCGGAATGAAACCATAACGATGGACATAGGACTGATCCTGTTATTAATTGTCGTCAACGGCCTGTTCGCGATGTCGGAAATGGCCTTGGTATCGGCGCGCAAGGCCAGGCTGCGCAAACTGGCCGCCGAGAAACGGGCCGGCGCCGAAGCGGCGTTGAAACTGCACGACGAACCGTCACGGTTTTTGTCCACGGTGCAGGTCGGCATCACCGGCGTCGGCATCTTGAACGGCGCGCTCGGCGAGGACGCCTTGACCGCGCCGATCGCCGGCTATTTACAACAGTTTCCGCTATTGGCGGACTATGCCGACTCGATCGCGCTGTTGGCGACGGTCGCGGTGATTACCTATTTCTCGGTGGTCGTCGGTGAGTTGTTGCCCAAGCGCCTGGCCTTGCTGAGGCCGGAAGCCGTCGCCGCGCGGGTGGCGCGGCCGATGAACCTGATCGCGCTGTTGGCCAGTCCGCTGGTTTGGTTGCTGTCGTCTTCCAGCAATCTATTGCTGAAACTGCTGCGGGCCGATCGGACCCCGGAAGCCGCCGTCACCGATGAAGAGATCAAGTTGTTGATGGAAATCGGCGCGGAATCCGGCGTGTTTCATGCTGAAGAGCGCCACTTGGTCGGCAACGTGTTGCAACTGGATGCCCAACAAGTCGGCGCGGTGATGACGCCACGTCAACGGATCTACGCCATCGACCTAACCGACGACTTAGCCGTCACCCGCGCCAAGCTGGCCGATTGCCCGTATTCGCGCGCCGTCGTCTGCCGGGGCGGCCTGGACGAGGTGATCGGCATCCTGCAACGTAGCGAACTATTGAAGGCGGCGATGAGCGGGCTCGCCTTCGACTTGGTTTCCGGATTGCACGCGCCGATCTACGTTCCGGAATCGCTGACGCTGACCCAGTTGTTGAAGCGCTTTCGCGAAACGCGTAGCGATCTGGCGCTGATCGTCGACGAATACGGCGACATCGAAGGCCTGGCGACGCTGAGCGACGTGTTGAAAGCCATCGTCGGCGACTTGCCCAATCCCGAGCTCAATCTGGACAGCGAAGCGGCGCAACGCGCGGACGGTTCCTGGCTGATCGACGGCCGCTTGGCGATACAACGCATGAAAACCCTGACAGGCATCGATATGCCGCTGCCCGGCGAAAACGACGGCGATTACCACACCGTCGGCGGGTTCATCCTTTATTATCTGGAAGACCTGCCCAAGGTCGCCGATGCCTTCGAATACGAACGTTGGCGTTTTGAAGTGGTCGATATCGACGGCACGCGCATCGATAAGGTGCTGATCGCCGAGGTGTCGCGGCCATGACGCCCTCCACACACCGCCGGCCCAAGTCCGGCACCGACTCACTCGGTGGAACCGCCGGATGGCGGGTCGCTACCCGATCAATTACCAGGAATAGGTCAATGCCCATCAATCCTCGTTTCTCTCGTTACGCCCGTCTGTTGAACGCCGCGCTGTTGGCTTTGGCCTTGGTCCCGGCCGCGCGAGCCGAGTCCGGCCCACCGGTGACCGCCACGCCGGCGCTGTTGAAGCTGTTGAAAATCGCCGAAATCAAACCCGTCACGGTCAGCGAGTCGCTGAGATTGTCGGCGCGGGTGGAACTGGACCAGCATCGGGTTGCCAAGATCGGCGCCACCGTGACCGGCCGGGTCACCGAAATCAATGCGATGCTGGGACAAGTCGTCACCAAGGGCGAGCGCTTGGCCTCGCTGAACAGCACCGAACTCAGCCAAGCTCAATCCGAATATCTCAAAGCCAGCTCGCAAGTCAATTTGCGACGCTTGACCGTGCAACGCGCCGAGCGCTTGCACGACAGCGGGGTGCTGGCGGAAGCCGAGTTGCTGGAACGGCGCGGCGTGCTGACCGAAGCCGAAGTCGATCTACGGGCGGCGACCGACCGCCTGCGGGTGCTGGGCATGAGCGACGGCGATTTGAAACGCTTGGCCCAGCAACGGGCCATCGATTCGTTTTCGCCGGTGACTTCCAGTATCGCCGGCGTCGTCATCGAGCGTAACGTCGCGGTTGGACAGGTCGTGCAGCCGGCCGACAGCCTGTACACGGTGGCCGACTTGTCGCATTTATGGTTGGTGGCCGAAATCCCGGAGCAGCAGGCGTACTGGGCTAGGCAAGGCGATCAAGTTCAAGCCGAGGTGCCGGCCCTGCCGGGCCGGGAAGTCAGCGGCAAGTTGATTTACGTGGCCGATTTGGTCGATCCCGATACCCGCACCGTCACCGTGCGCATGGCCTTGGCCAATCCGGAACGCTTGTTCAAGCCGCAAATGCTGGCTACCTTGAAAATCAGCAAGCCGGACACCCAATCCCTGGTGGTGCCGAGCCGGGCCGTGGTCCGCGAGACCGATCGGGATTACGTATTCGTGCGTCTGGCCGACGATCGCTTCGAACTGCGGCCGGTGCAACTGGGCGCCGAACAGGCGCAGCAACGGCCGTTGTTGTCCGGTCTGAACGCCGGCGAGCATATCGTCGTCGACGGGGCTTTTCATTTGAACAACGAGCGCTTGCGTAGCGCGTTGGAGTAAACCATGGTCAACGGACTGATCGAAGTCGCGCTGCGACAACGGATTTTGGTGGCGGTACTGGCGGTGGCGCTGATCGGCTTCGGTGCCAGGGCGATGCAAAAGCTGTCGGTGGACGCGTTTCCCGACGTAACCAATATCCAGGTGCAAATCGCCACCGATGCCACCGGCCGTTCCCCCGACGAAGTCGAGCGTTTAGTGACGGTGCCGCTGGAAATCGCGATGGCCGGCTTGCCGGGTTTGGAAGAGATGCGTTCGCTGAACAAAAACGGCTTGTCGCTGATCACGCTGATTTTCAGCGACAGCACCGAAGTGTATTTCGCCAGGCAATTGGTGATGGAGCGGCTGATCGAGGTCAAGCAGCAAATGCCGGACGGCGTCAATCCGGTGTTGGGTCCGGTGTCCACGGGGCTGGGTGAGGTCTATCAATACACGCTGGACCGCGACGACGACGGGGAACGGCCTTTGTCCGTGGATGAATTGCAGTTACGTCGGGAGACTCAGGATTGGGTGGTGCGGCCCTTGTTGCGCGGCATTCCCGGTGTCGCCGAAATCAATTCCCAGGGCGGTTACGTCAAGCAATATCAGGTATTGGTCAATCCGGATCGTCTGCACCATTACCGGATCAAGCTAAACGACGTTTTCGACGCACTGGCCCGTAACAACGCCAACAGCGGCGGCGGCGTATTGCCGCATTATGCCGAACAATATCTGATTCGCGGCGTCGGTCTGATCAACGATGTCGACGACATCGGCGGGATTGTGCTGAAGGAAGACAACAGCGTGCCGGTCCACATGCACGACGTCGCCGACATCAAGATTGGCCACGAAGTCCGGGTCGGCGCGGTGATCAAAAATGGTTACACCGAGGCGGTCGGCGGCATCGTGATGATGCTGCGCGGCGGCAACGCCAAGGAAGTGGTCGGCCGGATCAAGGAGCGCGTCGCCGAAATCAACGCCAAGGGCATGCTGCCGCACGGTCTGAAAATCGTGTCGTACTACGACCGTAGCGATTTGGTGGACGCCGCGCTGCACACGGTCACCAAGGTGTTGATGGAAGGCATCGTGCTGGTCGTCATCGTCTTGTTCCTGTTTCTCGGCGATGTGCGTTCCAGCTTGATTGTCGTCGCCACGTTGATCGTGACGCCGCTGGTCACCTTCATCGCGATGAACAAACTCGGCTTGTCCGCCAATCTGATGTCGCTGGGCGGCTTGGCCATCGCGATCGGATTGATGGTGGACGGTTCGGTGGTGGTGGTGGAAAACGCGTTTCGGCTGCTCGGCGAGCGCAAGGGCCGCGCCACCAGCCGGGTCAGGGTCGTCGAAGCCGCCACGCACGAAGTGGCGACGCCGGTATTGTTCGGGGTCGGCATCATCATCCTGGTATTTCTGCCGCTGATGACCTTGCAAGGCATGGAGGGCAAGATGTTCGCGCCGTTGGCGTACACGATCGCGATCGCGCTGTTGGTATCGCTGATCGTGTCGTTGACGCTGTCGCCGGTGTTGTGCGCGTTTTTTCTGGAAGGTCACGACGGCGAGCACGACACGCGTTTGATTGCGTTCTGCAAGCGCCAATATTTGCGTATCCTGAATCTGGCCTTGGTCAACCGGCTCAAGGTCGTGGCCGTCGCGCTGGCGATTTTCGGGGCGACGCTGGCCTTGTTGCCCTTCCTCGGTACGTCGTTCATTCCGGAAATGAAGGAAGGTTCCATAGTTCCGGCGATAACGCGCATGCCGAACATATCATTGGATGAGAGTATCGATATGGAAATGCAGGCAATGAAAATTGTCTCTACGGTTCCCGGCGTTAATATGGTTGTCACGAATATAGGTCGTGGGGAGAGTCCGGCAGACCCTCAAGGCCAAAACGACTCAACACCTATCGCGACACTGGAGCCCAGGGAAAAATGGCCGGCCAACTGGACTCAAGAAACGATAGCCGATGAAATACAACAAAAACTGATGGCGAGTTTGCCGGGCGTTCAAGTAGTCATGGCGCAACCGATATCCGACCGAGTCGACGAAATGGTCACCGGCGTACGTTCCGACGTGGCGGTCAAGGTGTTCGGCGACGATCTGGCCGAACTGAAACGGCTGGCCGATGCGATCGCGGTCGCGGCCGGCGGCGTCGCCGGCGCCCGCGACATTCGGGTCGAACGGATGACAGGCCAGCAATATCTGAATATCACGATCGATCGCCAGGCCATCGCCCGTCACGGCCTGAATGCGTCCGACATTCACGACGTGATCGAAACCGCGATCGCCGGCAAGGTCGCCACCGAAATATATCAAGGCGAGCGGCGCTTCTCGGCGGCGGTGCGCTTGCCGGAGAATTTCCGCAACGATATCGCCGCGATCGACAATCTGATGTTGACCGCGCCCAACGGCGCTCGCGTCCGGCTGGGCGACGTCACCGAGATCAGCTTGAACGACGGCCCGGCGCAAGTCAGCCGGGAAATGGGCAAGCGCCGCATCGTGGTCGGCATCAACGTTCGCGACCGGGATTTGGGTGGTTTCGTCGCCGAGTTGCAGCAAACCATTTCGGCCAAGATCGCGTTGCCGGAAGGCTATTATCTGCAGTGGGGCGGTCAATTCCAGAACATGGAGCGGGCCTTGGGCCATTTGCAGTTGATCATTCCGATCACGATCGCGGCGATTTTCTTTTTGTTGTTCATGCTGTTCCAGTCGTTGCGTTTTGCCGCGCTGATCATCCTGGTGTTGCCGTTCGCGTCGATCGGCGGGATCATCACCCTGTTCGCGACCGGCGAATATTTGTCGGTGCCGGCCTCGGTCGGTTTTATCGCCCTATGGGGTATCGCGGTATTGAACGGCGTGGTATTGATTTCCTACATTCGCGGTTTACGCGCCAGCGGCATGACCCAAGCGCATGCGATCCGCCAGGGCTGCGAGCAACGTTTCCGGCCGGTGATGATGACGGCGACCGTGGCCTTGCTGGGTCTAGTGCCGTTTCTATTCGCCACCGGGCCCGGTTCGGAAGTCCAAAAACCGCTGGCCATCGTCGTGATCGGCGGCCTGATCAGCTCGACGCTGTTGACGCTGGTGGTGTTGCCGGCCTTGTACGGCTGGTTCGACGACCGTAGCGACAGCCGCAAACCTTTTTCGATGCATTAATTTCCGGAAGCCTACGATGTTGACTCGCCTAGGCCGGCGCGCCGGCTTATTTTTTTTGTTGATGCTGATCGCCACGCTGTCGCGGGCCGCCGACATCCAGGTGTCGGTCAGCCGCAACCCGGTGGCGATGAACGAATCGTTTCAAATCGTGTTCAGCGCCGAGGATGAACCCGACGGCGAGCCGGACTTCGGGCCGTTGCGCGACCATTTCGAGATTCTCAACCAGCAGCGCAGTTCCAGTTCCTCCTGGGTCAACGGCAAAAGCAGCCGCAATGAGCAGTGGATATTGAACGCGATGGCCAAGCAGGCCGGCGAGTTGTTGATTCCGCCGATCCGGTTCGGCGCCGACAGTAGCCGGCCGCTGAAAATTGTCGTGTCCGCTTCCACGGTCGATCCCCAGCAGGATGGCGATCTGTTTCTGGAGGTGACGGCGACGCCGGAAAAGCCCTACGTGCAATCGCAGGTCATCTATACCTTGAAACTGTTCCGGCGCGTGCAAATTACCCAGGCCAGCCTCGGCGAGCCGGAGATCAAGGACGCGCTGGTCGAAAAATTAGGCGAGGACGACAGTTACACGACGCAGGTCGACGGCGTCGAGTATTGGGTGACCGAACGCAAATACGCGATTTTTCCGCAGCAGAGCGGCTTGTTTACGATTGCGCCACTGACGCTGAACGCCGAAGTCGTGGCCGGCGGCCGGCCGCGTTTCAACGGCTTCTTCAATCGGCCCAGTACCGAAACCCGCCGGGTCACCTCCAAGCCGGTCACATTGAACGTGTTGCCGGTGCCGGCCGGGTTCGCGGGCAACTGGTTGAGCGCCGAACATCTGGAATTGCGCGAGCAATGGTCCGATCCCGGTCGGCACGCCAAGGTTGGCGAGCCGCTGACCCGCACGATCACACTGACCGCTCGGGGCGCCACGGTCGGTCAGTTGCCGGAATTGACCGATAAGGCCGCGATCGACGGCGTTAAGAGCTATCCCGACCAGCCCCTGTTGAAGGAAGACAAGCTGACCGACGGCCTGACCGCGCTACGCGAGGAGAAAGTCGCGTTGATTCCGTCCAAACCCGGCCGCTACACCTTGCCGCCCCTGGAAATTCCCTGGTTCAACACCCGTACCGGCAAAATCGAGAGCGCTCGGCTACCGGCCGCGACGATCATTGCCGAAGCCGGTGCCGGCGAGACCGCGCCAACCGGCTCGCAACCCCAGACCGGCGCGGACGCAACCATGCCGATGACGCGTGTCGAAACGGTGGTCGCCTCGGATAGCGAGTTACGCTTTTGGCGGGCGGCGACGGTCGTCTGCGCGCTAGGTTGGCTGGCTACCGGAATTTGGGCATGGCGCCGTCGAGCCGGTGCGGTGGCGGAAAACCGCGTCAAACCGGTGCCGGCCGGCGAGTCGTCGCTGGAGCGCAACTTGAAGCGGGCGTGCTGGGAAAACAATCCGCAAGCCGCCAAGCAGTGCTTGCTGCAATGGGGTCGTCAGCGCTTCGGTACCGACAGCCTGTCCGGGCTGGCCGACCAATGTAGTGCGATGCTGGCCGAGGAAATCGAGGCCTTGAACCGATTGCTCTATTCCGGTGGGGAAGCCGATTGGCAGGGGCGTGCGCTTTGGGAGGCTTTCATCGCGGAATCGCCGGCCGCGCCGGTTCAGTCCGGGGTGGACGACGGGCTGGAGCCGTTGTTTAAAATCCGCGACTAGGCCTGATGCCGGCCTCAATCGCGTCGGCGCAAATGATCGCGCGCCAGGTATAACGCGGCGATCGAACGGGCCTCGCTACACTCGCCGCTGGCCAGCAAGCTGTCGATCCGCGCCAGCGGCCACGGTACCACTTGCAGTTCTTCCGGCTCGTCGCCGACCAGTTTTTCCGGATAAAGTTGCTCGGCCAGGATGATGTCTATCGTGTGCTCCAGATAGGCTGGCGCCAGGGAAACCTGATGGAGATGCCGTAAACTGGCCGCGCCGTAACCGATTTCTTCCTTCAATTCCCTATTGGCGGCGCTGAGCATGTCCTCGCCGTCGTCCAGCTTGCCCTTGGGCAGCCCCAATTCGTAGCGGTGCAAACCAGCGGCGTATTCCCGGACCAACAGTACCGTGTCGATATCCAACATCGGCACGATCAGCACCGCGCCGCAGCCGGTGCCGCCGCGCGCCAGGCGTTCGTAACGGCGGCGGGCGCCGTTGCTGAATTCCAGCTCCAGCGCTTCGACGCGGAACTGGCTGGTCTGAGCGACCACGGTCTTGTTGAGAATTTTCGGTCGGTTCGGCATGGCTGTGGGTCGGCGTAAGGTCTTGAGTCACTATAACCCAGACCCGCCGACCGCCGGCAAGAATTTAGCCGGCGTCCGCCAGCGCGACGATGGCCGGCAGGCGGACGCCGGGGCGCTGGCGGAAACCCAATACCGGCGTGATGCCGCTTGTCAGCAAGGTTTGAATTTGACTCTCGCTCAACACGGTTTCCGCGCCGGCCTGCAACACGGTTTCGCCTTGTTCGCTGTAGGCAAACACCGGTATCTCCGGGAAAGCCAAGTCTTCCGGTTCCGGGTTGGCCTTTAACAAGGCCTGCGCGCACAAAAACGCCGGATTGCCCCAAAGCAGCTCTTCGACCGCCGGCGGTAGAGCGCACTCCTCGAACGCCAGACTTTCCAGCGGATCGCGTTTGGCGCCGTAGGGCAAGCGCATCAAATAGCGCGGATAAGCCAGTACGACGCGGTCGGTGGCGATGTCCAGGCTAGGCGCGTGGCGGGTCAGCGCGGCTTCGGCCCAGTCTGCCGCGATGCCGCCGATCGCGCATCCGTCCAGGCTCGCCGCCAGATCGGCGTAAGCGGCTAGCAGTGCCCGATCCGCGTCGCCCAGGCCGAAGCGGTGATCGATCAACACCATGGACGAACGGTCGTCCTCGCGGCGGCGGGCATGTTCGACGATAGCCGCGGCGGTTGCCGCGTCGAACGCCACTGGATCGGCATCGACCAAAAACAGCCGATGTTCGCCTTCGGCCGCCGCGCCGACCAAATTCCGAGTAGCGCGCCACAAGGCTTCCATGTCCTGAAAGGCCGGGGCGTGCAAGACGCCGCGCAGATATTGGCCGACCACGGCGTCGATCAAGTCGGCCAGGGCGGTGTGTTCCGGTAGGGTAGCCCGACTGACGTGCGGCGCTACCAAGCCGTCTAACCAGCCGGTGAGCTTATCGGTCGGCACCGACGCGGCTTCCGAGGATCGGCCGAGCAGACGCCGTAAGGTTTCGTCGTCGCTTTCGCCGCCGGTCGGCGCGGTCGCTGGCGGCGGGGTTACGGCCGGCGCGATCGGCAGATACTGGCGGATTGCCGCCGAGGCCAACTCGGCGGTTGCCGGATTGTTCAAGCGAGTTTTCAGTTCGCTCAAGTCGGCGAGTAGCGCTATCCGTTTCAGCCAGCGGTCGGGATGAAAATCGTCCAGCTCGGCAAACGGCAACGTCTGGCCGCCGGTAACCGTCACCGTCGGCGCCAATTCCGCCAAAACCTGGTCGAAATTGTCGAGGTCAATCGCAATGGGACGCCCGGCGCCGGATCGGCCGGAGTAGCGCCCGAGCAGATAAATGCAACGGCCGTCGCCATCCTCGATGCGGCGCGATGTTGGCCGGTTCCAGCCCAGATTGAATTCGATACGGCCGGTCATGTGGTTGCTCCTAGTACTGGTTATTGGATTTTGGCCCGACGGGCCGTCACGGATGGGTGCGGTCTATAAGTCTGGACCAATTCGGCGAATTCGTCCGCTCGAGGTCGCGAAGATGGTCAGGCGCGACGGATTTAGTTAACATCGCGGCCGGCTCGGGGGCTTCCCGGCGCAACTAAAAGTTGAGAGACGATGCTGGATTGGCGAGAAATCGATACCGTGCTATTGGACATGGACGGCACGCTACTGGACCTGAACTTCGATAATCATTTCTGGCAGGAATTCGTGCCGTTACGCTACGCCGAATTGCACGGCTTAACGCTGGAGGCTGCCAAAGTGGCATTGGCGCCCCGATTTAAAGCGATGGAAGGCAAACTGGAATGGTATTGCCTGGACTACTGGAGCGAGGAGTTGAACTTGAATATCGCCGGATTGAAACAGGAGTTGGCGGGTTTGATTGCCGTGCATCCGCATGTCGTCGAGTTTTTGGAAGCGGCGCGCGGCCGAGGCGTGTACTTATTGCTTGTGACCAACGCCCATCGCGACAGTTTGAGTCTGAAAATGGAAAAGACCTGTTTGCACCGTTTTTTCGATCGTATCGTCAGTTCGCACGATGTCGGGTTGGCCAAGGAACAATGCGGATTCTGGCAGCGACTGCAGGATCAGCATGTCTTCGAAAAGCAGCGGACCTTGCTGGTCGACGATAGTTTGGCGGTGTTGCGTTCGGCGGCGGCGTTCGGGATTGCTCATCTGGTCTCGATCAGCAAGCCGGATAGCCGCCGGCCGATTCGCGAGATTACGGAGTTTCCGGCTGTGGAAGATTTTCGGGCGCTGATGCCGGGGCTGTTGTAGCGGGCTGGCCGTGCTCGCGGTGCGGACGCGGCCGGCGGTCGCGTTCCGGTTTATCGCCGCGCGGCGGCCGCTTGCCGTGGGCCGGCACGCGTTCGCGCGGCTCGCGCCGTTCCGGCTTGATCACGTCTTCGATCAGCAATTCCTGGTCGATGGCCCTAACCGGCACTTTTTCGCCGATGTAATCTTCGATGTCGGGCATCGAATAGGCA